>JAGOKC010000058.1:1576-17850 GCA_017994835.1 Aquabacterium sp. | reverse complement strand
ATCCTCAAAAAGGCAGATACTGCGGTTCATGCCAAGGTGGATGAAACCTTGTTGCAGGAAACTGCTGAAAGAGCCTTGTATGCGGCCCTGCAAAGCGTGGCACCCCAGGCCCAACTGGCTTTCGAGCAGGGCGATTACACCGCCTCTCTACAGGTTCTGGCGGCATTGCGTACCCCGGTCGATGCGTTCTTTGACAGTGTCATGGTCAATGCCGATGATGCCGCACTCAAGACCAACCGCCTGGGTTTGCTGGCCACCTTGCATCAGGCCATGAACCAGGTCGCTGATCTTTCCAGACTGGCGGCTTGATTTGAGCGGTCGCAGTCACCACCACCCCGGAGAGGCCATGAAGCTCGTCATCCTCGACCGCGACGGCACTATCAACCACGAACGGGAGGACTACATCAAGTCGCCCGAAGAGTGGGTGCCTTTGCCGGGGGCGCTGGAGGCGATTGCGCGCTTGAATCATGCAGGTTGGCATGTGGTGGTGGCCACCAACCAGTCCGGCATTGGCAGGGGTTTGTTCGACATGGTGGCGCTTAATGCCATGCATGCCAAGATGAACCAGATGCTCGCCAAAGTGGGTGGGCGTGTCGAAGCTGTGTTCTTTTGCCCTCACACGCCCGAAGACCACTGCACCTGTCGCAAGCCTATGCCAGGCCTGTTTCAGATGATTGGTCAACGGTTCGGGCGCAGCCTGGAGGGGGTGCCCATGGTGGGCGATTTGCCGCGCGATGTCCTGGCCGCGCAATCCGTGGGGTGTGAACCCCACCTGGTTCGCACCGGACAAGCAGCGACCATGCCGGAATCGGAACTGCAGAATCTGCGTCAACAGGTCACGGGGCTGACGATCCACCCCAACCTGTCTGCCTTCGCCGACTACCTTATCTTCAGGGATCGACGTGTTCAGGGTGAAGACAGTCCTGTCTCCACGCACATCGGAGAGCTCAGTTGAGCTCGGAAAGCTCTGTACAGCTGGGTTTGTGGGGCGATGGTGCGGCCAACGAATCCGCGCACGACATGGTGACCTCACTTCACCCGCGTGAACAACTCGCCATGGCACAGTTCCGTCATCCCCAGGCCGAACGTGAAATTGTGCTGGGCAGAGCTGTGGTCGCTTATGCGGTGCAACGCGCCCGTCGCCGCAGCATCGGCATGGTGGTCGGCGTCGAGGGCTTGACCGTTCGTGCGCCGCGATGGGTGGCCTGGGCCGACATCGAAACGGCCTTGCGCGCCAAAGAGCACTGGATCTGCAAGAAACTGGGTGAGCAGCGTGAGCGTGCCCACCGGCAACAAGCGGCGCGCATTGAGTGGTGCGAGGGTGCAAGCGTCCCTTTCCTGGGTGAATCCATCCTCATCGTGATCGAGCCAGGACTGAAAGCCCCCATGTTGCGCGATGGGCATGCCTTGCAGGCCGGCTTGCCTGGCGTGGCGCAGCGAACACTGCACCTTGGTTTGCCGCAAGACGCCTCTGGAGAGAAGGTTCGAGACGCCGTGCTTGCCTGGATGTGTCAACAGGCGCGAGCCCATTTCAATGTACGTGTTCAGCACTATGCCGAACGTCTGCAGGTGCGGGTCACGCGCATCACCTTGTCATCGGCACGCACCCGCTGGGGCAGTGCCAGTGCCGATGGTTCCATTCGCCTGCACTGGCGCCTCGTTCATTTCAGCCCTGCCATCATTGACTACGTGGTGGCGCATGAACTCGCCCATCTCCATGAGATGAACCACAGTCCGCGTTTCTGGGCCGTGGTGCGCTCCGTCATGCCTGAGTACGAGTCAGTGCGTGAGCAATTGCGTCACATCGTCATGCCAGACTGAACCTTCTCAGACGCACTCGAACCGCCAGACGCCATCGCTTTCTTGCCACCTGCGCAACTGGCCCAGATGCCAGAGGTGATTGAGGTGGGCCACAGCTTCACCCATTGCGAAGGTGATCTGGTGCAGATCCAGACTGCGCTGGAACAGAATGGGCAGCATGTCGGCTGCGCAGCAAGGGCGTTCTCGACAGGCGTTCAGTACCTCGTTGAGTCGGTCACGATGGTGATCTTTCAACTGCTCAATGCGGGTGTGGATGCCAGTGAATGGCAGGCCGTGCGAGGGCAGTACCAGGGTATCGCCGGGCAAGGTGTTCATCCGCTCCAGTGACGTCAAAAACAAGCCCAGCGCGTCTGCCTCAGGTTCCATGTCGGTGACGCTCACATTGGTGGAGATGCGCGGCAGCAGCATGTCGCCGGAGATCAGCACGCCATCTTGTGCGTTGTAGAGGGCAATGTGTTCCGGGGCGTGACCATGACCAGCCAGACATTGCCAGCGGCGCTCGCCGATCTGCACGTGCATGCCATCGAGCAAGCGGCAATAGGCCTGTGGCACCTCGGGCACCATCGACGCATAGTAGCCACCGCGTTCGCGGATCTTCGCCATCCCATCAGGGTGATTCAGACCATGACTCAGAAAATAGTCGGCTGCGCGGTCACCGCCATAACCAGTGGTGGCTTGACACGCCAGGGTGGCAGCCAGGTAATCGGTGGCACTCATCCATAAATGTGCGGGCTGTGTACCACTGAAATGATGGATCAGCCATTGCGCGTTGCCGACGTGATCCGGATGCATGTGTGTCACCAGCATGCGGGACAGCGGTTTGCCCGCCAGGGGACCACGCCAAAGCGCTTGCCACAAGGTTCGAATTGTCTCGGTCGCAACCCCGGCGTCCACCACAGTCCAGCCAGGCTGTCCCTCGTGCACGTCGTCCAGCGCCCAAAGATTGATGTGGTTCAGCGCAAAAGGCAGCGGCATGCGCAGCCAATGCAGGCCTGGGCGCAACGTGAGGGTGTTGCCAGGGGTAGGCAGGGTACCCCCCCAGGGGTAGATCAGGGGGCTGTGGTCAGGCGAAACGGCGGTGGGCAAAGAGTTCAGCCTTTGAACAAGACATACAGGACACCGATTGTGAAGCCAAGACACGCTTCGAATGTCCGATAAATGGATGGGGACGTCGTGTCATCCTGTGACCAGGGTGTCTACACTGCAGCTTATGAACATCGACCAACTCTTTGAAAGCAACCGCGCCTGGGCACGTGACATTGAACAGCGCTCCCCAGGTTTCTTTTCTCGATTGCAGCAGCAGCAGTCGCCGCAGTACCTCTGGATTGGTTGCAGCGACAGTCGTGTGCCTGCCAATGAAATTTGCGGCCTCTTGCCTGGTGAAATGTTCGTGCACCGCAATGTGGCGAACGTGGTGGCGCATTCCGATCTGAACTGCCTGTCCGTAATGGAGTTCGCCATCGACATGCTCAAGGTCAAGCACATCATGGTCGTCGGGCACTACGGCTGTGGTGGCGTGCGTGCGGCCATGGATGACTTGCGCATCGGCATCGTTGACAACTGGATCCGTCACGTCAAGGACGTACGCAACAACCACCTCGACTGGCTCAAGAGTGTGCCGGAGGGCTCCATGCGCTATGACGCCTTGTGCGAACTCAATGTGCTTCAGCAAAGCTTCAATGTCTGCCAGACCACCATGGTGCAGGACGCATGGGCGCGTGGGCAGCAGATTGTGGTCCACGGCTGGGTTTATGGCCTGCAGAATGGCCTGATCAATGATCTGAGCATGACGGTCAAGAGCAGCGACGATGTGGTGCCTGCGTATGAAAATGCGGTGGCCCGACTGCGCGAGCGCTACATGGCTGCCACCGCAACTCCGTCGGAAAAGTGAGGTTGAGCATGGAGCGCAGTGCGATGTTTCCGCAGCAATTGACCGATCCGCGGGTGTTCGAGATCGCACGGGCTCTGCTTGATGGCTTTGATCGGCACTATAAGATCTTCAGCGAAACCAACACCCAGTCGAAACGACGCTTCGAGGAAGCTGACTGGCATGGGCAACAAACTGCACAGCGAGTGCGCATCGAGTTCTACGATCTGCGGGTGAAGGAATCTGTCGAGCGACTGGAACAAGACTACGGTGCCAGCACTTTGCCCATGCAGGTGTGGCACCAGATCAAACTGTTTTACATCGGTTTGCTCACAGGGCATCGACAGCCCGAATTGGCTGAAACCTTCTTTAATTCGGTCACCATCAAAATCCTTGACCGGCAGTATTTCCGTAACGACTTCATCTTCGTTCGGCCTGCGGTGTCCACCGAATACATCGACGATGACGACGATGGCGATGGATTTGGTACCTTCCGTGCCTACTACCCGACACGAGAAAACCTCCAGACCGTTCTCAAGCAGATGGTCGAGAACTACGAGTTGCGGGTTCCGTTCGAAGACCTAGACCGGGACATTGCCCTGGTGTACGAATCGCTCATCGAGCAAATCGGGCGCGTCCGCCTGCGCACCAATTTTCAGATCCAGGTGCTGTCATCGCTGTTCTTCCGAAACAAGGGAGCCTACATCGTTGGCAAGATGGTCAACGGGTTTCGCAGTTTGCCCTTCGCGATCCCCATCCTTCACAACTCCAAGAGCCGCCTCTACATCGACGCAGCCCTGTTTGGTGAAGACGACCTGCTTGCGCTGTTCAGCTTTGCACGCGCCTACTTCATGGTTTACATGCCGGTGCCCTCGGCGTATGTGCAGTTTCTTCGCACGCTGATGCCACGCAAACCTCGGGGTGAGATCTACAGCGCACTGGGTCTGCAAAAACATGGCAAGAACCTGTTTTACCGAGATTTCCTGTTCCACCTGAAGCATTCCAGTGACAAGTTCCGGATCGCACCAGGCATCAAGGGCATGGTCATGCTGGTGTTTGACTTGCCGTCCTATCCGTTTGTGTTCAAAGTGATCAAGGACTATTTCCCACCCCAAAAGGAAATCACACGGCAAGGCATCATGGGCAAGTACCAACTGGTCAAACAGCATGACCGGGTAGGGCGCATGGCCGATTCCCTTGAGTTCACCAATGTCGCGTTTCCACGCCATCGTTTCGATGACGAACTGATTGCAGAACTTCAGAAGTTTGCGCCCAGTGTCATGGAGGATGAAGATGGCCAGGTGCTGGTCATCAAGCACCTCTACATCGAGCGACGGATGATCCCGCTCAACATCTACATTCACGAGGCCGAGGGTGACTCACTCGAGCATGCGGTCATCGAGTACGGCAACGCCATCAAGGATCTGGTGGCGGCCAACATCTTCCCCGGCGACATGCTCTGGAAAAACTTTGGTGTGACCCGCAATGGCAAGGTGGTCTTCTACGACTACGACGAAATCGAGTACGTGACCGACTGCAACTTCCGCAAAGTGCCTGAGCCGCGCAATGAAGAAGAGGAAATGTCAGGCGAGATCTGGTATTCAGTCGGACCGCGCGACGTGTTCCCTGAAACCTTCGGCCCCTTCTTGCTGGGTGATCTGCGGGTGCGCAAAATCTTCATGCAATACCATGCTGATCTGCTTGAGCCCGAATTCTGGCAACAACATCAGCAGCGTATCCGGGAAGGTTATGTCCATGACGTGTTCCCCTACGATCGGGGGCGTCGTTTCATTCACCGGATTCAAAGTCGGCAGGTGATTCATGAGCCACCTGCCGAAGTGGCACCCGTTGAAGAGCCTGTGGATGTCCCGCCGCTGGGTGTGGCTGTACACGACCAGGGGATGTTGTCTGGCTTCCATTCCGGGGGCACCAGCAGTGCTGACTGAAATGAAAACCGCGCCATTTGGCGCGGGGTCTGCTCAGGGGCAACTCACCAAAGTTGCCACCAGGGCTCTTCGTCTGCTTTCAGGCCATCGCCACTGAGGTGGGTGCTTTCAGGGAAACTTTGCTTGAGCACTCGCACGGCGTCATCACGCAATTGAACCAACCCCAGTTGGTCGTAAGCGCGGGACATGATGTAGAGCGCTTCTTCAATAGCGGGTGACTGCGGATAGTCTTTGATTGCCTGCTGGGCACGGTTGGCAGCGGCCAGGAAGGCACCACGGCGCAGGTAGTAGCGAGCCACATGCACTTCGCCAGCGGCCAGCGAGTTGACCACGTGGTTCATGCGCAAACGCGCGTCTTCGGCGTACTTTGACTCCGGGTAACGATCGACCACCTGCTTGAACGATTCATACGCATCGCGCGAGGCCTGTTGGTCGCGCTCGGCTAAATCTTGACGAGCGAGGCGTCCGAACAACCCCAGATCCTCGTTGAAATTGATCAAGCCCTGCAGGTAATAGGCGTAATCCATGGCCGGACTGGTCGGGTGCAGCCGAATGAAGCGTTCCAACTTGGCCAGCGCCAATGCCTTTTCACCACTGCGGTGATACGCGTAAGCCAGATCCAGTTGCGCCTGTTGCGCCAGCAGCGTGCCCGACGCGCGCGCCTCCACCTTCTCTAGCATCTTGACGGCGGTCTCGAAATTGCCGTCAGACTGCTCTTGTTTCGCGTCTGCGTACAATTTGTCGGAGTTGACGTTCGCGTACTCGTCCTGTGGTGCGGTGCCGCAAGCCGCCAGGGCTGCGCTCAAAGCCAGTGCCAACAGCGCGGCGCTGTGGCCGGTCCGAAAGCTTGAGGATGGGTTCTTCAGCAGTTTCACGTTGAGTTTCTTGCGGATGAGTCCGCTCACAGTCACGCCATACAGCGCCACAATGCGCAGTATAGAAGCCCTGCGCCTTCAGATTGCGCTCACTCTTGATTTGTTGCCACATGGCCCGACTTCCTCGCACTGCTGTTTTTCACCCTCCCGTTCCTGCCGAACCCGCACGCTCAGACGAAGACGTAACCGCGACGTGGGTCGATGATGACTGGGGAGATGACGAGACCACTGCCCACGACACCGACGCAACGGCAGGGTTTGCTGCGCCACGGCCCGAGCCACAGCAATGCACACTGGAGGTGCCGCTGTCGGCGCAAGGGCAGCGTCTGGATGCGTATCTGGCTGCCGCTGTGCCCGAGTACTCGCGCAGTCACCTCAAGACCCTGATAGATGAGGGCTGTGTGCAGGTGAACGGTCAGGTTGCCACTTCGGCCTCCCGCAAGGTACTTTTGGGTCAGGTGCTGAACGTCTTGCTCAAACCCACAGCCCAAAGTCAAGCCTTTGTACCCGAGCCGATGGACCTCAATATCGTGTTTGAGGATGAACACCTCATGGTCATCCACAAACCTGCGGGACTGGTGGTTCACCCGGCTGCCGGTAACTGGTGTGGCACCTTGATGAACGGCCTGCTGGCCCACCATGACAATGCACTTGACCTGCCCCGTGCCGGGATCGTGCACCGTCTTGACAAGGACACCAGTGGCTTGATGGTCGTCGGCAAATCGCTCGTCGCGGTCACTGCCCTCAGTCGCGCCATTGCCGCACGCGAGGTCAGTCGTCAGTACCTTGCGCTGGTTCACGGCTTGGTGCCTGAGGCCTTCACCATCGAATCCTCGATCGGGCGTGATCCCGTCACGCGTGTGCGCATGGCGGTCGTGCCCTCAGGCAAGCCCGCGCGCACCGATGTGAAATGCCTGCTATCGGGCGAATGGGCACCCGATCAAACCGGGGTGAGGTCGGATGATCGCCGACCTCCGCGTGCCTACAGTGGTGTGCTGTGTACACTGCACACCGGGCGTACCCACCAGATTCGCGTGCACCTGAGCAGTCGCCGATTTCCACTGGTCTCTGACACCTTGTATGGCGGGGCTCCCGCACTGGGCATGACGCGTCAGGCTTTGCATGCTGCGCGACTGTCCTTCGTGCATCCATTCACGGGCGAGCGCTTGCACTTTGAGGCACCATTGCCTGCCGACATGGCCCAGGCCTGGGCCTTGTTGGAGGCCTCTGCGCAGGACGCTGCACAAAATGCGGCATCTGGTGCATAATGCGGGTGCAGATCCAGGGTGAAAAGCCCTGACGGCAGTGGCTTTGAGAAAAGCGCGACTGACTGGCCGCTGCCCTCACGTGTTGCTGGCCATCGCCTCAGAAGAGGCTCCTTGTTCCGACTGATGCCCGTGTGCTTGCCTTGTATGGCAGTGCGCTAGGCCTATGACAAATTCCTCAACGCCCGCCTAACGGCAGGTGATTGATTTGGTTGGCGCCGCTGTCGTGAGCAGGCGTTGTACACCTTCAAGATTGACGAGATGGAAGTCCTCAATCCTCCGGATGCCGAGCGCATTCTGGAAGCCGCATTACTGTGTGCCAGTCATCCCATGACGGTGCGTGACATGCGTCAGTTATTTGATGATGCTGTGTCAGCTGACACGGTACGCGGCATGCTCGACAATCTGGCGATGCAGTGGGCAGGGCGCGGCGTGGAGTTGCGTGAATTGGCGTCGGGGTGGCGGTTTCAGACACGCGCCGAGGTGCAGGCGCATCTGGATCGACTCAACCCTGAAAAGCCGCCCAAGTACACGCGGGCAACCCTGGAGACACTGGCCATCATTGCCTACAAACAACCTGTCACACGCGGTGACATCGAAGACATCCGCGGTGTGACCGTCAGCGCCAACATCATCAAACAACTCGAAGACCGTGGCTGGGTTGAAGTGGTGGGGCACCGCGACGCCCCTGGACGACCGGCGCTGTTCGCCACAACCCGGCATTTTCTCGACGATCTGGGGCTGGCATCGTTATCGCAGTTGCCCACCCTGGAGGGCATGCCGGTCAGTCAGGGTTTGCTGCCGGGCCTGGGGGATGTGACCTCCGAGTCCCTGTTTGACGAAGCAGACCCCCATCTCGAACAAGGGTCCATTCTCGATCCTGAACCGGACGCTGTGCAGTCGTCCCATGTAACTGCCTCGACAGAAACCGTTGCAGATGCGTTGCCTGAACTCGACGGCGCATCCATGACATCTCCTGATGCGTCTGAATCGCCAGGCCTGGATGTCGCCTCTTTTCCTTCCGCATCATGACCACCGAAAACGTGCCCATGCAAGATCCTCAAGAACAGTCCCTGGTCACCGACGAGGTGGTCAAGCCCAAACGCGCGCGTCGCACCAAAGCAAGTGAGCCGGTTGAATCCGCACAGCCTGCCCCAATCGATGCCGTGCAAGCCGAGTTGGCGACTAAGCCCAAGCGTGCGCCTCGCAAAAAGCTGGCAGATGTGTTGCCCGATGAGGTTGTGGTGCCGGCCTCCGAGCCAGTCCAGGCCACGATAGATTCCGCTGCTCCCGTCAAGCCCAAGCGTGCGCCGCGCAAAAAAGTCGCCGAACCGGTGAGTGACGTCGCGCCCGCACCCGCGGCTGTGGTGGCTGCGCCCGTGAGCGTGCCGCAAGATGGTGAGCAGGTCGAGCGCGCGCCGATGGCGGCTGCGTCGGAAGGCGAAGGCGCACCCCGCGGTGAGCGTGGGCGTCGCGATCGTGGTGATCGTCGCGGACCTCGCGCTGACCGTCCGCCGCGCGAAGAGCGTCGGCCACAGGCTGCCGATGGTGAGCGTGATGAAGCCGTGCCGGAAGCGATGGAAGAAGGCGGGGCTCAGATGGGTTCGCGCCGTGCCGTCATCGCCGCCGAGCAGGCCACCGAGGTGTTCGCCGAGCTCCTGTCGGGTGACTTTGACAAAGAGCGTGAAGAGGCCGAAGAAGCCGCTGCCGAAGAAGGTGGCGTCTACAAGCGCGTGCTGCTGCCCGAGCCCGATGCCCCCAAGCTGCAGAAGGTGCTGGCCCAGGCCGGTGTCGGCTCGCGCCGCGACATCGAGCAGATGATCGAAGACGGCCGCATTGAGGTGAACGACCAGGTGGCTCACATCGGTCAGCGCATCTCCTTTGGTGACCGCATCAAGGTCGCCGGTCGCCCGATCAAGGTGCGCATTGCGCCGCCCACTGCCCGCATCCTGGCCTATCACAAGCCCACGGGCGAAGTCGTTACACACGACGATCCGCAGGGACGCCCCACGGTGTTCCGTCGTTTGCCGCGACTGCACAACGGCAAGTGGATGTCGGTCGGTCGCCTCGATCTGAACACCGAAGGTCTGCTGCTGTTCACCAACTCTGGCGAACTGGCCAACCAGCTGATGCACCCTCGCTTTGGCGTGGAGCGTGAGTACGCCGTGCGCGTTCTGGGTTCGCTTGATGAAGGTGCACGCAACAGATTGTTGACGGGTGTTGAAATCGACGGTCAGACTGCTTCGTTCATCTCCATCAGCAATGGTGCGGGTGAGGGCATCAACCAGTGGTATCGCGTGGTCATCGCCGAGGGCCGTAACCGCGAAGTGCGCAAGCTTTTTGATACGGTCGGTCTTACGGTCAATCGCCTGATCCGTGTGCGCTATGGGGCCATCGTGTTGCCGCGTGGCCTCAAGCGCGGCGTGTGGGTCGAGTTGGGCGAGTCCGACGTGCGTGCCGTCAAGTCGCTGGCTGGCATGGACCGTCAGCAGGAGCAAGGCCCGGCGGGGCGTGGTGGCCGTGGGCCCAAGCCCCTGCCTGTCAAAGCACGCCCGGCACCTGTCGGTGGTCAAGGCCAAAGCCAAAGCCAGGGCCCTCAAGGTCGTGGTGGTCAGCCAGGGCAGGGCGGCCGCCCGCAAGGCAAGCAGTTCAACGAGGCGGGTGCCTTTGGCAATAAGCAACGCCAGGATCGTGATCGTGATCGTCAGCCTGCGCCGCGCCACGATGGCGATGACGACGAGCACTTCGCCCGCATCCCGAACCCCCTGGAGCAGACCTTTGACCGTCGCTTCGTCAAGGGCTCTCAGCGCATCACGGCAGGTTTTGGTCGTCCCGATCAGAATCACGGCAAGGGAACGGGTGAGCCACAAAAGGGCCCCCGTCAGCCTGACCCGCTGCAAACCTCGGTGGGCTACATCGGTGCCGATGCCTTCTTTGGCAAACCCGGTGGCGGCGGTGGTCGTCGCGGTGGCGGCGGCGGCGGTGGTGGTGGTCGCGGTCGTCGTTGATTTCAGGCAGCAGCACTGCCTCCACACACCGAAAACATCATTCACAGACAGAGCCTGGTCATGTCCGCACAGTAGAATGTGCGGTTTTGTCCAGCTCACTGAATCAGGAGAATTCCATGGCTATTGAACGTACCCTCTCGATCATCAAACCCGACGCCGTTGCCAAGAACGTCATCGGTCAAATCGTCAGCCGCTTTGAAGGCGCTGGCCTGAAGGTTGCCGCTGCCAAGCTGGTGCAACTGTCGCGCGCTGAAGCCGAACAGTTCTACGCTGTGCACGCTGCCCGTCCTTTCTTCAAGGACCTGGTTGAGTTCATGATCTCCGGCCCCGTGTTCGTGCAAGTGCTCGAAGGCGAAGGCGCGATCCTGAAGAACCGCGACCTGATGGGTGCCACCGACCCGAAGAAGGCCGAAAAGGGCACCATCCGCGCTGACTTCGCTGACAGCATCGATGCCAACGCCGTTCACGGTTCCGACGCTGCTGAAACCGCTGCTGTCGAAATCGCTTTCTTCTTCCCCGCTCTGAACGTCTACAGCCGCTGAGCTGCCGACCTCGCTGAGAGTTGAAGAAGTATGAACGCCGTCAACCTGCTGGATTTCGACCTGGATGGGTTGACGGTGTTCTGCGAACAACTGGGTGAAAAGCGCTTTCGCGCCACACAGCTGTTTCGCTGGATACATCAAAAAGGTGCCACCGATTTCGACCAGATGTCGGACCTCGCCAAATCGCTGCGCAGCAAGCTCAAGGGTGTGGCCACCCTGCAAGACTTGTCGGTGATCAGCGAACACGTCTCATCCGACGGCACCATCAAGTGGCTGTTCGATGTGGGCGCAGGCAACGCCGTCGAGAGCGTTTACATCCCCGAGTCCGATCGCGGCACGCTGTGCGTGTCTTCGCAGGCCGGCTGTGCGGTGGGGTGTCGCTTCTGCTCGACCGGTCATCAAGGCTTCAGCCGCAATCTCACCACCGGTGAAATCGTCGCCCAGCTCTGGCATGCGGAGTACGCACTGCGCAAGCGCCTGGGCACCACCGAGCGTGTCATCAGCAACGTCGTGATGATGGGCATGGGAGAGCCGCTGCAGAACTACAGCGCCCTGGTGCCCGCCCTGAAGGTGATGCTGGACGATCATGGCTATGGTCTGTCGCGTCGCCGTGTGACGGTGTCAACCTCGGGCGTGGTGCCCATGATCGAGCGCCTCCAGAATGACTGTCCGGTGGCCTTGGCTGTGTCGCTGCACGCGCCCAATGATGCGCTGCGCGACGAACTGGTGCCGCTCAATCGCAAATACCCGATCGATGAATTGCTCACCGCCTGTCAGGCCTACCTGACCGCCGCGCCACGCGATTTCATCACCTTCGAATACTGCATGCTCGACGGCGTCAATGACACCGACGAGCACGCCCGCCAGCTGATCGCCCTCGTCAAGGGGCGCATCAACTGCAAGTTCAACCTGATTCCCTTCAATCCCTTCCCGGCATCGGGGCTGCTGCGCTCCAACAACGAGCGTGTGCAGGCCTTCGCGCGCATCCTCGTCGATGCCGGCATCGTGACCACCGTGCGCAAGACCCGTGGCGACGACATTGACGCTGCTTGCGGCCAACTGGCCGGCGAGGTGCAAGACCGTACCCGTGCGGCGGCACGCATGTTGCGTCAACCCGTGGCCGTGAAGGTGGCATTGCCGAAACCAGGCGAGCGTCACCGCTCTGCGCCTTGAGTTGGAGTCAGCAGCAGCTGACCCGGCACTACACTGACGCTTTTGACAAGGAGATTGCCGCATGAGGACGTTTCGCCCGTTGCTGACGTGTTGCTGGATGATTGGCCTGCTCGTGGGGGCTCTGGGCCTGGCTGGTTGTGGCGCTTCCATGCCGACCGCAACGGCAGGGAGCCGCGGCGACATCGAGACGGCATCCGACGAAAGTGACATCCGCAAGCGCGCGCGCATTCGCCTTGAGTTGGCTTCGACCTATTTCAGCCAAGGGCAGCTCACCACTGCGCTAGATGAGTTGAAGCAGGCTGAGGCCATTGACTCGTCCTTGCCTGAGGCATATGAGATGCGGGCGCTGATCTACGACGCAATGGGAGACACCGCTCGCGCGGATGCGAACTTCCAGATTGCGCTTGATCGCGATGCCAGCAACGGCAGCGTGCTGCACAACTACGGCTGGTATCTCTGCCGGATGGGGAAGTACCCCGAGGCTGATGCCATGTTCGGGCGTGCAGCGCTGCTGCCGCAAACCGTTGCAACCAGCAAGACCTTGTTTGTGCGCGGTGTTTGTCAGATGCGTGCTGGTTTGTACCCCGAGGCTGAAAAAACCCTGGCACGGTCCTATGAAATGGACCCGACCAACCCTGCGACAGCGTTCAATCTTGCTTCGGTCCTGTACCGTCGCGGCGAACTGGAGCGTGCCCGTTTTTACATCGCACGTGTGAACAGCCGTGACGAGCAGGTCACGGCCGAATCGCTGTGGTTGGCCACACGCATTGAGCAGCGCAATGGCAATCGGGAAGCCGCGCGCGAGTTTGGGGCTCAGTTGCGCCAACGCTTCCCCGCCTCACGTGAAACCAATCTGCTTGAGTTGGGTCGATTTGATGACTGACAGCAACCCCTCTTACCTCGCATCTCCTTCTGCAGGAGGTGACCGTTCAGGTGACTTGCTGCGTCGGGCTCGTGAGGCGCAGGGGTTCTCGCTGGCGCAACTTGCCAGTCAGATCAAGGTGTCTCCCAGCAAGCTGGAAGCGCTTGAGCAGGGGCAACACGATCGTTTGGGTGACAGCAACTTCACACGTGCGCTTGCCCTGACGGTATGCCGTACTTTGCGCATGGATGCGACCGAGGTCCTTGCGGGTTTGCCAGCAGCCCGGCTGCATGCGTTGAGCGAGGAAAAACTCTCCATCAATGCGCCTTTACGTGATCACGGCAGTGTGCCTGCCTTGTTTGACCGCGGCGGTCGATTGAACCTGCGTGAGTTGTGGAAGTTCAAGTGGTTGGCACCGCTCGCCTTGCTGACGGTGGCTGCCATCATTTACGCGTTGCCCGAGTCTGTGAGTTGGCCGGCGTGGCTTTCGGGCACCGAGTTGGGCGTGCAGGCTGCATCAGATCTGAATGGCGATGATGCGACCACACAACCGTCGTCCATTGAGGTGGCAGCTGATCATGCAGCGCCCCTGGTTGCTGAAGATGTGACGCACCCCGAGAGTGGGGCAAGTGCTGCCATGTCTGAGGCCTCAGGTGTGACCACGGCGACCAGTGAGGCGTCCAGTGTGCCGTCTAGTGGCGTCAGTTCGGCTGTCCCGTCCTCTCAGGCGGCCATGGCAGTCCCGGTGGATGCACCGTTGCGCATGGCGTTGACGGACCACTCCTGGATCGAAGTGGTGGACGCCACGGGATCGAAGCTGTTCTCCGGCATTGCCCTTTCTGGTGAAAATCTCGCTTTGCAAGGGCAGGCTCCCTTCAATGTCCGCATCGGTAACGCCAGTGCGGTACAAGTCAGCTACAAGGGACAGCCTGTTTCCCTGACCAACATCACACGCAACAACACCGCGCGCGTCGAGCTGAAATGACCCTGGAAAACTTCTCCCTCATCGATGTCTCCCGCCCCGCTGCCCGGCGTTCTCGGCAGGCGAGGGTGGTGTGGGGCTCCCGCGTGGTCACGATCGGGGGCGATGCCCCCGTGCGCGTGCAGTCCATGACCAACACCGACACGGTCGATGTCATTGGCACGGCCATTCAGGTCAAGGAGTTGGCGGTGGCTGGCTCTGAATTGGTCCGCATCACAGTCAACACACCCGAAGCGGCGGCCGCCGTGCCGCACATCCGCGACCAACTCGACCGCATGGGCATTGACGTGCCTCTGGTGGGCGACTTCCACTACAACGGCCACCGCCTCCTCACCGAGGTGCCGGCCTGCGCCGAGGCCTTGTCCAAGTACCGCATCAACCCCGGCAACGTGGGCAAGGGCGAGAAGGGCGACAAGCAGTTTGCCCAGATGATCGACGTGGCCCTGCGCCACGACAAGCCCGTGCGCATCGGCGTCAACTGGGGCAGCCTCGATCAGGAACTGCTCGCGGCCATGATGGACGAGAACGCCCGCAGCGCCCAACCGTGGGACGCCCAGCAGGTCATGTACCAGGCGCTGATCAGCTCGGCCCTGCAGTCGGCCCAGGCCGCGCAGGAGCTGGGCATGAAGCCCGAACAGATCATCCTGTCCTGCAAGGTCAGTGGCGTGCAGGACCTCATCAGCGTTTACCGTGGCCTGGCCGCCCGTTGCGACTACCCCCTGCACCTCGGCTTGACCGAAGCCGGCATGGGCACCAAGGGCACCGTGGCCTCGGCCACCGCCTTGTCCATCCTGTTGCAAGAGGGCATTGGCGACACGATCCGCGTGTCGCTCACGCCGCAACCCGGCGAGGCCCGAACCCAAGAGGTCGTGGTCGCACTTGAGATTTTGCAGGCCCTGGGGCTGCGCACCTTTGTGCCCAGCGTCACCGCCTGCCCCGGCTGCGGCCGTACCACCAGCACCACCTTCCAGGAACTGGCCAAGCAGATCGACGACTTCCTGCGTGCGCAGATGCCGGTCTGGCGCAGCCAGTACCCCGGCGTCGAGAACCTCAAGGTGGCCGTGATGGGTTGCATCGTCAACGGCCCCGGCGAGAGCAAGCATGCCGACATCGGTATCAGCCTGCCCGGCACCGGCGAAGCCCCGGCGGCTCCGGTATTCATTGACGGCGAGAAGGCCCTCACCCTGCGTGGCGAGCGCATTGCCGAAGAGTTCCAGCAACTCGTCCAGACCTACATTGATCGCCGTTTTGGCGGGGCCGCACAGGCCTGATCCCTTTCAAGAAAACAAGAAACTGACGCTCTCATGGCAGAAAAGCTGACCGCCATCAAAGGCATGAACGACATCCTGCCGCCGGAATCGGCGCGCTGGGAATGGCTCGAAGACAAGGTGCGACAACTGATGCGCCGCTACGGCTATCTGAACATGCGCACGCCCATCGTCGAGCCCACCGCCTTGTTCGTGCGTGGCCTGGGCGAAGTCACCGACATCGTCGAAAAGGAGATGTACTCCTTTGAAGACAGCCTCAATGGCGACAAGCTGACCCTGCGCCCCGAAGGCACCGCCGGCTCGGTGCGCGCCATCAACGAGCACAATTTTCTGTACGAAGGCGGCAAGCGCCTGTACTACATCGGCCCCATGTTCCGCCACGAGCGCCCGCAAAAAGGACGCTATCGCCAGTTCCATCAGGTGGGTGCCGAGGTGCTGGGTTTCGCCGGTCCAGATGTGGACGCCGAGCTCATCCTGATGACCGCCGCCCTGTGGCGCGACCTGGGCCTGACCATCGGTCAGGACGTGAGCCTGCAGATCAACAGCCTGGGCCAGCCTGACGAACGCAAGGCCCACCGTGCGGCCCTGATCACCTACCTCGAAGCCAACGCAGACCAGTTGGACGAAGATGCGCGTCGCCGCTTGCACAGCAATCCGCTGCGCAT
>JAGOKC010000058.1:0-1476 GCA_017994835.1 Aquabacterium sp. | reverse complement strand
TGACGCCGGCAACCGCCTCCTGACCGTCATAATCGACGGCTTACACCTACAACCCTTCATTTCGGCAAACATGGCGACCTACGACAACGAACAGCAAGAACAGTTGGATCAGTTCAAGCACTTCTGGAAGCAGTACGGCAACCTGATCACCTGGGTGCTCGTGCTGGTTCTCGGTGCCTACGCTGCCTGGAACGGCTACCAGTACTGGCAACAAAAACGCAGCCTGGCTGCGGCTGGCCTGTATGAAGAACTCGACCGTGCCGTGAGCAACGGTCAGCTCGACAAGGCTGCACGGGCTTTTGCGGACCTCAAGAAGGACTACGCTGGCACCACCTTTGCCATGCAAGGTGCTTTGCTGGCAGCACGGGTGGCCATCGAGCAGCAAAAAACGGATGAGACCAAAGCTGCGTTGCAATGGGCTGTGGATGAAGGCAAGAATCCTGAACTGGTAGCGATTGCCCGCTTGCGCCTGTCCGGTGTGCAGATGGACGCCAAAGCCTATGACGATGCGACCAAGACACTGTCTGCCACTGTGCCGCCCGAATTTACCGCCCTGGTAGAGGACCGTCGTGGCGACATTCTGTCTGCGCAGGGTAAAAAAGATGAGGCAGCCAAAGCCTACCGCGCAGCCTGGGATGCCATGCCTGCGGAGGTCGAGTACCGTCGCTTTATCGAGGGCAAGCTGACGGCCCTGGGGCAACCTCCAGCCTCCGCCACGACAGAATCTGCATCTGTCGCAGCCGCATCGGCTCCGTGATCCCTCATCCGAGAGTGACCTTATGAATTCTTCTCGTCTCACCCCGGTGCTCCTGTCTCAGCGTGCTGCACGTCTGCTGGGGGGCACGCTCAGCATTCTGGTGCTGTCCGTCCTGACGGCCTGCGGTTCCAGCAAGCCAGCGCCGGCACCTCTTGAATCCTTGACCCCTGTCGTTCGACTCTCCACTGTGTGGTCGCAGCGCATCGGCGCCGTCGAAGGCCCGCTCAGTCTTGCCAGCAGCGAAGGGGTGATCACCACTGCGAGCACAGATGGCGAGATCGTGGCTTTTGATGCGGTCAACGGCACATTGCGTTGGCGCGCCCAGGCCAAGGGGGGGCTGTCTGCTGCTGTGGGCAGTGATGGCCGTCATTCTGCCGTCGTGACGAACAACAACGAATTACAGGTATTTGATCAAGGCAAGTGGCTGTGGACTGAGCGTTTGCCTGGTCGCGTCATCACCCCTCCGTTGGTCGCTGGTGAACGTGTTTTTGTGCAGGCTGTTGATCGCAGCGTGCGTGGCTACGATGCGCTCGACGGGCGCTGGCTATGGCAGTACCAGCGTCCGGGTGGCGAACCGCTGGCCCTGGCCACCTCCGGGGTGTTGGGTGCCTTCCGTGACACCCTGCTGGTCGGACAAGGCTCGCGTCTGGTTGGTTTGGACCCTCTCAAGGGTTCTGTCCGCTTCGACGTCAATGTCGGCACACCGCGTGGCACCAACG
>JAGOKC010000057.1 GCA_017994835.1 Aquabacterium sp. | reverse complement strand
CATGCGGCTGGCGCGCGAGGCGGCCTTGGGGTCGTGCGTCACCATCACGATGGTCTTGCCCAGATCGTGGTGCAACTCGTCCATCAAAGCCAGCACCTCTTCACCCGTGGCGCGGTCGAGGTCACCTGTGGGCTCGTCGGCCACGATCAGTGCAGGGTCGGTCACCAGGGCGCGGGCAATCGCCACGCGTTGCTGCTGTCCGCCCGACAACTCGTTGGGGTAGTGGTCCATGCGGTCGGCCAGGCGCACCATCTCCAACGTGGCCTCTACATGCGCCTTGCGCTCCTTGCGTGTCAGGTTGGTCAACAGCAGGGGCAGCTCCACGTTCTCGTAGGCCGTCAGCACCGGCATCAGGTTGTAGAACTGAAAGATGAAGCCCACGTTGGCAGCGCGCCAATCGGCCAGTGCGCCTTCATCGAGCGTGGCAATGTCCACCCCGGCAATGTGGATGGTGCCCGAGGTGGGTTGGTCAATGCCCGCAATCAGGTTGAGCAAGGTGCTCTTGCCCGAGCCGCTGGGCCCCATCAGCGAGACAAACTCGGCGCGGCGCACCGCCAGGTTGATGTCAGTCAGCACCGGGATGGGCTGGCCACCGCGGGTGTAGGTTTTGGTGAGGTGGTCGATGCGGATCAGCGTGTCATCGGACGCGTCGCGGGCGGTGCTCATACTGCGTCTTCCGCTTCAGGAGGTGGTCACACGGATTCGGGCACCATCGTTCAGACCTGCCGGTGGGGTGTCCACCAACTTGTCGCCCGACTTCAACTCGCCGCGAATTTCGCGCAGGTCACCAAGCTGACGCCCCAGCGTCACGGCAACTTCTTGCACCACATCCTTGCCGTTGACCGAAGCAATGCGGAAAACATGGCTCTTGCCCTGGTCGGTGACGATGGCCCTGGGTGGCACGGCCAGCACGGTCTGCTGGTCGGCGGCGCTGATGTCTTGAGACAGGAAGCTGACCTTGGCACTCATCTCCGGCAGGACGCGCGGATCGAGCTGTTCAAAGCGAATCTTGGTCATGACCGTGGCCTTGGCCCGGTCCACCGTGGGCACGATGCCCGAAACGCGGCCCTTGAAGCGCACGCCCGGCAGTGCGTCCAGCACGATTTCGACGGGTTGCCCCACCTGCGCTTTCGAGAGACTGCTCTCGGAGACATCGGCCTCGACTTCGAGCGTGGTCATGTCGGCCATGGTGACGACCGCACCTTGTGCGCCAGCGGCACTCGACATGGGGGTGATGATGTCGCCCACGTTGGCGTTCTTGACCAGCACCACGCCGTCAAAGGGGGCGCGGATTTCGGTGTAGTCCAGGGCCACCTTCTGGGCCTTGAGCTGGGCACGCGCCTGTTCCAGGGCGGCCTGGCCGGCGGCTGCGGCTGCAAAGGCCGCCTTGTTCTTGCTCACGGTGGTGTCCACCATCTGTGGCGAGATGAAGCCCTGGCCTTCGAGGCTGCGCGCGCGCGTCGTCTCAGCGCGCGCATTGATGAGTTGCACCCACAGTTGCTTGTGGTTGGCCTCGGCCTGCAGCACGGCGGCCTCGGCACCCAGAATGGCGGCCTGAATGTCGCTGCCATCCAGGCGGGCCAGCAGGTCACCGCGCTTGACCTTGGAGCCTTCTCGCACATTGAGCTCGATCAGGCGCCCGGACGCCTTGGACGCCACAGCCGAACGCCGCTGCGCCACCACATAGCCGGAGGCGGTCAGTTGCACATATTGCTGCGAAGGCGTGCTCAGCACGACCGATGTCATGCCCACTTCGGTGGCACGTGGCATCCAGAGGTAGGCACCACCAGCCAGCACTGCCGCCCCCAGCAGCACCCAGGTTTTCATCCCGGACTTCTTGCGGACGGGGGCCTGCGCACTGCGGTCGATCTTCAGTTTGGACAGGGCTGAGGGCTGGGGTACATCACTGCTCATGGCGGGCGGGGCAAAGGGGTGCTCAGGGACGTCACGGTGGCCGTGTTGCGCCCCAGGTTGATCGCCAGCGGCCCCGGCTGTCACAACGGGTCCGAACTGGATGGATGCCTGTCAGGCTACGCGAGCGTGAGGCACTTAACGATCAGGGAATGCCAGATCACCCCCCCATTAAGAGGGTGCCCCTGTTCCGCTCATCGGAACGGCCGATCACTTGACCATGGTCGGGCGCAGCGTGCGCCGAGGTGAGCTGGGGAAGGAGTGACGCAGGATGCGCCATAGCACCTGGCCAAACTGCTTCACCATCGAGCCGGTGTTGTAATACTGCCCATAACGGGCGCAGATTTCGCGCACCTGCACAGCCATTTCGGCGTAGCGGTTGGCTGGCACATCGGGGAAGAGGTGGTGTTCGATCTGGTGGCTCAGGTTGCCCGTCATCACGTTCAGCAAGAAGCCGCCGCTCAGGTTGGACGAACCTGCCACCTGACGCACATACCAGCTTGCGCGGGTGTCGTTCTTGAGCACGCTCTTGGGGAAGGTCTGCACATCGGTCGTGAAGTGTCCGCAGAAGATGACGGTGTAGGTCCACAGACTGCGCATCACGTTGGCCACGGCATTGCCAGCCAATACCACCAGGAAGCCCGGGCCTGCCAGCAGCGGCCAGATCAAATAGTCCTTGATCAGTTGGCGGCGCATTTTCAGAAGCGCCGGATGGGCGATGCGGTACATCTGCTTTTTTGAGATGCGACCCGTGAGCCAGCGGCCCAGGCGCAGATCCTGAATGGCCACACCCCACTCGAACAGGATGGCGAAAATCAGCGCGTACAGCGGTTGACCCAGGCGGGCCGGGTGCCACTTCTGCTCAGGGAACAGACGCAGCACGCCATAGCCCAGGTCCTCGTCCATGCCGTGGATGTTGGTGTAGGTGTGGTGACGGAAGTTGTGCGTCTTGCGCCAGTTGTCACTGGTGCCCATGATGTCCCACTCAAAGCTCTTGCCATTGAGGACCGGGTCGCCCATCCAGTCATACTGACCGTGGATGACGTTGTGGCCCAACTCCATGTTGTCGAGAATCTTGGACAGACCCAGGATGACGGCACCCACGGCAGCGGTGCCGAAGACCCAGCCTTCAGGCAGGAACCACGCCACCATCAGCAGGGCGCGACCCAGGATCTCGGCGTAACGCACCACCTTGTACACATTGCGGATGTAGCGGGCATCGCGCTCGCCCAGGTCGGCCACGGTGCGGGCGCGCAGGGCGTCAATCTCGGCACCAAAGCGGGCCAGTTCGTCGCCACTCAAAACGCGGCTGGTCGGTTTGCTCATGTCGGCAATCTCTTTCACAGGTCAAGCGTGAGGTCGGTACGGGCGCGCGACATGCAAATGCGCACGTCCATGCCCGGCTGGGCGTCTTGTTCGCCGGTTTGCATGTCGAGGGTGGTGCCTTCGGCGCGGGTGCACACGCAGGTGTGGCACACGCCCATGCGGCAACCCACCTTGGGTCTGATGCCCTGGGCTTCCAGCGCGTCCAGGATCGACAGGTTGGTGGGGATCTCCAGGTCGCGTTGGCTGGCAGTCAGGTGAACTTTCACGGTGGCCGTGGCCGCGTCGGTCACAGTGATCGGGGCAGCAGGCGTGAAGCCCTCGGCCATGAAGCTGCGCACCTGCCCTTCGGTCAGGCTGCGGGCGGCGTTCACAAAGCCGCTGGGGCCGCAGGCATACACCTGCTTGGCCGACAGATCGCCCACCACGCGGGCCAGTTGCCCGGCATTGATCAGGCCAGATTCTTCTCCCTGCAGCAGTTGTGCTTCGTTTTCAAGCACGAACTGCAGCTTGAAGCGCGGGAACTGAACGGCCAGCGCGCGCAATTCGCGGGCAAAGCACAGCTCGGCACGGGTCTTGGCCCAGTAAATCAGGGTCAGGTCCACCGGCATGTTTTGCGCGGCCAGGCTGCGCGTCAGACTCATCAAAGGGGTGATGCCGCTGCCGGCGGCCAGGAACAGCCACTCGCCCTCGGGCTTGGCGGGCAAGGTCATCGCACCAAAGGCGGCACCCAGTTCCAGCACGTCACCCACCTGGGTGTGTTGGCACAGGTGCGTGCTCAGCACCCCCTTGTCCACCCGCTTGATGGTGAGTGAGAGGTGGCCGTCGCGTCGCGGCATGCCCGTGAGGCTGTAGCTGCGCGTGGTGCGGCGGCCATTCACCTCGGCGGTGACATTGATGTGCTGACCCGGTACAAATTTGCCGCAATGCACATTGGGCTTGAGCACCAACGTGACGGTGTCCAGCGCTTCGACCTTGCGTTCAACCACGCGCGCCAAAGGGCGGTCCCACGACCAGGCAGGGTTCAGCTTGCTGACCCAGAAATCGAAGATGCCCGGATTGACGAAAGGGGCCACCACCCGGCGCAAGGCGCTGGGTGCCACATTGGCCTGGCCACGAGAGGCTGAGTAGGAGACTGTCACAGAGCGATGAATTCTTGATGAAGACTAATTGTACGGATTGTACGTGTGCGCGAACATTTGTCTATACACTTGTGCATCAATTGCCGAGGGATATGATGTGTCCCTGGCCACCCGCACCATGAGCAGCATCCTGAACGCCCTATCTGACACCCATGTGAACAAGCCGCCTGCAGCCGGCACCCCTGGGCGAAAGGCCGTCATCTCGCGTGAAGACATCATTGCGGCGGCGCTCAAGCTGGTGGGGCCGAACCGCAGCGTCTCGAACCTGAGCCTGCGAGAAGTCGCGCGCGAGGCGGGCATTGCCCCCAACAGCTTTTACCGACAGTTTCGAGACATGGACGAACTGGCCGTGGCCTTGATCGAGCGGGCAGGGCAGTCGTTGCGCCAGATCATTGGTGAGGCCCGCAAGCGCGCGCGCGCTGACCGCAGCGTGGTGCGGGGCTCGGTGGAAGCGTTCATGGAGCAACTGCGCAGCGACGACAAACTGCTGCACATCTTGCTGCGCGAGGGCTCGGTGGGGTCAGACGCCTTCAAGCAGGCCGTGGACCGCCAACTGAACTACTTTGAAGAAGAACTGTGCCTGGACCTGATTCGCCTGGCCCGGTTGAACAAGACGGGTTTGTTTGAGCCTGCGCTGACCGCCAAGGCCATCACCCGGCTGGTGTTTGCCATGGGTGCTACCGCCATGGATGCCCCGCCCGACAAACTTGACGAGATGACCGATCAACTGGCCCTGATGGTGCGGATGATCGTGACCGGCACGCAGACGCTGGCGGTGACGGGGGTGACGGAGCGGTGATGGCGTGCCGTGACGCCGAGCAGTTCGTGCTGACGATGTTTTCACCGCGTACTTGCGCTATGGTTCCCACATTCAGGAACATTTTGATCACGATGGCGTGATCTTGTCGCGGAGGTTGCCTCATGGCCATTGGTTGGCTCGCTGTGTTGTCCCAGGTTCCCTGGACCGAGGTCATCAACAATGCACCCAAGGTGGCGGAGGGTGCCAAAAAGCTGTGGAAGTCGGTGCGGGGCAGTGCCGGTGAGGTCGATGCGGCCGCCCCTGCCTCGCAGGCTCCGGTCTCACCCGATGCCTTGTCGCCTGCCGCCATGGAGTCACGTATTCGCGGGCTGGAGGGGGTGGTGGACGACCTGCACGCGCAAATGCTGGCGTCGTCTGAGGTGGTGCGGCAACTGGCCGAGCAGAACGCTCAACTGGTGCAGCGCATTGAGGCCAATCGGGTGCGAACCTTGTGGTTGACTGCCGTCAGTGCGGTGTCCCTGCTGGCCGTGGCGGCCTTGTCGCTCAAGAATCTGATCTGACCTCGTTGCCCGACGGCGTCGAGGCAAAGCGCAACTGATTGCGGCCACTTTGTTTGGCAAGGTACATCGCCTGGTCGGCCGTGGCGATCAGGGCCACAGCGTCTGAGGCGTCGTCGGGGAAGCACCCGATACCGATGCTGCCCCCACAGCTCAGCAGATGGCCGTCATAGGACACGGGTTGTCGCAGCGCATCGACCATGCGTTGGGCGATCAGGGTGATCTCGTTGAGGTCTTCGGCAGCGTCGATCAAGATGATGAACTCGTCACCACCCAGGCGAGCCACGGTGTCCACCTCCCGTACCAGGGCGTTCATGCGTTGACCCATGGTGTTGAGGACGGCGTCGCCCGCAGCATGCCCGAGGCTGTCGTTGATGTCCTTGAAGTTGTCCAGGTCGATGAACAGCAGGGCCAGTCGGCTTTGATTGCGGCGGGCTCTTGCCATGGCCTGCGTGAGCCGATCCATGAACAAGCGGCGGTTGGGCAGGCCGGTCAGGGCGTCATGGCTGGCGAGACGGTCAAGCTCGTTTTGTTTGGCCTCCAGCGAGGCGAACTGACCTCTGATCTGTTCGCGCATTTCTGTGATGGTGTGCGCCAGGATGCCGAATTCATCGCGACGCTGTACGGGCAAGGGCAAGGAGGGCTCGTGTGAGTCGTATCCGAACTGTTGAAGGGCTTCGAGCAACTGGTGCAGTGGTTTGGACAGTCTGTGGGCGAGCAAGGCGGCCAGCATCACGGCCAGGGCACTGAAGGCCAGCACGATGCGCAAGCTGGTGTGCCCGAGTTGACCTGCATCGGCCAGCACGTCGCGCAGTGGTTGACCCAGTCCGATCACAAAACCCTCTGCGTTGTGCAGACCAGTGAGTGGGTGGCGCACGAAGGCTGCGACCAGGGCGTTCTCGGCACCACCGGATGTCTGGGTGGTGACCACGGGGTCGGCGTCGTTGACCTGCTCGCCAGTCAGTTTGAGGGTGTCGGGAAAGGCGTCTTGCATCAGCACGCGCTGCCCCCGGTCAAAGGCGAAGGCTTGTTTGGGGTCGGGGTGAATGAGGAAGTCACCCTGGCTGTTGCTCAAGTACAGGCTCAGGGAGCTGGGCAGATCGGCGGCAAGTTGTGTGAACAGGCGGTCCAGGTCGATGTTGACCACGATCACCCCGAGGACTTGTTGCTGCGCGTCGTGCACCGGGGTGGCCACTTGCAGGGTGGGCCGATCGTGGTCGGTTTGATCTCCGAGTTCGTGGTTGATGCTGGCGCGTGAGACGTAAACGGCCCCAGGGGGCAGGCGCAGCGTTTCGAGCACATAGGGGTGGTGGCCCTTTTCCTGCAGATCGTCTTCTGGCACACGCAGCAGGCCACCTTCAAGGCGGTCCACGCGCACGCGTTCGGTCCCGTTCTGGGTGGCAATCAGCCGCATCTGCACGTATTCAGACCGGGTGCGCAGCATGGTGTTGAACAGTGCCGCCATCGTGCTGCCACGGCTGTGGGGCGTTTGCTGCGTCCAGGTTTGCAACAGGTCCAGGGTGCCAGGGTGTTGCGCCACCATCAGAACGTCGCGCCCAGCACTGTCCAATCCCACGCTGACTTGCCGTGCCAGCACGCGGGTGGCGGTCAGCAGGCGTTGCTCGGCCGCAGATTGCAGCAGCGAGCGGCTTTCGGTGTAGCCGTAATAACCAGTCAGTCCGGCAGCCAGCACCCCGATCAGGGCCATGGCAATCCCGGTGCGCCAGACGATGCCGAGTCTCATGGCCTCATCACCTTGTTGAGGCTGTCGCCCGCGTGAATGCGGCCCCACAGCCGCTCTCGCCGCGTGGCGTCTTCGGCGGGCTGCAGCCAGATGAGTTTGCCGTCGGTGCCGCTCTGTGCGCTGGAACTGACCGTGCTGGCCAGACCTTGACGTGTCACCAGCAACCGGCTGGCGGTGTTGCCCAGCAGGTGGTTGATCCAGGCGTGGGCCAGGGTGGGGTTGCGTGCGTTGCGCGGGATGGCCCAGCAGTCGAGCCAGGCCAGCGCATCCTCGCGTGGGATGACATAGCCCACATCAACCCCAGCATTGCGCAGCAAATGCACTTGTTGCATGCCGTAGTTGGCAAACAGGATGGCGGCCTTGTGGCGCAGGAACAGGTGCACCGACTCGTCGGGCTGGGTGTAGAAGGCCAGCGCGTTGCGGCGCAGCTTGATCAGGTGGTCTGCGACGGCTTCGGTGCGCTCGGCGGGGATGTGAAAGGGGTCGGGCAGACCCATGGCCAGCGCAGCCAGCGAGAAGTTGTGTGTGCCGGCGTTGTAGGCAATCACCTTGCCGCGCCACCGGGGATTCCAGAGCGCCGAGATCGAGGTGGGTGCGGCTTGCACTTGCCGCTTGTCATAGATCAGCCCCATGGCCGAGTAGGTGAACGGAATGGCGTAAACCTGCTCGCCTTTGGATGTGTGGTGAACCAGGCCGGCAATCTGGGCCACATCCCTGAAACGGGGCTGCTGCAAGCGGGTGTTGGGCAGATGGCTGGCGTCGATGGGCTGGATGCGGTTGCTGGTCAGATAGCGCTGCAGCTCGGCCGTGTTGACGGCAAACACATCGAAGGCCGGTCCGGTGGGGTTGGTGACCTTCTGCCACAGTGCCTCGTCGGTGTCGATGGTGGTCAACTCGACGCGTGCGTTGGTGTGACGCTCGAACTCCTTGATCACCTCGGGTTCGGCATAGCCTGGCCAGGCCAGCACGCGCAGCACAGGGGTGTCGGCGCTGGCTGTGCCCGCCAAGGTGAGCATCCCAAAAAGGCAGACCGCCATCCAAAAGCGCAAAAGGGTGCGACGCACGTTGACAGGTCCTTCAGGGGGCGGGGCTGGGTGATCTGGCGTTCAACCTCGTAAATATAGCGGCAAGACGCATGTCCGTATTGATTCAGGTGCGTCAGATGTGGCAGGTTTGAACAGGCTTAGACTGCTGGATAACCCATAGCCCTTGCCCTTGCTCATGAAACACATCCAATATGTCCTGGTGGGCTTGATCCTCGGCTTGTCTGCCTTGTGGCTTGCCGCCGATACGGTCTGGTCCGATGCGTTTGCCATTTTCAGCTTCCGCGTGGCGATGCTCAATTTCACGGGCATCGTGGCGATCGGAGCGATGAGTGTCGCCATGCTGTTGGCGCTGCGGCCTCGCGGGCGTGTGGAATCGTTTCTGGGCGGGCTGGACAAGTCTTACCGGCTGCACAAGTGGCTGGGCATCACGGCGCTGGTCATGGCGGTGGCGCACTGGCTGTGGGTAGAGGGTGTGAAGTGGGCGGTGGGGCTTGGCTGGTTGGAGCGACCAGCGCGCCGAGGGCCGCGTGTGGTGGCCGAAGGTCTGCAGGGTTGGCTTCAAGGTCAGCGCGGACTCGCTGAAAGCCTGGGCGAGTGGGCGTTCTACGCCGCGGTGCTGCTGATTGCGCTGGCACTGATCAAACGCTTCCCCTATCGCTATTTTTTCAAGACGCACCGCTGGTTGGCGTTGGTCTATCTGGTGCTGGCTTATCACTCGGTGGTGCTGATGAAGTTCAGCTACTGGTCGGAGGGTGTGGGGCCAGTGGTGGCCTTGCTGCTGGCTGGGGGCACCGTTGCGGCGGTTGTCAGCCTGACGCGCCGTGTCGGCCAGACCCGTCGCGCCGTGGCCCATGTGGATGAGGTGGAGTACCGCCCCGAAAGCCGAGTGCTGCGCGTGGCCATGACCTTGCAAAGCGAGTGGCCTGGGCATCAGGCAGGGCAGTTTGCGTTCGTCACGTTTGACCGCCATGAAGGCCCGCATCCCTTCACGATGTCTTCGGCCTGGCAAGGCGATGGCAAGCTGCTGTTCCTGATCAAGGCCTTGGGTGACTACACCAATGCCTTGCCCCAAACCGTGAAGGCGGGTGACATGGCGCAGGTGGAGGGGCCCTATGGCCGCTTCTCGTTCAAGGGGCCGCACCGCCGGCAGATCTGGGTGGCAGGCGGCATTGGCATCACGCCATTCATTGCCCGTTTGCAGGCACTGTGCGAGCAACCCGACAGCAAGGCCATCGACCTGTTCTACAGCACCAGTTCGCCCGATGCCGGGTTCATTCAGCGTTTGCGCCAGCGTGCCGAGCAGGCGGGTGTGCCCCTGCATGTCGTGATCGCATCAGAGCACGGCCGTTTGACGGCGCAGCGCATGCGTGAGCTGGTGCCGGCTTGGGCCGAGGCCAGCGTGTGGTTTTGCGGTCCGGCAGGTTTTGGTCAGGCATTGCGCCAGGACTGGGTGGCGCAGGGTTGCTCGGCAGACGACTTCCACCAGGAATTGTTCGAGATGCGGTGAGCGTGAGGATCGGAGTGTGACGACATGATTCAAGGACTGGCGCTGCTGGTGGCCGGGCAGTTGATGGGTGAGGCCACGGTGGCGGTGACGGGCTTGCCCGTGCCCGGGTCGGTGGTGGGCATGGTGTTGGTGTTGCTCGCCTTGTTGATGAAGAAGGGGCAACTGCCCGAGTTGCGCCGTGCGGGCTCGACCATGCTGCTGCTGGTGCCGTTGCTGCTGGTGCCCATCAGCGTGGGCATCATGGAGCAGACGGCGCTGTTGCGTGCCAACTGGTTGCCGCTGACTGTGGCGCTGCTCGTGAGCGTCGCAGCGGGCATGGCGGCCACGGTTTTGACCATACGCTGGCTGGCGCGTTCAGATGCCAAACAGGTGCGCGATGTTTGAGTTGACGACGCTGTGGCAGCAGGCCGCTTCGGCGGTGCTGCAACATGCCTTGTTTCCGCTGTTCCTGACCTTGTCGGCCTACGCGGTGGCCACCTGGCTGTACCGCAAGTCGGGGCAGTCGCCGTTTGTGCATCCGCTGGTGTTGTCGGTGGCGATGGTGATCGTGGCGCTCAAGGGGTTGGGTCTGTCGTACACCCCATATTTTCAGGGCACGCAGTTTTTGCACTGGCTGCTGGGCTTGTCCATTGTGGCCCTGGCGATCCCGCTCTATACCGAACTGCAGCATGTGGGCACGCGCTGGCGCAGCACCTTGGCGGCCATCGTGGTGGGCAGTGTGGTCAGCGTCGTCACGGCCATGCTGTTGGCGACCTGGCTGGGCGGCAGCCGTGAACTGGTGCTGGCCTTGAGCACCAAGTCCGTCACCACGGCCCTGGCCACCGTGCTGGCCGGCCAGGTGGGTGCCCATGTGGCCCTGTCGGCCGCCATTGTGTTGGTGACCGGCTTGCTGGGGGCGGTGATGGGGCCATGGTTGTCAGCTCGCATGCTGCCGGATGATGAAGCCGGATGGGGCACCGCGCTGGGCACCTGTGCCCATGCCATCGGCACTGCCCGCGCCTTGCAGATCAGTGAAACGTGCGGGGCTTTCTCGGCGCTGGCCATGGGTGTCAATGGGTTGTTGACGGCCCTGCTGCTGCCATGGTTGTTGGCATGGTGGGGTGGTTGAGCGGGTGGGCCGCGCTTGACACGGCTTGTGACCCCTGCCCAAGGTTTTCTGAGGTCTAATCAAAGATCGTCTGACTCTTGTTGTGACTGAACCTGTGACTGCGTCGGCCTCTCCCTACCAGATGGCTTTTGATCTCTCGCCAGCTGCCCAGGTGATCATGAATCATTGGGGCTGCATTGACGATGTCAATCAACTGGCGTGCACGCTGCTGGGCTATGACAAGGCGACACTGCTGGGCCAGCGTCTGGCCAACTTGGTGCACCCTGACGAGCAGGCCGGGTTGTTCCGCACCATCGAAGACAGTGCGCGCACGCTGGCACCGTTCGAGATGGACTGCCGGGTGCAGTCACCGCTTCATGGTTTGCGCTGGTTTGCCGTGCAGGCGCGCGCGCACCAACTTGACGACGGACGTTTGAGCTGGTTTTGTGTCTTCAACGACATCACCGACCGCAAGCGCCATGCCGCCTGGTTGAACGAGCGCAACGCGCTGCTCACCGCTCTGTCGCATAACCTGCCGGGCATGATCTATGTGTTCCGTGCGGGGCCGGATCTGGGGGGGCGACTTGACTTTGTGAGCGAGGGCGTGCGCGAGATGTTTGGGGTCACGCCGGAGCAGGCCTTGGCTTCACCTTGGGCACTGTACGACCGTGTGATGCCCGAAGACCTGACCCGGTTCTTCCAGCAGCGTGACGAGGCCATCTCGGATTCGGTGCGCCTGCACAGCGAGTTCCGGGTGCTCAACGCCCAGGGTGAATGGCGCTGGTGCGCTGCCGACTCGATTTCGGGGCTGGATGCCGAAGGGCTGGAAGTGCGTTGTGGCTACATTGCCGACATCACCGAGCACAAGCTGTACCAGGAAGCCTGCGTGGCAGCGCAAACCGCGCAGCGCGCCAGTCAGGCCAAGTCTGAGTTTTTGTCGCGCATGAGCCATGAGCTGCGCACGCCGCTCAATGCCGTGATCGGTTTTGCGCAACTGCTGCGCATGGATGCTGCGCGCCCGCTGCATGATGACCAATTGCACAGGGTGCGCCTGATTGAACGTTCAGGCGCGCATCTGCTGGCCGTGATTGGCGATGTACTCGACCTGTCGCGCATTGAGGCGGGTGCGCTACCCATGTCGATCGAACCTTTGCAGCTTGAAACCGTGTTGCAAGATGCGGCCAACATGGTCGCCGAGGCAGCCAGTCAGGCTCGCGTCACCCTGGCTTTGCCTGACGCACCGCTGGAGCTTTCCGTGCAGGCTGATCGGGTGCGACTGCGGCAGGTGCTGGTCAACCTGTTGAGCAATGCCATCAAGTACAACCACCCCGATGGTGAGGTGAGTGTGCGTGCGTGGCAAGAAAACGGCATGGTGCACTGCGCTGTGGTGGACACCGGGCTTGGCATGACGCCCGAGCAGCTCGAACACCTTTTTGAACCTTTCAACCGCCTGGGGGCCGAGCGAACCGGCATTGAGGGCACCGGCATCGGACTGGTCATCGTCAAGCGTCTGGTCGAGCTGATGAAGGGCGAACTGGCGGTGCAGAGCGAGCGTGGCTTGGGCAGTGTGTTCACCGTTCGGCTGCCAGCAGCGGATGACGCCGAGCCCTCGGCCTTCGCCTCACTCGACAACGTGCCGACCACCTCGTGCGAGGCCACCATCGTTTATGCGGAAGACAACGAGGTCAATGTGCAACTGGTGCGCCAGATCCTGGCGCTGCGGCCAGGCTGGCACCTGAAAGTGGCGCGCAACGGCCATGAAGCGCTGGCTTTGGTCAAGGCTGAACCGCCCGACCTGCTGTTGCTGGACATGCACCTGGGCGACATGACCGGGTTCGAGGTGGACGATGTCTTGCAGGCCCATCCGCGCACCCGAGATGTCACCCGCGTGGCGCTGTCTGCCGATGCCATGCCTGACCGGGTGCATGCGGCGCGCGCGCGCGGCTTCAGTGCCTACCTGACCAAACCACTTGACGTGGTGGTGTTGTTGCGCTGCCTGGATGAGTTGCTGGGTGGGGCGGGCGTGCAGCACGGAAATTGACGTTACCGCACCGCAAGCGCCCGATCGGTTTGGAAGCAGCGGTCCGATGTTGGACCGAGGAGCCTCAGGCCGAGGGCGGGATGTAGCCCTGCACCTGTTCTGCACCGTCGCCAAAGAAGAATTGCTCCATCTGGCGGGCCAGGTACTGGCGTGCGCGGGCATCGGCCAGATTCAGGCGGTTTTCATTGACCAGCATGGTTTGATGTTTGATCCACATCTGCCAGGCTTCCTTGCTGATCTCGCTGTAAATGCGCTTGCCCAGTTCGCCGGGATAGGGGGCAAAGTCCAGACCTTCGGCTTCCTTGTTGAGGTGCTTGCATTGGATGGTGCGTGCCATGGTGTCGTCTTGTCAGTTCAGAAAGAAAAAAATCACTTGAGTTGCTTGACCAGCACTTGAGAGCGTCGGTCCCACTTGTAGCTGGATTTGCGCGCTTCAGGCAACCAGTTCAGGTCAACCGGAGCAAACCCACGTTTGATGAACCAGTGCATGGTACGCGTTGTCAATACAAACAATGTGGACAGGCCCATTGCGCGGGCACGTTGTTCGATGCGTTTGAGAATCCGTTCGCCGTCACCCTGGCCCTGCACGTTAGGCGAAATCGTGAGGGCGGCCATTTCGCCCGTGTGGGCTTCAGGGAAGGGGTAAAGCGCAGCGCAACCGAAAATCACGCCATCGTGCTCGATCACCGTGTATTGAGCAACATCGCGCTCGATCTCGGTGCGACTGCGTTTGACCAGGGTGCCATCTTGCTCGAAAGGCTCGATCAATTGCAGGATGCCGCCCACATCATCCGGTGTGGCTTCGCGCAGGCTTTCCAGCTTTTCATCGACGATCATGGTGCCCAGGCCATCGTGGGTGAACACCTCCATCAGCAAAGCCCCGTCCATCCTGAATGGCACGATGTGCACCCGCTCAACGCCATTTTCAGCAGCCTTGACGGCGTGCTGCAGGTAAAACCCCGTGTCGGTGGGCTGGGTGGGGTTGGGCAGGGCGGCCAGCAGGCGTTTGGCATCCACCAGCGCGAGTTCCTGGTCCACTTCTTCTTCGGGGTCGTCCTGGCGGGCTTCCAGTTCAACCGCGCGGGCCGGGTCGGCCACGATGCTTTGCAAAATGCCGCGCACTTCGGTCACGAAGATGAGTTTGTCAGCCTGCAGGGCCATCGCGGCGCTGGTGGCAACTTCTTCCATGCTCAGGTTGAACGCCTCACCGGTGTGCGAGAAGCCGAAGGGCGAGAGCATCACCAGCGCCCCTGTGTCAATGGCGCGGCGCACCGCCACGGCGTCGATTTTGCGCACCAGGCCGGTGTGCATGAAGTCCACACCATCGACGATGCCCACGGGGCGGGCCGTGATGAAATTGCCCGAGATCAGGCTGATGGAGGCTCCCGCCATCGGGGTGTTGGGCAGGCCCAGTGAGAACGCGGCCTCGATTTCGTAGCGCAACTGTCCGGCTGCCTCCTGGGCGCAGTCCAGCGCCACCGGATCGGTGATGCGCATGCCGTGGCTGAACTGCGATTCCTGGCCCTTGGCGCGCAACTGCTCTTCGAGCTGGGGCCGAAAACCATGCGCAAGCACGATCTTGATCCCCATGGCGTGCATCAACGCCAAGTCTTGCACAAAGCTTTCGAGCTTGCCGGCCGCGATGAGTTCACCGGACAAGCCCACCACGAAGGTCTTGCCACGGTGAGCGTGGATGTGCGGTGCCACCGATCGAAACCAGGGCACGAAGGTGTGGGGGAAGACCAGGTCCATGGGGGGGAGGAGTGAGAGAGGCGTCAACCCGCCATATTACGGGCTTTGCACGAAGCGGTCACGCCCCGAGCGTTTCGCGGCATACAGAGCCCGGTCAGCCCGGTCAATGACGTTGGTCATGCTTTCGCTGGGTTGCACCATGGCGAGGCCCGCAGAGAAAGTGACTTTCAGATCGGGGTGTTGGGCCAGAAAGGGCTGAGTGTGCATCTGATCTCGCAAACGGTTCAAGCCCACCATGGCTTGCTCGCAGGTGGTGTCGGGGCACAGGACCAGGAACTCTTCGCCACCCCAGCGCGAGACCACATCCGCGTCGCGCAGGTAGGTGTCGGCCAGCACCGAGAACTGCTTGAGCACCTCGTCCCCGACCTGATGCCCCAGCTTGTCATTGACGTGCTTGAAGTGATCCAGGTCCATCATGATCATGGTGGTGGGGCGATGACGCCGTTGCAGCCTTTGCCATTCCTTGTCCAGCACCTCGTGCATGCGGTGACGGTTGATCAGGCCGGTGAGCTGGTCGTGAGAAGCCATATGTTCGACTTTGAACAATGCGTTGGCCAGCGCATCGCTCTTGGCTTTGGTCTCGTAGTGTGTGCGGCTGACGTGTTGTGCCACCATTGAGCTGGCCAGCAAGGCAGCGATGACATAGGTGCAGCGCATCACGTCACCCAGTGGCTGCGGGGGGGTGGGGTCAAGCACCCAGTTCAGGCTGGTGGCCAACAAGATCAGCATGACCATCACCACCGTGAGTTGCCGGATGCGGCGTGGTGACAGGGCAAACTGCCCCGGCAGGAAGATGGCCGGCATCAGGGTTAGCACCACGCCACGAAGGTTCACGTTCACCGTCATGTAGCCAACGGCCACGGCAAAGGCGCAGTACACGCTTTGCGCCATGATCAGATCGGGGTCGGTGGGCCAACGCTGACGCCAACCCGAACGCAGCAAGCCGTAAAACACGGCCGGTCCGATCAGCATGCAGGCGATGGCGAAAGGCGTCAGCGTGGGCGACACATAGCCCATGGGCAGGGCGATGGCGATCAGGCAGGCATTGAAGACGTAGAAGACTGCCACCCACAGGTTCAGGCTGATCGTCGCATGTCGATCAGGGTCTGGGCCCAGCAACAAACGCAAAAACGGGGGAGGCAAGATCATCGGTCTCCTACCCAATGGACGGTGTTTACATGATCTTACAGAGACTGAGGGCAGGGGGTGTGAATTTCCGGCATGCAATCCGTGTATTCGACACACCCACCGTGTCTTGACTGATCAGGACATGGGTCGGGGCGGTGGGTGCCGCCAGGGTTGGGCTTGCTCCAGCTGCGCTGCCAGTTGCAACAGCAGGGCTTCGCCATTGAGGCCGGCCACGAACTGCACACCCAAGGGCAGACCTTCGGGGGTGCGGTACAGCGGCACTGACATGGCAGGCCGTCCGGTGAGATTGGCCAGTTGGGTGTAGGGCGTCCAGCCCAGGTTTTGCAGCACGGTTTGTTTGAACTGTGGGGTGTTGCCGAGCCAGCCGGCCAGCCCCAGTCGCGCCACCACATCGCTCACCAGGGCCAGCGCGGGCGGTGTGGCCAGGCTGCCCAACCGGGGTGGTGGGGCAGCCAGTGTGGGCGACAACCACAGGTCGTAGCGGGCATGAAAGCCTGACAAGGCCAGGTTGTGCTCGTGCCAGCGCGCCTCGCACTGCAGCAGGCGCAGGGCCGAGGTGTGACGACCAATGGCGGCCATGAAACGGGTATCGGCCTCGACATGCTTGGGCTGGATGCCCAGAGTGTGATGGATGTGGTCGATGATGAAGGCTTGCGCACAGAACCAGGCCAGCAGAAAGTCTTCGGCCAGTTGTACCCCGTTGAAGGGCGTGCCGCAGGGCTCGACGTGGTGACCCAGGTCGGTGAGCAGGGCGGCGGCCTTGGCCACGGCTGCCAGGGCGTGCGGGTCCACGGGGGTGCCAATGGGTGACACGGTGCTGAAGCCAATGCGCAAGCGCCCAGGTGGGCGTTGCAGGCACTGCAGATAAGGCACTTCGGGCGCAGGCATGTGATACGGCGCGTGAGGCTCCGGGCCTTGCAACACATCGAGCATGGCGGCCGAGTCACGCACGCTGTGGGAGACGACGCCCTGCACAGCGGCCCCGTTGAGCGCTTCGCCCATCATCGGGCCCATGGAGATGCGACCGCGACCGGCCTTGAAGCCAAACAGCCCACAGGCCGCTGCCGGGATGCGGATGGAGCCGCCGCCGTCGTTGGCCCCGGCCACCGGCACAACGCTCGCGGCCACGGCTGCTGACGAGCCACCCGACGACCCGCCTGGCGTGCGTGTGGGATCCCACGGATTGCGGGCCGGACCCCAGGCCTCGGACTCGGTGACGTTCTTGGCTCCGAACTCGGGCGTGTTGGTTTTGCCGAAGATCACCAATCCGGCCTCTCGCCAGCGGCGCACCACGTCGCTGTCTTGCGGGGCAGGCACCGCAGCCGCCTTCAGCGTGCGGCAACCTGCCGACGTGGGCAGCCCCTGCATGTCCTGAAACAGGTCTTTGACCAGAAAGGGCACGCCTGCGAACGGTGCCGTTTTGTCGAACGGAGCCTGCGCGCGCGCACGAGCGCTTTCGTCCAGACGCATCACGATGGCGTTCAGCGAGCCGGTCACGTCGGCGCGGGCCAGGGCCGTGTCCAGCAGCTCGCTGGGGTGAACCTCACCTCGGCGGACCAGGTCGGCCAGCCCCAGGGCGTCATAGCGGTGGTAGTCGTCGAAGTGCATGGCGGGATAATGCGCACACTTTTGCTGCGACTTCCTCCAGTCTTACCCGTGTCCCTTCCCGCCATCACCTTCCCTGAATCTTTGCCCGTCAGCGGCAAGCGCGACGAGATCGAGGCCGCCCTGCGCGAGCACCAGGTCATCATCGTCTGCGGCGAGACGGGTTCGGGCAAGACCACACAGCTGCCCAAGATCGCCTTGACGATGGGGCGCGGGGGCTGGGGCCAGCCGCG
>JAGOKC010000123.1 GCA_017994835.1 Aquabacterium sp. | reverse complement strand
CCCGTGCCGGCTTCCAGCACCACGGTGCTGGCTTCGCGGATGGCTGTCTGGATGGCCTGGGACATCTCGATCTGCTCGGTCCGAACGCAATAGCCATCGAAGGCACGGGCAAGCGGGCCGGATTCAGAGAAGAGGGTGGGCAGGTCCATGAGAGGCATTCAGCGCGGTGAGCCGCTATTGTCCACGCTGCCTGCCTTGGGTGCCCTCACCCCATGGGGTGAGATGGTCTCCTTCAGGGGCCGCTGCGCAGCACCTGGGCCTGCAAGGCACTTTGCAAGATCTCGATGCAGGCACGCCGATGCGCCTGCTCGGTGCGATCGCTGCTGGCGCTGGCCTCCAGTTGTCGCCGCAGCGATTCGGCCTCCAGGCGCACGATGGCGCGGGCATCGGCCCGTCCGCCGCCACTGCGCAGGACGCTGGCCGCCAGTCGGCTGACGTGTTCACGCTGCAGATTGCGCTGCCAGGAGGCCGTTGCTGCGTCCATGGCGTGATGGGTGGGGGCCCACACGGCCTGTCGCAGCGCTTGGTGCAGCTCGGCCACCGACAAGGGCCGCGTCTCGCGGTCGCGCACCTTGTCAGCGTTGTCCAGCAGACGCTCGGCCAGTGTGTCGGCCATCAGGTGATTGAGCACAGCGCGCTGCAGGCTCAGCAACTGCTCGGCCACCGAGAAATCGGTGCCGCTGCTGTTCTCTCGATCAAGGTAGTCAGGGGCCAGGCGGCGCAGCAAGGCTGGGGGCAGGGCCACGGCCTGGTCTGACAGGAAATCGCTCAGCAGCAATTGCAGGGCCTCGCGTTGGGCGGCGGCGGGCAGCGGTTCCAGCAGGTCACGACCACTGCCGGGGGCATCGCGGCGGGTGATCACGCCACCCACCTGCCGCATCAGCGTCTGGCTGGTGCGCGCCAGGTCGCGCAGGGCATAGCTGATGCTGCGCCGCAGCAGGGCAGCCTCGTCTTGTGGGGTCAGCACCCGTGTGGCCTGGCGCGCCAGCAGGTCGCGCACGATGGCGACGCGGGTGCGGGCGAAAGCCACCGGGTCGCGCCCCAGATCGAACGTGAGTGCCTGTGGATCCAGGCCCAGCAGATTGTCCTCGTCGGTGCCATACGCCAGTGCCTCAGCCATGGCCGGCTCGGCGCTGCGTTGGGCCACCGTTTTCAATACCTTCGCAGCCTGGCCAGGGTCCTCGGGCAGATCGCCGTAACCGTAGGCAATGGCCCAGTGGTCATACGGGCCCAGTGTCGTCTGAAACGGGGCACCTGCCGATTGACCCGGCGCAGGCAGGTTGATGGGCGAGTACTCCATCACCGAGGCGCTGATGCCGTGCTCGGCGGTCAGTAGCGGGTGCGTCAACTCCTGCGCCGTGCGCCAGCGTGAGGCGCGGAAATTGTGGCGCAGGCCCAGCGTGTGGCCGACCTCATGCATGGTGGTGTCTTTGAGGTAGGCCAGCACGAAGTCGCGCACCTTTGGGCTGTCCGGATCGATCACACCTTGCGCTTCCAGCACATCCAGCCCCAGGGCCAGTTGCTCGGTCGCCAGGTCACCGTGCAGGCAGTGCCCATGGTGCGCATGACCGGCTTGATCGGCGGATGCCGGCCCGCTGCTCAGGATCTGGCTGCGCACGGTGCGAATGCTGCGGGAAGACAGACTCTCCAGGGCGATGTCGGCACCCAGGATCTCACCCGTGCGAGGGTCCACATGCGAGGGGCCGATGGCACCAAAGCGGGGCTGCGCATTCGTCATCCAACGGATGGAGGCCTGGCCCGTGGCCTGGGTGTCCACAGCCTGACCGGGAGCAGGCGTGCGCACCTCAATAGCGTTGCGGTAGCCAATGGCTTCGAAGGCCGGGTTCCAGGCGAGCACCCCCGCCCTGATCGTGGCCCGATAGGCCTCGGGGATGCTGGGATCGAGCCAGAACACGATCGGCTGAACCGGCTCCGACAAGGTGGCTCTCGGGTCTTTTTTGCTCAGGCGCCAGCGGTTGATGAAGTGCTGCCGGGGCGTGCGCGCCAGATCGTCGGTGAAATCGGTGACCGTGGTGGCGAAGTAACCTACCCGCGCATCGGCCGGGCGAGGGCGCATGGGCTGCTCGGGCAGCGCCGACAAGGTGTAGTGCACGGTCAGGAACAGGCTGCGCGGATCGGGGACTGTCTGAGGCGTGCTGGGGCTGGGCGCACCCGCTGCGCCACCCGCACCGGGCGTGGGCACCGCCAGGCTGCTGGTGGCAAAGTGCTGGTTCACTTCGAACACCACATTGCGCGCGGTGGCGCGTGCGCTCAGCACCGCCGAATTCCGCACATCCAGGCTGTAGCCTTGCCGATAGCTTTGCTGCAACTGCATGCCCAAACCCAGCATGTCGCTGAGCAACATCGGCGTCAGGTCAATCAACACGGCCCCGGTCTGGGGGTGTGGCCCACTGGCCACCGGCACGCTGCCGAGCAGACTGGGCGAAAACGCTGCCTCCACCGCCCGTGCCTGGGGCGTACCAGCCTGTGCGGTGTAGGCCGCGTTCACCGCCAGCAACTGCACCTGCTTGTGCACCTGACGGAACGTGACCCATTGTGGGCGACCCACCTGAGCCCAGCGACTCTGCATCAAGCCGCCAAACAAGCCAGCTTCGCCGATGCCCGATGCCAGCTTGGGAGAAAAGAACAGCGGTTTGTTGAGCACTTGCGGGCTCAACTCCAGCCAGACCTTGTCATCCTTGCGCCACAGGGGCAGCAGGCCGTCTTGCCGTTGCGCGCCCTGCACGACCGATAAGAACGGGGTACTGCCGGGTGTGCCGCCGACCACAGGCGCTGGGGTGATCGGCGTCGCAACCGTTGAAACGGTGGCATTGGGGGCTTTGGGCGCAGCGGCCTGACCAGCGCCGGAAGTCGGGCCAACAGCCGCGCCGGGGCCGGGGTCGGCTTGGGGCGTACTGACACAGGCGCTCAGCAGCGTCAGCGCGCTCAGCAAAACAGGGACAAAAAAAGGGCGGCAAGTCATGGCGTGACCATAACATTGCCGCCCGATCAGGCAGGGTGTGTGACCTTACTCGGTGGGCATCGGGACGATGTCCTTCAAGAAGGCAAAGGCGTCCACATGCTGCGCCAGCAGCGGACCGAAGGCCACGATCAACAGGCCCATCAGCATGACCACCACCGGCAGAATCCAGCGCTCGTAGCGAGCGTAGAAGCCCAGGTGACGCACCTCCGAGTCGGCCAGGTTCACTTCGTCTTCACCAATCACCTGACGGGTCAGCAACTGATTCAGGGCCACAGGCGGGGACAGGTAACCCAGCTCGAACGACACCAGCACCATCATCCAGAAATGCAGCGGGTCGATGTGGTTGGCATACGCGATCGGGGCGAGTGTGCCCGACACCAGCACGATGGCACCCAGGGGGTCCATCACCATGCCCAGGAACACCATGATCAAGGCCAGTACAGCCATTGCGTGCCAGGGCGTCTCAAACACCTGCGGGAACATGTGCACAATTTCCGAGCGCTCGATGATGCCGCCGATGGCCAGCGACAAGGTCATCAAGCTCATCAGGGCACCCACGTGGCCGATGGATTCGGTGGTGGCGAAGCGCACGGAACGCTCGATGCCCTCCTGACGGTGGCTGGCGTAATCGGGCGTGAGCTCGGCCTTGCCCTTGTTGGTCATCTTGTCGTAGATGAGGATCAGCAGCAGAATGATCGGCATGATTGTCGGTGCCGTGATCTCGTTGAGCGCGGTATCCAGGCCATGCTCATAAATCATGATGATGATCACCGTGACGAGGGCGTAGGGCAGTACCGGGATGAGCTTGCGCAGCATCGCGGGAATGGCCACGGCAGGCGATTCGATGGCCGCGCGTTGCTTGCGCAACAGTTGCGAGACCAGGAAGAACAGGGTGGAGGTCAGCAGGAACACATAAAAGCCCCAGTGGTACAGGCCATTGGTGGTGACTTCCTTGTTCAGTGCCGCGATCATCACGATCAGCAGACAGGGACGCAGCACCACACCCAGCGAGCCTGACATGGCTGTGGCGGCCAGGGCGAAATGGCGGGTGCCGCCAGCGGCACGCACCTCGTGGTAGATCACGCCACCCGCTGCGATCACGAAGATGCCCGACGCGCCGGTGTAGGCCGTGGCGAACGAGGCACCCAGCAAGATCAGGTAGGTCAGCAACTGCGGCGACAGACTCCAGGGACGGATGACGTCCAGCAGCAGGTCAACGATGCGGCTTTGTTTGAGCAGCATCCCGGCCCAGATGAACAGCGCGAGGTTCATGAAGATGCTGGGCAGCGCCATCAACTGGTTGATGTAGATGGCCAGGCCGGCATCGTGGTTCGTCAACAGGAAATAAACACCCGCGATGATGCCCATGTTGGCGTACAGGGGCACAGCCAGCATCGCGGCCCCCCAGGTTCCCTGACCTTCTTCACTCTTCAACGGACGCACGATGCGGACCACGTTGATCAGCAGCATGACCGTGAACAGGGCCATCCAGATCCAGTGCAGCACGACCTCCTCTTTGGGGACGCCACCTGTACCTTGCAGGATCTGGTAGTAGCGCACACACGAGAACAGCAGGAAGCCGTTGGCGAACACCTGAGACCAGGTCTGGGCCTGGTGGTCACGCGTGTAAAGCGCCGGGC
>JAGOKC010000122.1 GCA_017994835.1 Aquabacterium sp. | reverse complement strand
CTGGTGATCGTGCGCTGGATTGGCGCGGCCATGCTGGTGCCGGTGATGGAGGAGCTGTTCTGGCGCTCCTACCTGATGCGCTGGGTGGACAAGCCCGACTTTGAAGCGCAAGACCCGGGCGCGGTGACGCTGCGGGCCATGCTGCTGTCCTCGCTGGTGTTCATGCTGGCGCACAACCAGTGGCTGGCCGCGCTGGTGGCTGGCATGGCCTACGCCTGGCTGTACCGCTATACCCGCACCCTGTGGGCGCCGATCCTGGCGCATGCCGTGACCAACGGCATCCTGGGCGCGTGGGTGGTGGTGATGGGCAACTGGCAGTTCTGGTGAACCTGACCCGGGCCTGCGCCCGGGCGGTCCAGCGTGTCACACACCGCGTGCGCGGTCGGCGGCAAACTGCTGCTGGAAGGCGGCGAAGCGGCCGGCGTCCAGCGCATCGCGCACTTCCTGCATCAGGTTCAGGTAGTAGTGCAGGTTGTGGATGGTGGTCAGCATGGGGCCGAGCATCTCGCCGCAACGGTCGAGGTGATGCAGGTAGGCGCGGCTGAAGTTCTGGCAGGTGTAGCAGCCGCAGGTCTCGTCGATCGGGCGCTCGTCGGACTTGTTGCGCGCGTTGCGCAGGCGCAGGTCGCCAAAACGGGTGAACAGGTGACCGTTGCGCGCATTGCGCGTGGGCATCACGCAGTCGAACATGTCCACGCCCGTGGCCACACCGGCCACCAGGTCTTCGGGGGTGCCCACGCCCATCAGGTAGCGCGGCTTGTTCGCCGGCAGCTTGGGCGTGATGTGGTTCATCACGCGCAGCATCTCGTCCTTGGGCTCGCCCACGCTGACGCCACCGATGGCGTAGCCCGGCAGGTTCAGATCGACCAGGCCAGCCAGCGACTCTTCGCGCAGGTTCTCGAACATGCCGCCTTGCACGATGCCGAACAGGGCGTTGGGGTTCTCCAGGTTCGTGAACTCGGTGATGCAGCGCTTGGCCCAGCGCAGGCTCAGCTCCATCGAGGCGCGGGCTTCCTTCTCGGTGGTGATGTGGCCTAGCGACTTGTCACCCTTCCAGTACGGGGTGCACTCGTCGAACTGCATGACGATGTCCGAGTTCAGGATGGTCTGGATCTGCATGCTGATCTCGGGCGTGAGGAACAGCTTGTCGCCATTGACCGGCGAGGCAAAGCGCACGCCTTCTTCGCTGATCTTGCGCATCTCGCCCAGCGACCAGACCTGGAAGCCACCCGAGTCTGTCAGGATGGGCTTGTGCCAGTTCTCGAATTTGTGCAGCCCGCCGAACTGCTTCATGATGTCCAGCCCCGGACGCATCCACAGGTGGAAGGTGTTGCCCAGGATGATCTGCGCGCCCATCTCTTCGAGCGAGCGCGGCATCACACCCTTGACGGTGCCGTAGGTGCCCACGGGCATGAAGATGGGGGTCTGGATGACGCCGTGGTTGAGGGTCAGGCGGCCGCGGCGGGCTTCGCCTTCGGTCTTGAGCAGTTCAAAATTCAGCATGGTGGCGTAGGGGATGGCACGGGCACGGGCATGAGGTATGGCAGTCAGGTCTTGCCGTCGGCTTTGCGACTGGCCTGAAGTTGTTCCAGCAAGCGTTCGCTGCGGAAAGGCTTGGGCAGCACGGTCAGTCCGGACTCATCGAAACGGGCCAGTTGGGCCGGGTTGGTGTCGCCAGAAATGATGAGAGTTTTCAGAGGTTTGAAGTTCTGCTCGTGGGCGCGGAGTTGCAGGCTCACATGTTGAGTCAGCTGCAGACCGTCTATGCCAGGAAGACGATAGTCTGTGATCAGGGTGTCGGGCAATTGCTCCGGATCCACGTGCACCAGCAGATGGGGCAGTTCGTCAAGCAGCGCCTCGCCATCAGACCAGGTACGCACATGCGCTCCCCAGCTGTGCAGCATTTCGCCCAGGGCGCGGCGCAGCAAGATGTCATCTTCGACCAGCCAGATCACACGATCAGACAGAGGGTGAATCTCGGGTACCTTCACCGGGTTCTGGGTTTTGGGTGCGAGGTTGAGAGGCAGTTCGACGGCAAAGCACGACCCCTTGCCGGACACCGATGTGACACTGATCTGCTCTCCCAGGATCGAGGCAGTGCGCCGTACGATGGCCAGACCCAGACCGATGCCACGGGTGCGGTCGCGTGCGGTGTTGCCCACTTGATAGAACTCGTCAAAGATGCGACTCAGCTGTTCGGGCGCAATGCCGATGCCGGTGTCCCAGACTTCGATGCGCAGACGGTGTTTGCCGCGTCGGCGGGCGGCCACCAGCACACCACCTCGCTCCGTGTAGCGGATGGCGTTGGCCACGAGGTTGCGCAATACGCTGTGCAGCAGCATGGGGTCGGTCAGCACCACAAGTTGCTTGCCCTCGGCCATTTTGGGCAGTCGAAAGCGCAGTTTGAGGCCCTTGCCCGAAGCGGCACTCTCCTCGTGTACCCGCACGGCCTGGAACACATCGTTCATGCACACGGATTGGAATTCGGGCTTCACGGCACCAGCGTCCAGGCGCGAGATGTCGAGCAAACCGACCAGCAGCGATTCCATCGAGGTGACTGCTTCGTCAAGCATGTTGGTCAGCTCTTTCACCTCAGGCTCGGTGGCTTGCTTGCGCAGCAGGCTCACCAGCAGGCCAATCGCCGCAGTGGGTTGGCGCAGATCATGGCTGGCGGCAGCCAGGAAACGGGTTTTCGACTGATTGGCGACTTCGAGGGCGCGGGTGCGGTCGGCCACGCGCTCTTCGAGGGTGATGTTCATGCGTTCGGACAGGTTCATCGCTTCGATGAATTTGCTCATCAAGGTCAGAGCAAAGCCCAGGAAGATGATGGGCGCGAAGTAGGGCGTCCAGTAGAGGTCGGTGACGTCCAGTTGAGGCGTCAGGAACAGGTAGTCGTGGGCCATGCTGACCAGGGTGCCCAATGGGCCCAGGGTCATGGCAGAGGCTTCCATCCAGTGCCGGGTCCAGGCGGTCTGGATGATCTTGTAAACCACCAGCACGCCACCGGCCATCATCAGCGGGTAGGCGATGAGGCGCAGCACGTCCAGGTAGGGCGTGCCCATGGCGAACAGACCCATCAGCGGCACCCCGAAGCCCACCAGCCTCAAGGGATGAACCAGACTGCGGATACGGGTGTTCGAGTAAGCCAGTCCGAACATCACCTGGAAGTAGGTGGTCACGGAATGGGTGGCGAAGAACATCCAGTCCACCAGCGGGGTGGGCCAGCTGATGGTTTCGATGAAGTACAGGCCGTTGCGGCCACACATGATGAGCATCATCCAGCCGAAGTAGGCAAAGATGACATCACGCGGACGTGAACGCCAGGCCAGCAGCACGAACAAGGCCATGCCTGCCACGCTCATGTTGAGCATCTGGGGCAGATTGACTGTCAACAGCACCGTGTTGTCAAAGTCGTTGCGCATTTCGCTGAGAACACCCACCTGCATGGGTGCGATGCCCGGTTTGCGGAAGGGGTTCATCCGCACGTCGATGGCGATGTCGTTGTGACCGACGCGCAGGACATCGACCGGCAACTCGGTCAGATAGGGCAGAGGGGCCATGCTGGTGATGACCTCGCCTTCCATGTGCCGTGTGGTGAGCTCACGCCCGTTGACGGTGATACGGTGGTTGCCGGGCAGCCGGTCAATGCGCAGCGCCCAGGGCTCGGTTGGCTGCGAAGCCAGCACCAGTTGCGTGCGGTAGCAGTACACGGCGGGGGGGTGGATGCCGAGTTGTCGCCAGTCATCGGGCAGCGTCACGCCCTGCCCCTGGCGCTGTTCGGAGCAAGTGCCGGGTGCCAGGGTGGCGGTGTCGATCACCAGCTTCGGCGTGGCCCAGACCACCCCTGTGGTCCACAGCAGACACCAGCAGATCAGGCGCAGCAGTGGGCTCATGGGGTGCCTCGCTCGATCAGCATGGCGTCGCCGTAGCTGAAAAATCGGTAGCTCTGCGTGATCGCATGTTGATAGAGCGAGCGAATGTGCTCATAACCGGCCAGGGCGCTCACGAGCATCATCAGGGTGCTTTTGGGTAGGTGGAAGTTGGTGATCAACAAGTCCACCACCTTGAACTGAAAACCTGGGGTGATGAAGATGTCGGTGTCACGGCTGCCGGCTTGCAGGATCTGACCTGATGGTGCGTGCAACGCGGCCGATTCAAGGGCGCGCAGGGTGGTGGTGCCCACCGACACCACCCGACCACCGGCAGCCTTGGTGGCTTCAATGGCCGCCACGGTGCGGGCGGGTACTTCAAACCATTCGCTGTGCATCTTGTGTTCGGCCAGGTTGTCGGTGCGCACCGGCTGGAAAGTGCCTGCACCAACGTGCAGGGTCACTTCAGCGGTCTGCACGCCCCGCTCGCGCAAGGCAGTCAGCAAGGCGTCATCAAAGTGCAGGGCGGCCGTTGGGGCGGCCACGGCACCCGGAGCCTTGGCGAACACGGTCTGGTAACGGCGCACATCGTCGGCATCGTCTGCGTGGGTGATGTAGGGTGGCAGAGGGACGTGACCGTGCTGTTCCAGAAGGTCAAGCGGATCACCCGAGAGCTTCAGATGAAACAGCCCCCCATCGGGGCCACTGCGACCCAGCACCTCGGCATCAAAGGCATCGGCAAAGCGCACGATGCTG
>JAGOKC010000121.1 GCA_017994835.1 Aquabacterium sp. | reverse complement strand
TTCGTTGTCTTCCCAGACGTTGTAGTACGACGTCATGTAGTGCGTGCCGTAACGGCTGTGGTGCAGCTTGTTGCCCCGAAAGGTGGCGTGGTGCGACACGTCCACATACAGCGCATCGCGCACGAAGCTGACGTTGTTGTGCAGGATCTGCGCACGCTGGGTGTTGTACAGCTGGATACCGTTGCCGCGCTGGGCGGAGTCGAAATCGCGCTTGCCCGTGATGAGGTTGCTCTCAATGCGCACGTCGTTGACCTTCTCGATCCACAGGCCAAACAGGTTGTAGGTCAGATCGCAGTTTTGCACCACGGCGCGGTGTGCGCCAGGGAAGAGGTAGATACCGGCGTTCTGGTCTTTCAGGCTGCTGCCCGAATTACTCACGATCAGGCCTTCGATAACCACGTCCGGGGACGTGACGCGAATGGTGTCGCCAGTCAGCCCGCCATTGAGCGTGGGGCGGTTCAGGCCGCGCAACGTGAGGGGTTTGTCGATCAGCAGGTTGACGCGGTAGTTGCCGCGCTGCACCTCGATGACGTCGCCAGGCGCTGCAGCGGCCACGGCGGCTTGCAGGTCCTGCCCTGGCTGGACAGTGACCGTGGCAGCACCGGCATATTGCGTAACCACCCAGCCCAGCGTGACAGCACGGGCCAGGCTCAGTAAGACACCCTTCATAGCACCAGCCATCCCATGGACTTGAATGCCAGGAATAGCACAGCACCGATCATCAGGTTCTTGAAGCCTACGTAGCTCACCATGTCCATGACACCGGCAACGCGGTACTGGTCACGCCACCACAGGCCGTCCTTGACGTAGCGTTTGCCCGACAGGCGGATCAGCACTTCATAGACGCTCCAGCCAAACCACCAGCCAATGATGGCGCCTGAGGACAGCGTGCCCATGGCCGTCATCAACCACGCCACCGTGGCGGCCACGGCAAGCGACAAACCGGCGATTTGCAGTGCACGCTGTGAACGCCAGCCGTCAACGCTCCAGGGCCACAGGTGATCGCGCAGTTCCAGCCACAGCCACTGCAGGCCGCGCGCGCCGTTCTTGTGTGCGGGCAGCATGGGAGCTGTGGGCATGCGCGGGTCGGGTCCCTGAGCGGCCTTGGCGCTGATCTGCTCGGTGAAACTGGTCGCGGGATGGATTGGAATGAAGTAGCCGTTGGCACCAATTGGTGTGATCTCCAGACCATCTTTTTCGCGGCGCTTGCGCTCTTTGGCCAGCGGCGGGCAGCCCTTGGTGTCGGTATAGAGAATCATGCAATCGAGGCAATGCAGGCACTCGCGGTGGTCAATGCGGCCATCGGCATCAATGGCTTGCGCACCGCAGCCCACGGCGCAAGCCTTGCAGCTGTTGCAGTCTTGCTTGCGCTTGAGGCCAAACCAGCGGAAGGTGCTGGGCATGGCCAGCGAAGCGCCCAGCGGGCAGATGTATTTGCAGTACGGCCGCTCGATGAAGATCGACAGGCCCAGGATGGCGGCCACGAACAAGCCATAGGGCCAGGCGCGGTTCTGGACGCCCACCAGGAAGGTGGTTTTGAAAGGCTCGACCTCGGAGAGCTTTTCGGCCAGACCCATCGAAAACATCGACACGGTGATGAGGCCGAAGAAGATGACGTATTTGAGCCACTTGAGGCGGTCATGCCACTTTTGCGGCAGCTGCGTCTGAAAGCGCTTGAAACCCACTTTGCGCGCCACTTTGTAGATGGCCTCGGAGAGCGAGCCGAACGGGCACATCCAGCCGCAAAACAGCCCGCGCCCGAACAGGAACACCGTGACGATGATGAAGATCCAGAACAGGAAGATGAATGGGTCAGACAGGAACAGCGACCACGTCCACTTGAACAGCAGCGAATGGAACCAGGTCAGCACCTGGGTGATAGACGGCTGCGCCATGGCACCAAAGCCGACGAACACGATGCTCAAGCCCCATGCGGTGTACTTGAAGGCATTGACCGGCCATTTGTTCTTGTGCGTGGACAGGCGCGTGAGTTTTTCGCGGTAGGCATAGACCACCGTGACAGCGACCAGAAGCACTGCAAACAGTGCGATCTCGACGGCACGCGTCTTCCAGATGCGTACCCAAGGTGCGTCGGGCTCGACCACCTTCGGGCGTCCGCCTTCGAGTGTTTCGGCTGGCAACCAGTAGGGGCTGTCAAAGCTGGTGAAGCTGCGGGCTCCCGTGGCGCGGTCTACCCGGTTGCCCAGGAAGCTCAGCTTCCAGGGGTAAGCGGCCGAAAAGGAGGGTGAGCGAATGATGAATATGGCGGACTCGTTGAACGACGGTGCGCCTGCGGCCTCAATGCCATAGAGGTTCATGGCATCGAGGTCACGGAAAGTGAAGGCGTCGGCGCCCTGGCGCACCTGCACACGGTCGTACAGGCCGCCGCGCACAAAACCAGAGCCCTTGAATGACTCGGCACCACCGGTACGCACCACGAAGAACGCGCTCTCGCCCTCTTTGAGCTGCAGGCGCAGGTTGTTCCAGCTGTTTTCGCCGAGCACGCTTTTGCCGATGTCGGGCTGGTTCAGGTCGCCAAACCACAGCTCGATGAACGGGTCGGGGCTGCGATCCAGACCGACCTGTTCAGGCATCACGCGCAGGCGCTGCACTGCGCCTTGCTTGACCAGTTCAGCCCATCCCCAGCGCTTGCCCGTAACCACGTAACGGGCCGGATCGCGCACGGTGGGCGCCAGAATTCCGACCTGGCGGGCGACGGCCGAGCCCGAGGCCATCATGACCTGGTTTTGGGCAATGACGGTGACGGTGGCACCCGAGATGGCGTCCAGCCCGAGTACTTCTTCATCAGGGCGCGACTGGCCGACTTCGATCTTGTCGGCCACGGATTTGCCCAGATACTGGGCATTGAAATTGAGCAGTGCCGACTCGGGAATGCCGAGCAGCAGGATGGGTTCGGAATGCTTGAGCACCTTGACACCGACAAAGATGCCTTTGGTGTCCATGCCGATGAGTGTTACCACCGGTTTGCCGGAATAGGCGGGTGTGTCAGTGATGTCGGTAGAGAGCATCACATAGCCGAGCAGTTTTTTGTCGGCACCGGCTTTATCGTAAGCCTCGACGTAGGGCGGTTGGCCCTTGCGTTCGGAAAAATGCGTGGCACCGGGGAAGACTTCGGTGCACGGCAGCAGTGCGCACATGTCGGTGGCGCTGGCCAGGCCTGCGGGCAGCTCGGCCTCGTAGGCATTGGCCTGCACGCGCGGCGAGAACAGGGCAAAGAGAATAAAAAAAGCAATCCCGAAGACTGCGCACCGTTGGCGTAACAAATTCATCACTCTTTCCTGTGTGGTAGTGGTGCCATGCAATTGCCCTGCATGGCACCACTCTTTGGCCTAGGGCTTAGGCCTCAACGATCATGCGCGTGCGCATTTCCAGGTGCAGTGCATGGCAGAAGTGCGTGCAGTAGCACCAGAACACGCCGGGCTTGTCGGCAATGAAGGTCACCGAAGCGGTTTCCAGCGGGTTGACGATGAAGTTGACGTTGTATTTGGGAATGGCAAAGCCGTGCGTCAAGTCTTCGATCTTGTCGAGGTTGGTCAGAATCAGCGTGACTTCGTCACCCTTTTTCAGCTTGAACTCGCGCAGGCTGAATGCTGGCGCCTGCGATGTGATCTTGACAGTGACCTTTTTACCATTGCGGAACACGCCGCTTTCTTTCGGATCACGGATGGCCAGCGGGAAGTCGTCATGCGAGTAGACCTGCTTTGGACGCACCAGGTCCCGCTTGAAGATGATGAAGTCGTGTGGCTCACCACGCACTGGGTGGTCGGCCAGCAACACCATCTTGTCGCCAGAGATGTCGATCAATTGCTCGTTCTCTGGGTGCAGCGGGCCCACGGGCAAGAAGCGGTCCTTCGAGAACTTGCAACCTACGGCCATGTACTTGCCATCGGCCGCCACGGTTTCAGAATGCGAGGCGTTGACGTGGCCGGGCTGGTATTGCACGTCCAGACGGTCGACGACGTACTTGACGCTCTTGTCGCCCGCGTGGAATTTGATAGCGGCTTCAATGTTCCATTTCACCATCTGGCTGTCGAGGAACAGCGTGGTGTAGGCATTGCCGCGGCCATCAAAGGCGGTGTGCAGTGGGCCCAGGCCCACTTCGGGCTCGGCAACGATGGAGTCGTCAAGCTTTTCGGCCTTGCCGTCGAACCAGTCGAGCACGCGGCTCAGTTCAATCACGGTGCAGGTGGGCGAGAGCTTGCCGGCACAGATGAAGTATTTGCCGTCAGGGGTGGCATTCACGCCGTGCGGGTTCTTGGGCACGCTCACGTAGGCGGTCAGCGCCGTCTTGGGGTCTTTGTTCGATTCGCGTGTGCCATCGACCACGGGCACCTTGGAGTCGCCAAAGGTCTTGAACTTGCCCGCCTTCACGGCTTCTTCGATGCGTGCAATGTGGAAGAACGTGCAGGCGTCGCGTTCGGCCGACATCATGTCTTCGTAGTGGATGCCGCCTTCGGTGTTGTACTGGTTGGTGGCTGCGAGCTTGCCGTCAAACGAGGAGGCCACCAGGTCGCAGTTGCCGTCGAGCAGCACCTGCCAGCGCACTTCCATCGATTCAGCGTCCACGCAGGTAAACAGCGAATGGTACTTTTCCGGTGCGTCGGCGTCCTTGCCGTTGTTGGGCAGCGGGATGGCAAATTCACCACCGCAAAACACGCGCGTGGTGTAGTTG
>JAGOKC010000056.1 GCA_017994835.1 Aquabacterium sp. | reverse complement strand
GAGGGCGACCCGCCCCCTGCCCTGGCGATTTTTGACCCGGACTTTCACGAGGGCGTGGTCGGCATCGTCGCCTCGCGCCTGAAGGACCGCCTGCACCGCCCCACGTTTGTGTTCGCGCTGGGACAGGACGGGCTGCTCAAGGGCTCGGGGCGCTCGATTGCGGGCTTTCACCTGCGCGATGCGCTCGATTTGGTCAGCAAGCGCCACCCCGGAATGCTGCGCAAGTTCGGCGGCCACGCCATGGCGGCGGGCTGCACCATCGCCGAGGAGGATTTCCACACCTTTGAAGCGGCGTTGGTGCGCGTGGCCCACGATGATCTGGACCCCAGCTTGTTGCTGCGCCAATTGAGCACCGATGGCCCACTGGATGCGCAGTGGTTCACGGCCGAGACTGTGTCTCAGCTTGATAGCGCCGTATGGGGGCCGGGGTTTGAAGCACCCGTGTTCAGTGACGTGGCCGAGGTGTTGAACCAGCGTCTGGTGGGTGAGCGCCACATGAAGCTGAGCCTGCGCGTGCAGGGTCAGGTGCGTGATGGCATCTGGTTTGGGCGGACGGAGCCTTTGCCCAGCAAGACACAACTGGCATTTCGCATCGACCTGAACGAGTTCCAGGGACGCCAGCGCGTGCAGTTGATTGTGGAAGGGGCCAGCGAGCCGGACGCCTGAAGAGGCCGCGCCTGAAGCTCAGCGGTAGGCTTTGCCCAAAGCGCGGGCGGCGGCATTTTGGCCCAGGGCACCGTAGGTGGCGGCTTCGTCGGGGGGGAACAAAGCCCCGAGGGTTCGGCCTGCCGAGGCGAGTACGCGGTGCACGGCTTGTTGCTGTGCTTGGGTGCGGGCCTGGGCGCGTTGCAGGCGTTGACGCAGATCGGGCGTCAGCGCATCGGGCGCGGCCTGCTGAAATGTGGCAAGGCCATCGGTGAGCGCACGTTGCAGTTGTCGGGCCTGGGCTTCGATGCGGTCTGCGTCACCCGAAGCAAGGGCCGCATCCAGATCGTTCAGACCGGTTTCGATGCGCGTCACCCCGTTGGTCAGTCGGTCATCGGGTTGCGGCACACCGTTCATGGTCGGTCAGGTTTCAGCCCTGACGGCCTTGCAGCAATTCTTTGGCGTTGCCGATCAGCTTGTCGGCAATCGCACCGGCGTTGACCTGATAGGTGCCGTTGTCGAGCGACTGCTTGATGCGGGCCACTTTGGCGGCATCGAACGTGGCCTGATCTTCGGACAGCAAATTGGCGGCCTGCGACAGGGACACCGTGGCGCTCTTGCCCACGCCGCCATCAAGCGACGCAGCCTTGCCCGAAGTCTTGCCTGCGCCGAGACTTTCAGTGCGTGAACTCAGACCCGTCAGGGTCTTGTCCAGAAGGTTGCCAATTTTCATGATTTGCTCCTTGCACCCGGCCGATCCCAGGTGATCACATCTGCTTTATCGACGTGACCGGAAGGAACTTTAGCCCGAAATGCAGGAAACCCCGGTTCAGGGGGGCCATGTGGCGCTGCGGGTGCGATGGCAATTTTCACAATGTGATTTCCGCCAAACCATTGCCCTTCGGGTAGGCGCACAACACCCTGCCCTGGCTGGTGCGAATCCGGGCGCATCGCCCTTCGTCGCCGTGCCCCAAAGCGGTGCCCTCGGAAGCGGCCATGAAACCGGCTCCCTTCACGTGCAATCGTACCGGATCCCCGGCAGAAAACCAACGCCGTGCCTTCAAATCAGACTGGCGCAGGCTGTGTCCCTCGGGCAGACGACGTTGCGCCAGGCGTCCCAGCGCCTCAGACAGGTCGAGTACCGGGGGAGAGGTGCTTTCGGCCAGGTCCACCTCAGCCACTTTGATGTCCTGAGGGCCCAGCTGCTGGCCAGGCTCAATGGCTGCAGCCAGAACCAAGCCTGAACCCCACACCTTGACGGTCACGGGCCAGAACACGTTCCAGCGCACTGCACCCTGCTCGCAACGCAAGCCGACCCTGGTGCGGCCCCACAGCTTCTGGCCTTGTGGGATGTAAGCGGCCACTTTCTGGCAGGGTGCAAGTTTCAGACGGGGGTTGAGCTCACCCAGCAGCACCTCAATGCGGGGCGGGGCGGCGGCCTTGTCAGCAGGCCAGGTGTCTGCCTTGGCCTGTGTCTGGCTTTGCAGCCAGGCATTGACGACGCCAGACAGCGGGCTGGTGTCTGCCACGGTCTGGGCCAGCGCGGGCTGGCACAGGGCCAACCCCAACACCCACACGCACCACCGCCAGTGCGCGGGCACATGGGCAGCAAAGGTGGAGATGAGGTGGAACTTGGGCATGGTGAGCACCACTTTACGCGGCGCAGCGTGCAGTCAGGCGGTGAAATGCGCCGGGAAAGTCTGTTTATTCCGGCTCATGTTTTCGCCCTGGGCGATCAACATACCTCTCATAGCCACCATTCGTGCGAGCTGCCCACCCCGGAGGGCCCTGATCATGCTGAACCGACTGACCGATGCCTTGAATTTCCAGACCGAAGCTTTGAAGCTGCGGTCGGAGCGTCAACGCCTGATCGCCAGCAACATCGCCAACGCCGACACGCCAGGCTATGTGGCACGTGATTTCGACTTCGCCACCGCCCTCAAGAGCGCGACGGGACAGGCCTCGACCGGCCCCAGTGGTCTGTCCGCACCACGCCTGTCGATGAATGTGGGCAACGCCAGTCACCTGCAGCGCAATGGCCAACTGGCGGGCAGTGGGGCCAGCACCGACCTCGCCTACGCCCCCACCACGCAGGCCAATCTGGACAACAACACCGTGGACATGGACCGCGAACGGGCCAATTTCGCCGACAACACCGTGCGCTATGAGGCCACGCTGCGCTTCATCAACTCGTCGATGCGCACCCTCAACACGGCCATCACGGGTCAGTGACGCGAACGGAACAGGAGCCCATCATGTCGATGTTCAAAATCTTCAACGTGGCCGGCAGTGCCGTCAGTGCACAGTCGCAGCGCCTCAATGTGGTGGCCTCCAACCTGGCCAACGCCGACACGGTGGCCGGCCCCGATGGCTCGGCCTACAAGGCCCGTCAGGTGGTGTTCACCACCACGCCGATGGGTGGCCCAGGCACGGCAGGTGTCAGCGTCAGTCAGGTGACCGAAGACAACACCCCCGGTCGCCGCATTCACGACCCCAAACATCCGCAGGCTGACGCCGATGGCTACGTCACCTACAGCAACGTCAACTCGGTGGAAGAGATGGTCAACATGATCTCGGCCTCCCGCTCGTATCAGAACAACATCGAGGTCATGAACACGACCAAGTCGCTGTTGATGAAGACCCTGCAGATGGGTCAGGGCAACTGAAACAAGGACATCCCATGACCACCTCCGCAATCTCAGGCACTTCGGGTGCCACCGGCACCAACAAGGCCACCAGCGCCCAAAGTGCCACCGCCGCCGCCAACGAGGCATCCGACCGCTTTCTGAAGCTGCTGGTAACGCAGATGCAGAACCAGGATCCGCTCAACCCGATGGACAACGCCCAGGTCACCAGCCAGATGGCGCAGATCAACACGGTGACGGGCATCGACAAGCTCAATAACACCGTCTCGGGTCTGGGCAGCAGCCTGGCCCAGATGCAGATGCTCCAAGGTGCCAGCCTGGTGGGGCATGCGGTGCTGCTGGAAGGCAACAACCTGGCCCTGAACGCCGATACCGGCAAGGCAGGTGGTGGCTACGAACTCGCTGCCAATGCCGGCAAGGTGCAGATCGAGATTCTCAGCTCGGCGGGTGTGGTGGTCGATACCGTGACGCAAACCAACAAGAGTGCAGGCCGTCAGGGCTTTGAGTGGACGCCGCCAGAAGGCTTGTCCACCGATGGCATGCGCTTCAAGGTCACCGCAGCCAGCGGCAACACGGCCGTGACGGCCACCCCCCTGACCACGTCTGTGGTGCAGGCCATCAACACGACCAACGGCACGCTGACGCTCGAATTGAGCAACGGCAGCAGCACCGCGTACAGCCAGGTCAAGGCTGTTTCCTGATCCTGAAAGGACATCATCATGGGCTTCCAACAAGGTCTCTCCGGTCTGAACACCTCCAGCAAAAGCCTGGAAGTGATCGGCAACAACGTGGCCAACGCCAATACCTACGGTGCCAAGTCCTCGCGGGCGGAGTTTGCCGACATGTATGCGGCTTCACTGGGTGGCAGCGGCACCAACAAAATCGGCATTGGCGTGCGCATTGGCGCAGTGGCGCAGCAGTTCACCCAGGGCAACCTGACCACCACTTCGAACCCGCTGGACATTGCCATCAACGGCGATGGCTTTTTCATGGTGCAGCGCTGGGATCCCGTCACCGGCACGGAGAACCTGCAGGCCGCTGGTGAGCGCCTGTACTCGCGCAATGGTCAGTTCAAGGTCGATAGCAGTGGCTACATCGTCAACAACGAAGGCCACAAGGTGTTGAGCAGCGACAGCCAGCCCATCAAGCTGAACCTGACCGGCGGTGCGGCCCAGTCCACCACCCGCATCACGGCTGACTTGAACCTGAACGCCACAGACGCCATCGACACCCCGTTCGACGCGACCCAATATCCGCCAGTGACGGGCACTTTCTCGTTCGCCACCACCCAGACGTTGTACGACGCCTCAGGCGAAGCCGTGCCGCTGGAGTACTACTTCCGCAAGAGCGGCATCGACCAGTGGGAAGGCTTCACGGCCGTGGGGGGCACCTACCTGAACGGCGGGGCAGCTTCGTTCACCATGAACTTTGACCCCAGCACCAGCCTGCCCATCAGCATCACCGATGGGGCGGGCGTCACCTCCACCGGCGTGGGGCTGGCTTCGGTGGCCTTGCCGACCATCCCGGCAAGCGGTACCCGCTCGGCGATCACCGGCGTGACGGTGGACTTCAGCAGCGTCACGCAGTACGCAGGCAGCTCCACCATCAACGAGTTGTCGCAAACCGGCTATCCAAAGGGCGACTTCTCCAGCTTCCAGATCGACTCGAACGGTTCGGTGCTGGTGCGCTACACCAACGGCGTGACCGAGGTGGGTGGCCAGATGGGTCTGGCGCGCTTCACCAACTCCCAAGGTCTGCAGCCTGTGGGTGGCAATGAGTGGAAAGACACCTCGGCCTCGGGCTCGCCGCTGATCGACAAACCTGGCAGTGGCCGTTTCGGTCTGCTGCAAGGCGGCGCGCTGGAAGAGTCGAACGTGGACCTGACTGGCGAGCTGGTCAACATGATCGTGGCGCAGCGTGCCTACCAGGCCAACGCGCAGACGATCAAGACCGAAGACCAGGTCCTGCAGACTCTGGTCAACCTGCGCTGATTGACATCGCACTTAGGAGCCCATCATGGACCGCATGATCTACCTCAGCATGGCCGGCGCCAAGATGAACATGCAGCGCCAGGAGGTGCTCTCGCACAACTTGGCGAACGTGAGCACCACGGGCTTTCGCGCCGAGTTGCAAGCGGTGCGCGCCGTGCCCGTGCGCGGCGACGGTGCCAGCACCCGCGTGTATGCGCTCGACACCACGGTGGGCTACGACGACAGCGCCGGGCCGGTGAACTTCACAGGCCGTGCGCTGGACGTGGCGATGCGTGGCAAGGCCATGCTGACGGTGCAGGGGCTCGATGGCACCGAGGCCTATACCCGCGCCGGTTCGCTCGCGGTCGATTCGCAGGGCAATTTGCTCACCCAGAGCGGCCTGCCGGTGATGGGCGATGGGGGCCCGATCAACCTGCCCCCCGACACCAAAGTCAACATTGCGCCCGATGGCACGGTGAGCGTGCGGCAGCAAGACGGCAACGTCACCCCGGTGGGGCGACTCAAGCTGGTGACGCCCGAAGCCAAGCTGGTGCGTGGCGATGATGGCTTGTTTCGCTCGCCGGACGGCGACCTGCCTGCCGACGCCACCGCCCAGTTGCAAGACGGCGCGCTGGAAGGCTCGAACGTGAACCCGATTGAGACCATGGTGTCGATGATCACGGCGGCCCGCCAGTTCGAGGCGCAGATCAAGATGATGCAAACCGCAGAACAGGACGAGAAAGCAGCCGCTCAATTACTGAGCAACGCTGGCTGATTGCCTCGACACTGAACCCGCATTGCGTATTGACCTCAAAGGAGAACGGCCATGATGCGTTCACTGTGGATTTCCAAATCAGGCATGGATGCCCAGCAAACCCAGCTGGATCACATCTCTCACAACCTGGCCAACAGTTCGACCACGGGCTACAAACAGTCGCACGCTCAGTTTGAGGATCTGATGTACCAGACCCTGCGACAAAGCGGTGCCAACAGCTCCGAGCAGACCCAATTGCCAACCGGCTTGCAGGTGGGCCTGGGGGTGCGCACGGTGGCCACCTCGCGTGAGTTCACGCAAGGCTCGCTGCAACAGACGTCCAACAGCCTGGATCTGGCCATTCAGGGTGACGGATTCTTCCAGATCACCATGCCCGATGGCACGACGGGTTACACCCGTGATGGCTCGTTCAAGCTCAACGCCGACGGGCAGGTCGTCACCAACAATGGCTATCTGCTGCAACCAGGCATCACGGTGCCCGCAAACGCCAAGAATCTGACCATTGGCAACGATGGCACCGTCACAGTCACGGTGCCGGGCTCAACCGCCGTTCAGCAGTTGGGGCAGTTGCAGTTGGCCACCTTCATCAATCCGGCCGGTCTCGACCCGCTGGGCCAGAACCTGTTTTCTGAAACCGCCGCCTCGGGAACGCCACAATCCGGCAGCCCCAACAGCGAAAACTTCGGTTCACTGTCGCAGGGCTTTCTGGAGTCGTCTAACGTGAACGTGGTGCAAGAGCTGGTCACCATGATCCAGACGCAACGCGCTTACGAGTTGAACTCCAAAGCCATCCAGACCTCGGATCAGATGCTGCAAAAGCTGGGGCAACTGTGATGAAGTACGCCCGCCCCTTGCTCGCACTGGCGGTCTTGCCCGGCTTGCTGCTGGGTGGGTGCGTCACGCTCAACCCGAAGGTGGATGTGCTCGAACCCACACAGACTCGTCCGGTGGCCGTCGTTCAGCAACCTGCCACCAATGGGGCCATTTTTCAAAGTGCAGGCTACCGTCCGCTGTACGAAACCCATCGTGCGCGCATGGTGGGCGACATCGTGACCATCGAGATCGACGAGGTGGTCGAAGCCTCGCAGTCCAAGACCAACAGCATCCAGAAGGGCGGCTCGCTGTCGGCCAAAACCAAGATGCCGCTGGGCGCAAGCATTCTGTCCAAAATTGACGCTGACTTGCCCAATCTGGATGCCTCCGCCTCCAGCAGCAACAACTTCAGCGGCAAAGGCAACGCCACCAGCGACAACGAGTTCAAGGGCGTGATCACCGCCACCGTCATCGACGTGCTGCCCAACGGGCACCTGGTGGTGTCGGGCGAGAAGCAGATCGGTGTCGGCTCGAACGTCGACATCCTGCGTTTCTCGGGTCAGATCGACCCCGTCACCATCCGACCGGGCAACCTCGTTGCATCCACCCAGGTTGCCAACGTGCGACTGGAGCAGCGTGGACAGGGCGCACAGCAGGAGTCGCAAGGAATTGGATGGCTTGGGCGGTTCTTTTTAAGCATTGCCCCGTTCTAAAGTTCTCCAAAATGGAGCCGACCCCTCAAAGGATTCGGCCCATGACTTCCACCACCACCCTCACCAAGCCGCTGATCGCACTGGCCTTCGTGGCCGCCTCGGCCTTGTCGTGGTGGCCGCTGGAGGCGCAGGCCGTTCGGCTCAAGGAAATTGCCGCCGTTCAGGGCGTTCGCGCCAACCAGTTGATGGGCTATGGCCTGGTGGTGGGCCTCGATGGCACCGGCGACCAGACCACCCAGACCCCCTTCACCACGCAGAGCGTGCAGGCCATGCTGCAGCAGATGGGCATCAACATGCCCGCTGGTGCCGCCATGCAGCTCAAGAATGTGGCCGCCGTGCTGGTCACGGCCTCCCTGCCCCCTTTTGCACAGCCCGGACAAGGCATCGACATCAACGTGTCTTCCATGGGCAATGCCAAGTCGCTGCGCGGCGGCACCCTGATCGCCACCCCGCTCAAGGGCGCTGACGGGCAAATCTATGCGCTGGCACAAGGCAATGTGATCGTGGGCGGTGCGGGGGCATCGGCCGGTGGCTCCAAGGTGCAGGTCAATCACCTGAGCGCTGGCCGCATCCCCGAAGGGGCCACCGTGGAGCGCAGCGTGCCCTCGCCGTGGCTGCAGGGCAGCGTCATTCAATACGATTTGCGTGCCGACGACTTCAACACCGCGCGTCAGGTGGCTGACGCCATCAATCGCGTCAAAGGTGCCGGTAGCGCCGAGGCCATCAGCGGTCGCACCGTGGCCGTGAAGCTGCCCATGCAACCGGGTGAACGCGTGGCCTTCATCGCCGACCTGGAAAACCTCAGCATCGACCAGGCCGCCCCCGCCGCGCGCGTGGTCATCAATGCCCGTACCGGCTCGGTGGTGCTGAATCAGGCCGTGACAGTGGGTGCCTGCGCAGTGGCGCACGGCAACCTGTCGGTCACCATCAGCTCCACGCCCGTCATCAGCCAGCCCAACCCGCTGTCGCAGGGGCAAACCGTGGTGACCGAGAAATCCAATATCCAGCTCAACCAGGAACCCGGTGCCCTGATCCAGATGCCAGCGGGCACCAAACTCACCGATGTGGTCAAGGCGCTGAACGCCCTGGGTGCCAATCCTCAGGACCTGCTGGCCATCTTGCAGGCCATGAAGGTGGCCGGTGCCCTGAATGCAGAACTGGAGGTGATCTGATGAGCAGCCCCACGCTTTCAGGCCAGCACAACGGCCTGACCATGGACCTGCGTTCGCTGGACCGGCTCAAAACCGCGTCGGGCCAGAACGCCGCCAGCCAGAGCACCATCAAGGAAACGGCCCGCCAGCTCGAAGGTCTGTTCATGCAGGAGCTGATGAAGAGCATGCGCGCCACGACCATGTCCAGCGGCATGCTCGACAACTCCGGCACGGAAATGGGCACCAGCATGCTCGACACGCAATTGGCCCAGCAAATGGCGGGTCTGCCACGCGGGTTGAGCGAATTGATCGAGCGCCAGTTGTCTCGCCAGATGGGCGTGAGCCCAGAGGCAGCACCCGCCAACTTGCCACTGAACCGCACCCTGGAGGCCCGTCTGCCCAGGCAAACGCTGACCGCTGCGACGCGGCTGGACAGCATTGAGTCCAACCCAGGCCGAAAGCTCAACCCGGCCGAAAGCTTTGTGCGCAAGCACCAGGCCGCGGCCGATGCGGCCGAGCGCGCCACCGGCATTCCCGCTGCCAACATCCTGGGCCAAGCCGCGCTGGAGTCCGGCTGGGGCAAGCGCGAAATCCGCGCCAACGACGGCAGCAACAGCCACAACCTGTTCGGCATCAAGGCCACGGCAAACTGGAAGGGCAAGGTCGCCGAGGTCACCACCACCGAATACATCGGCGGTGTGGCCCGCAAGGTCACCGCCAAATTCCGTGCGTATGACTCGTACGAAGACGCCTTCAAGGACCACGGTCGCCTGCTCAGCCAGAGCCCACGCTACAGTCAGGCTGTGGCTCAGGCTGACTCTGTGCGGGCGTACGCCCAAGGTCTGCAACGCGGTGGTTACGCCACTGACCCGGCTTATGCCGACAAGCTGACCCAGGTGATCAACACTGCCCTGCGTTTGCAACAGCGCTCGGCTTGACGCCTGAGAGGAGACACGCATGGGATCCGGACTTTTCTCGCTGGGCACGGGGGCGATGAACGCCTCACGGGCCATGCTGGACACCACTGCCCACAACATCAGCAACGTCAACACGCCGGGCTATTCGCGCCAGCGCGTCGAACTGGCAACCGAAGACGGGCTTTTCACGGGTGCAGGCTTCTTTGGCCGTGGTGTGAGGCTGACCACGGTGTCGCGCGCCGCCAATGAGGTCTTGGCCAAAGAAAACAACATGAACACCTCGTCGGCCGCAGCCGACGCGACCCGCCTGGGCAAACTCGAACAGCTTGAAAACACCTTGCCTCTGGGCGAATCAGGACTGGGCTATGCCGCCACACAGTTCCTCAACGCCTTTGTGGATGTGTCCAACCAGCCGCTTGACATGTCGGCTCGCCAGGTCACGCTGGCCAAGGCACAGGAATGGGTCAGCCGTGTTCACACCTCCGATCAGCAGCTCACCCAGTTGCAAAGCGGCGTGGTGTCCGACCTGACCCTGAACGTTGAACAGATCAACAGCCTGACCCGCAACATCGCTGAAGTGAACCAGAGCATTGCCACCTACAAGGGCAGTGGGCACACCCCCAACGACCTGCTGGATCGTCGCGACATGATGATCAATGAGCTCAACAAACTGGTGCAGGTCAAAACGGTCGAGGCCGACGATGGCAGCATGAGTGTGTTCATGGGCGGGGGGCAACTGCTGGTGTTGAGCAACAGCGCCCAAACGCTTGCCGTGGTGCGTGACCCCGCTGACAGTGCGCTTGGCCGCGTGGCACTGCAAACCCCGAACCCCAGCAATCCAAGTCTGCCCAACAACCGCATTCTGGATTCCAGCCAGATCACGGGTGGGGCGCTGCAAGGTTTGCTGTCTTTTCAAGATGTGGATCTGGCTGCCACCAGGCAAGATCTGGAAGCCTTCGTGACCGACTTCGCGACGGCGGTGAACGCCCAGCACGCACTGGGACACTCGGCGACGGGCGTGCCAGGGACGGACATCTTCATCGGTGGGCCACCGCTCAATGCCAACAGCATCCAGGTGGCCGCACTCAACCCTGATCAGATTGCCGCCTCGGGCGTTCCGTTCAGCGTCAGCGACAACACCAACGCCCGCAACATGCTGGCCCTGCGTGATCAAAACATCATCACGCTGAACAACCTGCCCCCCTCCACCCTGACCGACGCCTACTCACAGATGATCGGCAACGTGGGGGTGCTGGTGCAAAACGGTCGCACAGCCTCCGACATTTCCAGCACACTGGAGAACAACTCCAAACAGCTGTTGAGCGCCGGAGCCGGGGTCAACCTCGACGAAGAGGCCGCCCACCTGATCCAGTACCAGCAAAGCTACCAGGCTGCGGCCAAAGTGCTGCAGGTGGCCCAGACCGTGTTTGACACCCTGCTCAACATCTCTCGTTAAGGAGCGTGATCATGCGACTCTCGACAGCATTCCGCTACGAACAATCCATCAACAACCTGCAGCAGCGCCAGCAGGAACTGAGCACCGCACAAACGCAGCTCACCTCGGGCAAACGCGTCAACGCCGCCAGCGACGACCCGACCGCCGCCGCACGGGCCGAGCGCGCCCTGGCCTCAATCGCCCGCGCCGATGCCGATCAACGCGCTGTGGACGCCAGCCGCAACGCCATGACCCTGGCCGAATCGGGTCTGGGCAACGCCATCGACCTGATGCAGACCGCACGCGAAACCTTGGTGGCCGCTGGCAACGGCACCTACAGCCAGGGTGAACAAGAAGCGCTCGCCACCAAGCTGCGCGAGCTCCGCAAGCAACTGGTGTCGGTCGCCAACCAACCCGACGGCGGGGGCGGCTACGTGTTTGGCGGCAAAGGCTCCACCACCGCCCCCTTCACCGAAACCGCAGGCGTCGTCAATTTCAACGGCACCGCCGGCGAGGTGCTGGCCGCCTCCACCGAACAGATCAACCTGACCATGAACGGGCAAAAGATCTGGATGGAGATCAACCGCGACCTGCCCGCTGGTCCGCCCGAACAATTCAGCCTGTTCACTGCCCTGGACGACGCCATTGCCGGCCTGGAAGCGGGTACCAACATCGTCGATACGGTCACCACCGGCCTGGCCCGCATGGACCGCGCCCTGGGGCAATTCCAGACAGCACGCTCGCAGTCGGGTGAAATGCTCAACCGGCTCGACGGGATCGAGTCGCGCCTGTCCGATGGCAGGCTGGCCGCTCAGAGCGAAAAATCAAACGCCGAAGACCTGGACATGGTGCGCGCCATCTCTGACTTCCAAAACAAGCAAACCGGGTACGAAGCCGCACTTCAAAGCTACGCATCGGTGCAGAAAATGTCGCTATTCCAGTACATTAACTGAACCCTATTCTCGCTGCGTCGCCTCCATGAACCATCCGATCCTGGGTCAGACCGCCCTCGCCTACAGCCCCGTCATCGACCGCAACCGCACCGTCATCGCCACGCGCCTGACCGTGATGCCACTGACACAGGACACGGCCCTCAACGCCTCCGCGTTGCTCACTGTGCTGGCAGACACCTGGCCCGAAGGTGGACAGCAACTGTGGCTGAACGTTGCCAGCGAAAGCCTGCTGCAAGACCTGCTGCAAGCCGAAATTCCCGGACACATCTACATTGAAGTGCCCGCCTTCATGGCCAGTGATGCTGCCAACAGCGCGGCCTTGCTGGCCTTGCACGAGCGCCGCAACACGCTGTTGCTCAAAGGCCGCCCGCTGCAAGAACTGCCACGCGAAGTGCTGCCCTGCTTCAAGCACGCCCTCATCGACTACACCGATGACCGCCGCATCCAGCTCGGCAACCCCAACCAGCCCAGCGTCGCGCCCGAAGGCACCATCCGCAGCATCAGCCATGCACAGGTCGGCATCACCAGCATCGAAGAGATGGAACTGTCGTTCCGCAAAGGTGCCATCGCCGTACTGGGTTGGCCCATCGACAACGTCATCGACCAGTCCAGCAAACCCGCCGACCAGCCCGCGCTGCAGGTGATCGTGCAACTGATCGACCAACTGCACCGTGGCGAGGACATCGACGACCTCGAAAACACCCTCAAGCGCGACCCCCCGCTGGCCTTCAAGCTGATGCGCTACATCAACTCGCCGGCCTTTGGCCTGTCGGTCGAGATCAGCTCCTTCCGCCACGCCATCATGATCCTGGGTTACCAGCGCCTCAAGCGCTGGCTGGCCCTGCTGCTGGCCACCGCCAGCAAAGACCCGAACATGCGCCCGGTGATGTTTGCCGCCGTGCGCCGGGGCATGCTGATGGAAGAGCTCGCCAAGATCAGCGGCGACGACGAAATGCGCAACGAGCTGTTCATCTGTGGCGTGTTCTCGCTGCTCGACCGCATGTTCCGCCAACCCTTCAGCGAACTGCTCAAAACCATTCCGGTACCCGAGCGCGTGTTCCAGGCCCTGGTCGATCAGTCCGGCCCTTACGAACCCTATTTCGAGCTGGTGCAGGCCATCGAAGCCGGCATCATCTACGACATCAAGGAAGTTGCCGACAAGCTGCTGCTGACCTTCCCGGACCTGAACGGTGCCATCCTCAAGGCCATGTGCAACGCCGCCCAGCTCGACTGAGCCCGCACCTCGCCTAAGATGCGGCATGCACGCCGCCGACACCCCATACGCTGACCTCACGCCTGACCTCGTCCTCGACACCCTGGAGGCCTTCGGCCAGGCGGTGGACGGTCGGATGCTGCAGCTGAACTCCTACGAAAACCGCGTCTTCCAGGTCGGCCTGGACGATGGCGGTTTCGTGGTCGCCAAGTTCTACCGCCCCGGCCGCTGGACAAACGACCAGATCCTGGAAGAACACACTTTCACCCAGGCGCTGGCCGATGCCGAAGTGCCAGCCGTGCCCCCGCTCACCCTGGCAGACACCCACACCGAAGGCGCGCAACTGCTCGGCACCCCGCCTACCCTGGGCAGTTTCCACGGGCACCGCGTGGCCGTGGCCCCTCGCCGTGGCGGCCGCCCCCCCGAACTCGAAGACCCGGACGTGCTGCGCTGGCTGGGCCGCTTTCTGGCGCGCATGCACACCGTAGGGGCCGAACAGCCCTTCACCCACCGGCTGCGCCTGGAAGTGGACCAGACCGGACGCAGCGCCCGCGATTGGCTGGTGGCGCACGACATTCTGCCCCCCGACCAAGCCCCACGCTGGCTGGCCGCCGCCGACCAGGCGCTCGACCTCGCGCAAGCCGCCTTCGACCGCATCCCCGACCTGCGCTACCGTCGCGTCCATGGCGACTGCCACCCCGGCAACGTGCTGTGGACGCCGGACGGCCCACACTTTGTGGACCTGGACGATGCCTGCATGGCCCCCGCCGTGCAAGACTTCTGGATGCTGCTGAGCGGCAACGAGGCCGATCGCCGTGGCCAGCTCGACGCCCTGCTCGATGGCTATGAAACCGTGGCGGAGTTTGACTGGCGCGAGCTGCGCCTGATCGAACCCCTGCGCACCTTGCGCATCCTGCACCACAGCGCGTGGCTGGCACGCCGCTGGGTTGACCCGGCCTTCCCCGCCGCCTTTCCGTGGTTTGGCAGCAGCAACTACTGGCAGCAGCAAACCGACCTGCTGCACCAGCAAATCGAATTGCTGCAAGCCCCCACCGACCAGCCTGCCTGGCTGTCTTGAAACAAGCGTGTCACCCGTGACATAGTCCCGCCTGCCAGCCCGCCCCGCCTGGATCAATCGCCAAGCGGGTGTAAGGTGAATGCTTGAATCAACAGGAGATTGCTGGATGAGCGTCGCCACCGCCCAGTCGGACAACAACCGCAGCGTCTGGATCGTGATCCTCGCGGCCGTGATCCTGATCGGCGGCATTGCGCTCGCCGTCTGGGGATGGCAAAAGTTTGCGCAAACCCCTGCCGAACAGGCGCGCCCCGTTCCCATCTACCTCAGCATCGACAAGATCGAAACCAAGATGTCGGATGGCAGCGTGCTGGCCGTCAAGTTCGACCTGCAACTGCAGAATGAAAAGGACCAGAAAGTGCTCGGCCCCTACGTGCCCGCCTTTCGCAGCCTGGTTGAAACCATGGCCACAGACCTGACCCACCAAGACCTCGCCGCGCCCGGCAGCATGGTCGAAATGGGCGGGCACATCCAGTACACACTCAACGACTACCTCACCCAGCAAGGGTTGCCTCAGCGCATTGAAGGCGTCTTGTTCGAGGACTGGTTGTTGCTACAGTGACTCAGCCCTTGGCGCTGACGGTCACACGCGTCTTTTTTGCAGCCGGCTTGCGCGCTCGGGCGGGCGTCGTCTTGCGACTCAACCTGCGACTGATCTCGTCAGAATCAATCCAGCAATCCGCCCCCTTGAGAATGCGGTCCACCTCGTCATCGGTCAGGAACGGGGTGCAGATGCGGCGCATCGCCTTCTCGAACCAACGCCCCACCGCCGCAATCTCGGCCTGCTGCTCATTGCCCTTGCCCGCAAAGATGCCCGAATAGGTGTGGAACATCAGCTGGCAGTTGTCATGCACGAACAACTCGTCGCCGCTCAAAAAAATGAGGGCGGCCATTGAATACGCGCGCGCTTCCAGAATCGTCACCACCCGCGCACTGGAGGCTGCAATGTTGTTGATGATCTGCAGGCCCGTGTTGAAGTCACCGCCAGGTGAATTCAGGTGCAGGTAGATCAGATCGGTTTCGCTGGCCGTGCGCAGCGTGAAGAACAGCTCGGTGTAGTACTGCGGCTCTCTCAACTCGCCACAGATGTAGTACGACACCTGTCGCACCGGCACCTGACGCTCGTAGCGCAGCAAACCCTGAAACGGCACGGCTTCAATGTCGTCCCCGTCCTCATCTTCACGTCGTGTGGCAACTGGCAAAGCTCGGTTCTCCTTGAAAGCCGTTGACCATTATGCGCATACGCATGCGCCGGTGCGGACAATCAGAAGGTCTCCCAATCCTGATCGTCCACCACAGCCGCCTTCGGTGCACGCGGCGCAGGTGCTGGCATGGGGGCAGCAGCTGGGGCTTTTCTGGCCGCTTTCACGGGTGCGGGACTTGCTGCAGGCGCAGGGCGTGCTGCTGGCTTCGTCGCCGTGGCAACCTTCACTGCCGAGACCCGTGGTGCGCCCTGCGCAGCGGCCGCAGCAAACGTGCCCCCGCCACCAATCTTGAACAGTGACACCACCTCGCCCAGCTTGCCCGCTTGCTGGCTCAAAGCCCCGGCGGCCGCGGCTGACTCCTCCACCAAAGCCGCATTTTGCTGCGTCATCTGGTCGAGATTACCCACAGCCTGATTCACCTGACTGATGCCCTGCTGTTGCTCGCTGGCCGCAGCCGAAATCTCGGCAATCAGGTCGCCCACGCGCTTGACCCCCGAGACGATCTCCTGCATGGCCGTGCCCGCCTCGCTCACCTGCTGCGAGCCCGACTCCACGCTCTCCACCGAACGCTGAATCAGCGTCTTGATCTCCTTGGCGGCCTCGGCACTGCGATGCGCCAGGTTACGCACCTCGCTGGCCACCACCGCAAAACCACGTCCCTGCTCACCAGCACGGGCGGCTTCGACCGCGGCGTTCAAGGCCAGAATGTTGGTCTGGAACGCAATGCCATCAATGACCCCGATGATGTCGGAGATGCGGCGCGAGCTGTCAGAAATGTGCTGCATGCTGTTGACCACATTGCCCATGACCTCGCCGCCACGCGTGGCCGCCTGCGTGGCGTTGAGCGCGAACTGGTTGGCCTGACGAGCCGTTTCGGCCGACTGCGTCACATTGCTGGTCAACTGCTCCATGCTGGCAGCGGTCTGCTGCAGGTTGGCAGCCGTTTGCTCCGTGCGCGATGACAGATTCTGGTTGCCATTGGCAATCTCGTTCGATGCCGTGGACACCGAATCCACGCCACCGCGCACCTCGGCCACCAGACTGCGCAAACGCGCACTCATCTCGGCGAAAGCCTTGAGCAAATCACCGAACTCATCATGCCGATGGGTGTGCAGGTCTTGCGTCAAATCACCGTCACTGATGGCCTTGGCCACCGCCATGGTCTGCTTCAAGGGATGCACGATCGAACGGATCAGCAGCAAAGTCAGGCTGACCGCCACGGCCAGCAAAAACGCTGCTGCAATCAAACCCATGATGGCCACCTTGAAGCGCGCCTCATGCATGCGTTCAATCGCGGCATCACGGTCCTGTTCCTGCACCTTGATGAAAGCCTCCAGCGTGGCCAGCAAACGTGCGGCAGCCGGGTTGAATTCGCCTTCGGTGAAGCGCAGCATGGCGGCCCCATCGCCCGTTGCCTTGACGGCACTGACCTGGGTGAGCAAACCCAACGCAACGCGACGCGCCTCGATGATGTCGTTGTAGGCCTGCTTTTCAGCGTCCGATTCAAGCCCTTGCTGAATGGCCTGTTGCAGCTCGTTGATGGCGGCTGAATTGACGGCCGTGCGCTCGGTCAAGGCCTTTTCAGCGGCCGGATCAGGCACGTTGATGCCAGCGGCCGTGCGCTCGATCACCACCTCGGTCAGCCCCTTCCAGCGCACTGCGCGGGTGATGGCCTGCTCGCTGCTCTCGACCGCCTCCAGGGCAGCCAGCATGGCCACACTGGCACGGTTCTGGGTGAACGCCGCCGCAGCCAGCATCACGATCAGCAAGCCCATGATGGTGCCCCAGAGCTTGGGGGCCACCCGAATGTCGTCCAGCTTCATGTTGTGATTCCGTTCTGCGTTCAATTCAGCCGATTCAATTTACCCGAATGGCCGGTTGGTGGAACGAACGGACGCGGAAATACGGCAAGGTCGTGCAAGACATCGCACCTCACCGTCAGCAGGCGTGGCAAAAGTGCACAGCTTGCGCCGCGTGACAGCACACGGTGCGACGCGCTTTACTTTCTGGCGTAAGGCGACAGCACCCGGCAAGTGCCCTCAAACGGCACCCGATAGGCTTCAAACCATTGAGCGACGGCCTTCCAGGTGAGCTCGCCGCGCTCCAGCAACTGCAAGGCCCGGTCAATCATGCGACGCATCTCGTGTCGATAACGCTGCTCTGTCATGTTGCACCCCGTTTGATTTAATTTGTAGACCAATATAACCAGTCTCAAGCAGTCACAAAAGCCTTGAGCGCTGTGATGGCATCGGCCAGTGCGCGCGCGAGCCCAACTTGCGCCACGTCAAACGAGATCGAAGTTCAGGTGCGCACATGAGTGAATGGGAATGCCTCGCATTATGATTTGCATCCTTGCTCAAAAGAGCTGCTTCAGTTTTCACCACAAGGTTGCACATGCGTTGTTTGACTCCGTACAAAGCCTGCCGGGTCGAGGCCCCCAGGAAGACAGAACTCTGTTTGCTGGTGGCTGCCGCCCTGGGCTTCTCGCCTCAGCTTCATGCGCGTGAAGTCGAGTTACCGACCATTGCCGTGGTGGGCGAAGGCGAACGCGCCATGGGCAAGCAACCCGGCTCGGTCAGCCGCCTGAGCAAGCAGGACCTTGAGCTCGCACAACCGGCCTCGACGCAGGACGCCCTGAAAGCCGTACCCGGCATCGTGGTCCGAGAGGAAGAAGGCTATGGTTT
>JAGOKC010000055.1 GCA_017994835.1 Aquabacterium sp. | reverse complement strand
TCAGTATCAAAAAGACAAAATTGGCCAGCAAGGCCAGCAAAACGCCCAGGAACAGGGTTCTGGAGACTGTCTTGAGCCTCACTCAAGGGCTCCGGTGAAGCAGTGATCAGACGAGGGCAGCATGTTTTTTTCAATCCGATGGGGCAGCATTTGATGTTGCCTGCCACTGGACAAATGGTAAACGGATGCCCTCAGGGTGCCCCGACGCTGTTGCGTAACATCCCCCAACAGGCGTTGAAAATGCACCGTTTCGAAAGGTGCCCGAGGACAGCGGCCGGTCGTAAACCCTCATCCATCAATCCACGACTCAAAGGGATGCGAGGAAAACGGTCAGTCGTGCGACCGCCAGCGATGCTTCGACGGGTTTTGAGCAGTACCGTGTCCAGCTTCCGTGAATGGGGGGCGGGTCACAGCCAAAGCCCATCACCAAGGCGTGCGTCGGCAATGCAACGAGCGGGCAGGCGATGACAAAAAGATGCAGACGAGCGCTGCTGTCACAGGAGCGATGGACAACTCCAGGTTCAACGGCCAGCCAACTCAGAACGCCGGCTTGCCCGACTCCAGCGCCGCCGACTTCAGCATGTCCAGCGTGACGACCTCCAAGGCCTGCTCGTGCGTGGCCTCCAGCGACACAGGCGGTGCCACACCCGCCTCCCAGGCTTCCCGCCAACGGTGCACACACAGGCACCAACGGTCGCCGGGTTTCAAGCCGGGAAAGCGCCACTCCGGGTGCGGGGTGCTCAGGTCATTGCCCCGACTGCGCGAAAAATCCAGAAACGCCTGGGTCATGCGCGCGCACACGACATGACGGCCCATGTCGTCGCCGCGCGTGCGGCAACACCCATCCCGAAAGAACCCCGTCACAGGGTCATACGAGCAGGCCCGCAAAGGCCCACCCAACACATTGCGCCCAGGCGTCAAGGCCACGCTCATTCAACTCTCCTGCGCATTACATCCAGATCAGGCTTGACCTGGCTTCTTCAGCAAGGTCATGGCAGTGCCGATCAGGGCCGACACTTCGCTCATATTGCCCGGCACGATCATCGTGTTGTTCTTCTGCGCCAGTTGCCCATAGGCCTCCACTGCCTTCTCGGCCACCTTCAGGTTCACGGCTTCCTGCCCACCCGGCTGACGAATGGCCGCGGCAATCTTGGCAATCGCATCGGCGGTGGCATCGGCCACGGCGGTGATGGCCGCAGCTTCACCCTGTGCCTTGTTGATCTCGGCCTGCTTCTCGCCCTCGGAGCGGGCAATGAAAGCCTCACGTTCACCCGTGGCGATGTTGATCTGCTCCTGGCGGCGACCTTCCGAAGCCGCAATCAAGGCACGCTTCTCACGTTCGGCCGTGATCTGAGCCTGCATGGCGCGCAAGATTTCAACCGGTGGCGTCAGGTCCTTGATCTCATAACGCAGCACCTTCACGCCCCAGTTCAGCGCGGCCTCGTCCAGCGCATTCACCACGGCGGCATTGATCAGGTCGCGCTCTTCAAACGTCTTGTCCAGCTCCATCTTGCCCACCACCGAGCGCAGCGTCGTCTGGGCCAGTTGCGTGATGGCGACGATGTAGTTCGACGAGCCATAGCTGGCGCGCATCGCATCGGTCACCTGGAAGTACAGGATGCCGTCCACCTGCAACTGCGTGTTGTCCTTGGTGATACAGACCTGGCTGGGCACGTCCAGCGGCACTTCCTTGAGCGAGTGCTTGTAGGCCACACGGTCAATGAAGGGCAGGACGACGTTGAGGCCGGCCGTCAGCGTGCCGTGGTACTTGCCCAGCCGCTCCAGCACCCAGGCGCTTTGCTGCGGCACCACCTTGACGGACTGCACCACAAAGACCACAGCGATGATGAGAAAGAGGATGGCGATTTCCATGTTGTCAGACCTTTTCAAGAAGAAGGAGATTGCCCTGCATGGCGCAGATGCGATAGGTGCCCGCCTCGGGCAACGTGGTGCCCGAAGGCTGTTTCAAACGGGCACGCCAGGGGGCGCCACGGTAAGACACATGGGTGGTGCCATCACTTTCCCAGGCGCTGACTTGCACCACCTGGCCCAGATCCAATTCCAGGTCGGGCGCCGACTGGGTGCCCAAAGGGTGATCACCCAGGCGCTGCTGACGCCGACGTTTCCAGGCATACCAGCCACCGGCAGTGAGCGCCGCCACCACGGCCGCGGCACTGAGTTGCACCTCTGTACCCAGTCCGGCATGTGCCGCCAAAGCGCCTGCCACGGCCCCCAGCGCAATCATCAACAGGTAAAACGTTCCGGTCGCCAGTTCAGCCACCACCAGGACGCCTGCCATCAACCACCACTGCGTACTTTCGTCCACGAAGCGCTCCGTTTCTGACTTGTTCTTGTTTGGCCGCCCCAAAGGGGCAGCAAATTCATCATATCGCGTGTGCAAGGTGGGCAGATGACATACAAGACGCCTACACTTTGCGTTTTTCTGCACTTCTTGTTGGTGGGTAGCCCATGCTGCGATTTCACTTCCCCATCGTCATCATTGACGAGGACTTCCGTTCCGAAAACACCTCGGGTCTGGGCATTCGCGCGTTGGCCGACGCCATCACGAAAGAGGGTTTCGAAGTCCTGGGCGTGACCGGTTACGGTGACCTGTCCCAGTTCGCCCAACAGCAAAGCCGCGCCAGCGCCTTCATCCTGTCGATTGACGATGAAGAGTTCACACCCGGCCCCGAGCTCGATCCGGCCGTGCTCAACCTGCGCAAGTTCATTGAAGAGATCCGCTTCAAGAACAACGACATCCCCATCTACCTGTACGGCGAGACACGCACCTCTGAGCACCTCCCCAACGACATCCTGCGCGAGTTGCACGGCTTCATCCATATGTTCGAGGACACGCCCGAGTTCGTGGCGCGTCACATCATCCGTGAAGCCAAGAGCTACCTCGACGGCCTGGCGCCCCCGTTCTTCAAGGCGCTGATGGACTACGCCCAGGACGGCTCCTACTCCTGGCATTGCCCCGGTCACTCCGGTGGCGTGGCCTTCTTGAAGAGCCCCGTCGGCCAGATGTTCCACCAGTTCTATGGCGAGAACATGCTGCGCGCCGATGTCTGCAACGCCGTGGAAGAGCTCGGCCAGTTGCTCGACCACACCGGCCCGATTTACGAGTCCGAGAAGAACGCCGCGCGCATCTTCAACGCCGATCACTGCTTCTTCGTCACGAACGGCACCTCCACCTCCAACAAGATGGTGTGGCACCACACTGTGGCCCCCGACGACATCGTCATCGTGGACCGCAACTGCCACAAGTCCATCTTGCACAGCATCATCATGACCGGGGCCATCCCCGTCTTCATGACGCCCACGCGCAACCACTTCGGCATCATCGGCCCGATCCCCAAGAGCGAGTTCGAGCCTGCGGCCATCCGCAAGAAGATCGCCAACAACCCCTTGCTCAAGGGCGTGGACGCCAAGACCGCCAAGCCGCGCATCATGACGCTCACCCAGAGCACCTACGATGGCGTGCTCTACAACACCGAGACCATCAAGGGCATGCTCGACGGTTGGGTGGACACCCTCCACTTCGACGAAGCCTGGTTGCCCCACGCAGCCTTCCACAAGTTCTATGGCGCCTACCACGCCATGGGCAAGAACCGCGCGCGCCCCAAAGAGGCCGTGGTGTACGCCACCCAGTCCATCCACAAACTGCTGGCCGGCATCAGCCAGGCTTCGCAGGTGCTGGTGCAGGACTCGCAGCAGGTCAAGCTCGACCGCAACCTCTTCAACGAGGCCTACCTGATGCACACCTCCACATCGCCGCAGTACGCCATCATCGCCTCGTGCGATGTGGCCGCGGCCATGATGGACCGCCCCGGTGGCACCGCACTGGTAGAAGAGAGCATCAAGGAAGCGCTGGACTTCCGCCGTGCCATGCGCAAGGTGGCCAAGGAATACGGCAAGGACTGGTGGTTCAAGGTCTGGGGGCCGGACAAGATCACGGCCGATGACATCGGCAAGCCGTCCGACTGGGTGCTCAAGGCCAACGAAAAGTGGCATGGCTTCGGCAATCTGGCCGACGGCTTCAACATGCTGGACCCGATCAAGTCCACCATCATCACACCGGGCCTGGACGTGTCGGGCAAGTTCGCCAAGACCGGCATCCCCGCGTCCATCGTCACCAAGTACCTGGCCGAGCACGGCGTGGTCGTCGAAAAGACCGGCCTCTACAGCTTCTTCATCATGTTCACCATCGGCATCACCAAGGGCCGCTGGAACACCATGCTGACCGCGCTGCAGCAGTTCAAGGACGACTACGACAAGAACCAGCCGCTGTGGCGCGTCGTGCCGGACTTCTGCAAGAAGTATCCGCGCTACGAGCGCATGGGCCTGCGTGACCTCTGCCAGAGCGTGCACGAAGCCTACGCCCGTGGCGACATCGCCCGCCTGACCACCGACGTGTACCTGTCGGGGCTGGAGCCGGCCATGAAACCGTCGGACGCCTATGCCTGCATCGCCCGTCGCCAGACCGAGCGCGTGGACATCGATCAGTTGGAGGGCCGCATCACCACGGCGCTACTGACCCCGTACCCGCCGGGCATCCCCCTGCTCATTCCAGGCGAGTGCTTCAACAAGAAAATTGTTGATTTCCTGAAGTTCACCCGCGACTTCAACGACGCCTTCCCCGGCTTCGCCACCGACGTCCACGGCCTCGTCGCCGAAGACCTGCCGGGGGGCGGCAAGCGCTACTACGTCGATTGCGTCAAAGCCGACATCTGATCAGGCGCGCAGTTTCAGACCACCTGCTTCGCGTCCCGTGCCAGCGCCCAGTTGAACCTGGACGCTGAATCGGCAGAACTTGCTGCGCATGTCTTGCAGCATGGCACCCAGGCCTTGCGCATCGGCAATGTCCTGGCGGTGTCGCGTCAGCAGCATGTCGGCCAAGTCCAGCAACTTGGCGTTGCTGGTTTGTGAGCCATGCACCACCAAGGCTTTGAGTGCCGCGGTGGGGTCGCCTGTGCGCACGTGTGCCAAGGCCTTTTCGGCCAATTCCAGCACCGTCTTGTAGGCGTCTTCCACGATCCCCTTGTAAGCAGGATGCTGCCCCACGGTCATCGCCAGCATGTCGGTGGATGCCTTGGACGTGCAAAAGCGCATGGCCACTGCCTCGACCCAACTGTCAGCCTCAGGCAATTGCAATTCGTTTGTTCGAAGTCGCAGCAACAGGCTCAGCAAATTCCCCGCTGCCTCGAAATCGAAATCAGGCTGCCGGGCATCCACCACCATGTCCTTGACAAGGCGCAGCACCTCGCTCACCTGACGCTGCAGCATCAGACCCAGCACATTGATCAGGTCATGCATGCGTCGCAGGCGTGCGCTGTTGGGCATTTTTTCGTAGGCATGCGCAATGTTGGCATGACAACGCTGAACGCCTTTGGCATCCTTTTCGTCAAAGCGAATCTGCGCAAGCATCACCAAGGTCTGGAAATCGTACATCCTCGACGACACGCCCAGACTGGTGGCGCGCTCCAGCGTGCGGGTGGCCTCATCGTTGTGACCCAGATAGAAGGCCAGCATGCCCACCTTTTGCAGCCGTGCAATGGATGCCGGGGTCGCCTCGGCAGCTTTTTTGTAGGTCTCCAGAGCCTCTTCAAACTCGCCTGCCTGCAACTGCGCGCGCCCCATCACGTCGTAAGCATCGGTGAACGTCGGGTTCTCGGAAATCAGGCTTTCCAGGGTGCGACGTGCGGGCTGAGGCTGCCCCCCGTCCAGTTGCGCGCGCGCAATGCCGAGGCGCGCCCAGGGCAAAGCTTTTGTGGCATCCAGCGCATGAAACAACGCCTTTGCCTGGTCAAAACGGGCCAGACGCAGCAACAACTCACCACCAATGCGTGCGGCATACACCCAGTACTCGCTGCGGTCGGTGAATCGGTCCAGGCATAGTTCGGCGGCCTGTTCATAGTTTTCGGCTTCGATGGCCTCAAAAATCGGTCCCAACACCACCTTGCGGTGGCGTGCCAGATGCAACCGTTGCGCCAGGGCGTTGGCGGTGTGGGGTTTGAGCAGATAACAGTCGAGGGCCGATTCGGCAGCTTCGGCGACCTTCACATACGACGCCTCGCTGGTGACCATCACAAAGACGGTCGAGTACGGCAAGAGCTGCGCGCGACGCAAATCGTCCAGCAAATCGGCACCGGTCATGCCGCAATCATCAAAGTGGTAATCACACAGCACCACGTCAAACGAGCGGGTCTCCAGCGCACGGCGCGCATCGGCCACCTTCGACGCCTGGATGATGCCTGTCAAACCCAGATCCGCCAGCATGCTGCGCAAGATGCTGCGCGACGTCTGGTTGGTGTCGATGATCAGGGCCTTGCAGTTTCGCAGATCACTGTCAGGCGCTTGCAGCTCAGTGTGCTTGGTCAGAAAAGGGCGCATGTCGCAATGGTATGCCATGCACGGCCCATGAAAAAGGCACCCGAAGGTGCCTTTGCGCGTCAAGCATCACGTCTCGTGACTTATTTGAAGATGTTCTTCACGCGGTCTGTCCAGCTCTTGGACGTGGGTGAGTGCTTTTCACCCCCCTTGCGGAAAGACTCATCGAGTTCCTTGAGCAGCTTGCGCTGGTGCTCGGTGAGCTTGACCGGCGTCTCGACCACGATGTGGCAGTACAGATCGCCCGGGTAGCTGGAGCGAATGCCCTTGATGCCCTTGCCACGCAGGCGGAAGGTCTTGCCATGCTGCGTGCCTTCGGGGATGTCGATTTCCGCCTTGCCACCCAGCGTCGGCACTTCGATGCTGCCACCCAGTGCTGCCGAGGTCAGCGGCACGGGCACATTGCAGTGCAGGTCATCGCCGTCGCGCTCGAAAATTTCATGCTGCTTGATGCGGATCTCGATGTACAGATCGCCTGGGGGGCCGCCGTTGGTGCCTGGCTCGCCATTGCCCGCTGAGCGAATGCGCATGCCCTCGTTGATGCCTGCTGGAATCTTGACTTCCAGCGTCTTGGTTCGCTTGACACGTCCTTGGCCGTGACACGAGGTGCAGGGCTCGGGAATGATCTTGCCGTTGCCCTGGCAATGCGGACAGGTTTGTTGAACGCTGAAAAACCCCTGGCGCATGTGCACCGTGCCTGAGCCATTGCAGGTCGGACAGGCTTTGGCGCTGGTGCCAGGCTTGGCTCCGCTGCCATGACAGGCATCGCACTCATCCCAAGAGGGAATGCGAATTTGCGAGTCCTTGCCAGCTGCGGCTTCCTCCAGCGTGATTTCCATGGCGTAAGACAGGTCACTGCCACGATAGACCTGTGGGCCTCCGCCGCGACGGGCACCGCCGCCACCTTGACCAAAAATATCGCCAAAGATGTCCCCAAAGGCGTCTGCAAAGCCGGCACCCCCAAATCCACCACCACCTGCGCCGCCACCCATGTTCGGGTCCACGCCAGCGTGACCGTACTGGTCGTAGGCCGCGCGCTTTTTGGGGTCGGAGAGCATCTCGTAGGCCTCTTTGACCTCCTTGAACTTCTCTTCGGCTTCCTTGGCCTTGTCACCCTGATTGCGATCAGGATGGAACTTCATGGCCAGCTTGCGGTAGGCCTTCTTGATGTCATCGTCGGATGCGCCTTTGGCGACACCGAGGATTTCGTAAAAATCGCGTTTTGCCATGATCTTGTCGGGCTGGGCGAAGGGCTTCGCGGATCGGGTCTAGATCCGACAAAGGCACAGGGCCTGAGCGCGGGGCTCACGCAACCTGTGCCTTGTCGGCGAGAAGTCGGACAGATCAGTCCTTCTTGACTTCCTTGAACTCGGCATCCACCACGTTGTCGTCAGCGGGCTTGGCTTGTTCGGCACTGTCGGTAGCCTGCGCACCTTCAGCACCACCTTGGGTGGCTTGCATGTCAGCGTACATTTTCTCGCCCAGCTTCTGCGAAGCCGTCATCAGGGTGTTGGTCTTGGCCTCGATGTCGTCCTTGTCGTCGCCCTTGATGGCTTCTTCGACGTCCTTGATCGCGGCTTCGATCTTTTCCTTCTCTTCGGCTTCCAGCTTGTCGCCGTACTCGGTCAGGGACTTGCGCACGCTGTGGACCATGCCGTCACCCTGGTTCTTGGCCTGCACCAGTTCCAGCTTCTTCTTGTCCTCGGCGGCGTTCAGCTCGGCGTCCTTCACCATCTTCTGGATCTCGTCTTCTGACAAGCCCGAGTTGGCCTTGATGGTGATCTTGTTTTCCTTGCCGGTGCCCTTGTCCTTGGCGCTCACGTGCAGGATGCCGTTGGCGTCGATGTCAAAGCCCACTTCGATCTGGGGCACGCCACGCGGTGCGGGTGGGATGCCTTCGAGGTTGAACTCGCCCAGCATCTTGTTGCCGGCAGCGATTTCGCGCTCGCCCTGGAACACCTTGATGGTCACGGCTGGTTGACTGTCGTCGGCGGTCGAGAAGGTCTGAGCGAACTTCGTCGGGATCGTGGTGTTCTTGGAGATCATCTTGGTCATGACACCGCCCATGGTTTCGATACCCAGGGACAGCGGGGTCACGTCCAGCAACAGCACGTCGGTGCGGTCACCGGCCAGCACCTGACCTTGCACAGCAGCGCCCACGGCCACGGCTTCGTCAGGGTTCACGTCCTTGCGGGGTTCCTTGCCGAAGAATTCCTTGACCTTCTCTTGCACCTTGGGCATGCGGGTCATGCCGCCGACCAGGATCACGTCGTCGATGTCACCCACGGCCACGCCGGCATCCTTGATGGCGGTGCGGCAAGGGGCAATCGTGCGCTCGATCAGCTCGTCCACCAGCGACTCCAGCTTGGCGCGGGTCAGCTTGACGTTCAGGTGCTTCGGACCGGTCGCGTCTGCGGTGATGTAGGGCAGGTTGACGTCGGTTTGAGCAGAGTTCGACAGCTCGATCTTCGCCTTTTCCGCGGCTTCCTTCAGACGCTGCAGGGCCAGCACATCCTTGGTCAGGTCCACGCCGGAGTCCTTCTTGAACTCGGCAATGATGTAGTCGATGATGCGCTGGTCGAAGTCTTCGCCGCCCAGGAAGGTGTCGCCGTTGGTTGACAGCACTTCGAACTGCTTTTCGCCGTCCACGTCAGCGATTTCGATGATGGACACGTCGAACGTGCCGCCACCCAGGTCATACACAGCGATCTTGCGGTCGCCCTTGCCGGTCTTGTCCAGGCCGAAGGCCAGGGCTGCCGCGGTGGGCTCGTTGATGATGCGCTTGACGTCCAGGCCGGCGATGCGGCCAGCGTCCTTGGTGGCTTGGCGTTGTGCGTCGTTGAAGTAAGCGGGCACGGTGATGACGGCCTCGGTGACTTCTTCACCCAGATAGTCTTCGGCGGTCTTCTTCATCTTGCGCAGGATTTCAGCGGAGACCTGCTGGGGAGCCAGCTTCTTGCCGCGGATTTCCACCCAGGCGTCGCCGTTGTCGGCGGCCGTGATGGTGTAGGGCATCAGGTCGATGTCCTTCTGCACTTCTTTTTCAGTGAACTTGCGGCCGATCAGGCGCTTGACGGCATACACCGTGTTGCGAGGGTTGGTCACAGCCTGGCGCTTGGCCGAGGCACCGACCAGAATCTCGCCATCTTCCTGATACGCGATGATCGACGGGGTGGTGCGGGCGCCTTCACTGTTCTCGATCACCTTGGTGGTGTTGCCTTCCATGATGGAAACGCACGAGTTGGTGGTGCCCAGGTCGATGCCGATGATCTTGCCCATGATGTAGTGCTCCTAGAGGATTTTTGATGTGAAAGCCTGCGGCTTCCGATTGATGCTGTATTTGTGCTCGCTGCCCAGGTTTTCAAGGGGTCTGTTTGAAAAAAGACCCTGGTGAGGCTTGGAGGCAGCGCGCAAAGCGGCTTGAATGATCTTCAGGCGGTTTATTTGGGGGCGGCGACGGTCACAAGGGCCGGACGCAGGATGCGATCGGCGATGGAGTAACCCTTTTGCAGCACCCCCACGACGGTGTTGGCTTCCTGATCCGCGGGCACCATGCTGATGGCCTGGTGCAAATTGGGGTCAAATTTTTCACCAGCGGCCGGATTGATTTCCAGCACCTTGTTGCGTTCCAGGGCCGAGGTCAACTGGCGCAGCGTGATTTGAACGCCTTCGATGACAGTTTCAATTGCCGCATCGGGCTTGGCGGCGTGAGAGGCCAAAGCAGCCTCCAGGCTGTCACGCACGGGCAGCATGCTGTCGGCAAAGGACTCCACTGCAAACTTGCGCGCCTTCGAGATTTCGTCTTCGGCGCGGCGGCGGATGTTCTCGGCCTCGGCCTTGGCGCGCAGGTAAGCGTCAGACACTTCGGCGTGCTTGGCCAGCAATTCCGTCATGTCCTGCGCCACTGACTCGTTGGGCAGCGCTTCGGTTTCGGGGGTTGGGCTGGCTGCCTGGTCGGGCGTGTTGCTCGTGTCGCTCATCTCGAATGTGTCATGTTGAGTTTGAAAACCCTGCCTACTTCGGGGCAGCTTGTCGGTCTTCAAGGGGTGGGATCTAAAAAAATGCACCAGCTTGACTGAACTCAGTCGTCGGCGCTGGCTGACCAGCGTTGCCATTGCACCAGATTGCGTCGATCTCGCTTGGTAGGCCGCCCCTGCTCGATGCTTTCGGCAGGTTCGACCGTCAGATGCCGCGTCTCGGCGTGCTGGGCGCGTTGCAGGATACTTTCTGGCGTCTCTTCGTACAAGCGCTGAGCCTGAATGGCCGGGCCGCGCACGGTACTCAGCGCCTTCACGATGACCGTGCGGGTCAGGGCACCTTGCCTAACATCGACCCGATCACCTTCTTTCAGTTCGCGCGACGCTTTGGCCACCTGGGCATTGACTTGAATGCGACCTTTTTCGATGTCATCGACTGCCAAGGCGCGGGTTTTGTAGAAGCGGGCGGCCCAGAGCCATTTGTCCAGACGCAAGCGTTCGGTCAGGCCGGGCAGGGGGCGGTCGGGGGTGTTCATGCCGAACAGTCCTCAGGTTCGACGTGCCCTGACCTGAAAACGGCCAGGGTCCATGGCGTCGCGCAAATCCACTTCGATGGGGCAGGGTGATCCGGTGACCCAGTGCGCTACCAACTCGCCAATCAACGCCGTCCAGGTGATGCCGCGTGAACCCAGTCCGGTGGCGATGTACAAACCACCGTCCGCCTGCCGTTCGCGCGGGACCATGCGCACCTGGTCCAGACGTGGTAGATCGTGCTGGGCGGCCAGTCTTTCATCGGACCATGGCAGGGCACCGACCATGGGCAGGCGGTCAGGCGAGACGGCTCGCCAGCCCGTCCGGCCCAGCAGATCGGAGGGCAGGGCGGAGGCGTCGTCTGACACAGGAGCCAGCCACGCCCCCAGGCGATGCGCCCGGGTCAGGTTGTGCAGGTGGTCGGCTGGGCGCACGCTGGCGTCCTCATCATCGCGTTTGACGGTGGCACCGCACAGCAGACCTCCGTCGGGCAGCGGCACAACGTAGCCATTGCCCGCAACCGGCAGCTTGGGCTGTCGAATGAATGCCGCGTGCGCCGTTGTGGCAGGCACCTGCGTCACCTGGCCGCGCAATCGGGTCATGGTTACAGCTGGCACGGCCTCGGTGCTCGGCAGGGTTTGAAGCAAGGTGGTGCTCTGGTGGGCGCATGCCAGTACCAGGGTGGGTGCCTGAGCCACGGTCTCGCCGGTCGCACCCAGCACGTGCCACTTTCCTTGCTGATCGCGTTGAAGGCGGCTCACCTCCGTTTGCCACAGGCAAGTCAGCAAAGGCCCGTGCTCGTCGCGCAGGGATGCGGCCTCGTCCAGCAGGCAGCGCACGTAACCGCCAGGCTGCAGCCAGCCGCCTTGCTGAAACAGCCAGCCCCCGCTGGGCACATCCAGGCCAGCACGACTGCGGGCTTCAGTCTGGTCCAGCCAGGCCACATGCTCGGGCGACACGCCCAGGCGACTCAACTGGGCGCGCGCCTGCTCCGCGTCGGTGTCGTCATCCAGGCGCAACAGCCCGTCACACTGACCGGCCAGTCGCCCCGATTCGATCCACGGACGGACCTGGCGCCAGGTGGCCAGCGCAGCGGCGCGGTGCAGTCGGGCGTGGTGGCTGTCTTGCGCATGCAGCACACTGTGGAACAGCCCCCCTGCATTGCCCGAGGTGCCTTGCGCTGGGCCATCTTGCTGGTCCACGACGGTCACGCGCCAGCCCTGACGGCACAAGGCCCACGCCGCAGAGGCCCCGGCCAGCCCGGCCCCTACCACCAGAGCATGACGTGACTCGGGTGCGGGTTGTGGCCACACGCCGCCAGGCAGTGGTGACGGGGTGTAGCGCGGCGCGTAATGCGCACGCATCATGTCGGATTCGCCCATCAAACCAGGCACGCCCTCGACGGTGAAACCCGCATGGGTCAGATCGGCGCGCACGCTTTGATCCGCACACCAGGCTGCAGCCGTGGCACCGGGTGCTGCAAGGCGGTTCAGGCGCGACAACCATCCGGAGGGCTGCCTCTCCGGGTTGCCATCCGGGGCAAAACCATCCAGATAGAACGCATCTACCTGCGCCACCAGCGTAGGCAACAAATCAGCCGCATCACCCAGCCCCAGTTGCAGCGTGACACCTTGCAAACGCCCGGATGCGCTCACCGGCTCGTCAAAGTGCAGGGTGTGCCACCCCGGCGTCGGGTCCGGCCAGGCGGGCAGCAGTCGCTGCGTCACCGCAAGGTGATCCGGGTGGATATAGGCCGGAGTTGCACCGTCAAGGCCATGCGCACGCGCCAGGTCAGGTCGCATGACCGGATGCTTTTCAATGGAGATGAACACCAGTCGGTCACACCGATCCGGATCAGCCCGCCAAGCTGCCCACGTCGCCAGAAACTGATGGCCGAGGCCAAACCCTGTTTCCAGAATCACGAAACGCTGGCTGTGCTGCCAGCGCCCAGGCAAACCATTGCCCTGCACAAAAACATGCTGCGCCTGTTCCCAGGCAACTGCGGTGGGGCGATGAACGTTCGGGCTCTGGCCCAACTCTGCGGGACTGATCGTCATCTCACACTTTTCAAACCAAGATGACTAGGCTCACTGCGCCAACCAACCGCCATCGACGTTCCATGCGGCGCCGCGCACATTGTCGGCAGCGGAAGAACACAAAAACACAGCCAGCTCCCCCAATTGTGCCGGGGTCACGAACTGCAAGGACGGCTGCTTTTCACCCAGCAAGTCCTTTTGCGCCTGTTCAACCGAAATGCCACCTTGCTGCGCCTTGGCATCAATCTGCTTTTGCACCAGCGGTGTCAGCACCCAACCGGGGCAGATGGCGTTGACCGTGATGCCGGTGGTGGCCGTCTCCAGCGCCGCCGACTTGGTCAGACCCACCAGGCCATGCTTGGCCGCCACGTAAGCCGACTTGCCTGCCGAGGCCACCAAACCGTGCGCCGAAGCCAGGTTGATGATGCGGCCCCAATTTTTTGCACGCATACCCGGCATTGCCAGACGCATGGTGTGAAAGGCCGAACTCAGGTTGATGGCAATGACGGCATCCCATTTTTCAACAGGAAAATCCTCGACCTTGGCCACATGCTGAATGCCGGCATTGTTGACCAAAATGTCCACCCCACCAAACTCTGCTTGCGCATAGGCCATCATGGCCTCGATCTCGGCGGGCTTCGACATGTCGGCACCGTGGTAGCCCACCTTGATGCCAAACGCCTGTCCCGCAGCCACCACGGCTGCTTTGGGTGCATCGACCTCGCCAAATCCGTTCAGAATGACGTTGACGCCTTGAGCGGCGAGTTTTTCGGCGATTCCCAGACCGATTCCACTGGTGGAACCTGTCACCAGGGCAGTCTTTCCTTTCAACATCTCGGGCCTCCTGTCGGCAAGAAGAAACACAATGTGCAGTTTCCTATTATCCGACGCCGTTTTGCCAATATGAACAGCACACCAACCACCACCGCCCCGGTGCAGCCAGTTTTGCATCACGTTACCTGCGCCGGTGCCAGCCAGACCGACCCCGCAACTCACCGCATGGCCTACTGGGCCTGGGGCGATCCGAGCCAGGATCGCATCCTTGTCTGCGTGCACGGCTTGAGTCGGCAGGGCAGGGACTTCGACACGCTGGCGCGCAGTCTGTGCGAGCACTACTACGTCATCTGCCCCGACGTGGTGGGTCGTGGTGAATCAGACTGGTTGGCCGACCCTCAGGGCTACCAGGTGTTTGCATATGTGGCCGACATGGTGGCGCTGTTGCAACACTTGCGCACCCAACGCCAAGTCGAAGCGCCCCTCGACATCGACTGGGTCGGCACCTCGATGGGTGGTTTGATCGGCCTGGGTTTGTCCACCTTGCCTGCGGAAGTGTCCGGTGCGCGTCTGCGTAAATTCGTGCTCAATGATGTCGGCCCGCGTCTGCATCACGATGCACTGGTACGCATTGGCGAGTACCTGGGCGTGCCGCGCCGGTTCAGCACCGAGCAGGAGGCGGCCGACTACCTCTGGACCATCTCTCCGGGTTTTGGCCCGCACACCCCTCAGCAATGGTTGGAACTGTCTCGCCCCTTGCTGCGACCGGCTCCCGACGGGCAGGGACTGGTCCTGCACTATGACCCGGCCATTGCCGAGCCCTTCCGCACGGTGTCGGCAGACAGCACCAGCAGTGGCGAGGCCGCCCTGTGGCAGATTTACGATGCCCTGCGTTGCGAGGTGCTGTTGCTGCGTGGCCAGGATTCCGACCTGCTTGACGCAGATGCTGCCCATGACATGACGCAACGCGGCCCCAAGGCTCGTCTGGTCGTTTTTCCTGGTGTGGGTCACGCACCAACCTTGATGGCCGCCGACCAAATCGCGGCGGTTCGTGAATTTCTGCTGGCATGAAGACTGGATTGCTCAACCCGACGCCCTTGACGCCTGATGCGATGGGGCATGCCCCCATCGTGGACCTGGTGGACATGACGCCGGGGCACGCCGAATCGGTTGCCCTGCTGGCAAAGTCACGCGCCTTTGCCGAACCGTTTCTGCAAAACGAGCGATTCGAAACAGGTGAAGAGGCGTTGGCCCATGCCGATGGCGTCAGCGTCATCTTGCATGGCATTGGTGCGCCACCGTCCTTGCGAGGGGTGGCGTACCTGGTGTACGCCAGCGAGTACCTCAACCAGCCTGAAGACATCATTCAGCGCGCTTTTGGTGCCGACGAAGCCGCGTTGGTCGCCTACACGCGCAAATTGGTGCAGGTGCAACGCAACACCCGAGACACCTTGGGTGATGTGGCCGACGGCCCACTGGCTGCGGAGCAAATCGAGCGCATCCGCAAAATGCTGTTGGCCTTCTCGCGTGACCTGCGTGTGGTGCTGCTGCGCCTGGCATCGCGCCTGCAGACTTTGCGTTATTACGCCCAAAGCAAGCAACCGTGCCCTCGCTCCCTGGCACGCGAGTCCATGCAGGTGTTCGCTCCTCTGGCCAACCGACTGGGCATCTGGCAGATCAAATGGGAGCTTGAAGACCTCTCATTTCGCTTTCTGCAGCCCGACGTGTACCGCTCCATCGCCAAGGGGTTGGACGAAAAGCGCGTCGAGCGAGAGATTCACATCGAGCGCGTTCGGCAGCAACTGGCACACGCCCTCAGTGACGCAGGACTCTCAGCCCAAGTGCAAGGGCGCCCCAAACACCTCTACAGCATCTGGAAAAAGATGAAGGGCAAGCAGTTGACCCTGGACAAGGTGTTTGACGTGCGTGCTCTGCGCGTGATCGTGGCCGACGTGTCGGCCTGCTACGTTGCACTGAGTCGCGTGCATGAACTGTGGCACCCGATGCCGGAGGAGTTTTCCGACTACATCGCCAAGCCCAAAGCCAATGGTTACCAGTCCTTGCACACCGTGGTGCGAGACGAGCAAAGCCGTCCCATCGAAATCCAGATTCGCACCCAGGCGATGCACGAACACGCCGAAAGCGGTGTGGCAGCACATTGGGCCTACAAGGAGGCAGGCACCAAAGGCTACGGCGGCGTGCAAGCTGCGGGTGACTTTGAAAGCCGTGTGGCCGAAGCACGCAAGACCGTGCTGAGGCAACTGCTGGCCTGGGAGCGCGATCTGGCTGCAGCCGACGACGCTGAGTCCGGCACCGCTCGCGGAGGCCTGTTCGACGACCGCATCTACGTGTTCACGCCGGGCGGTGAAATCATCGACCTGCCGGCCGGTGCCACCCCCATCGACTTTGCCTACATCCTGCACACCAACCTGGGGCATCGCTGCAGGGGTGCGCGGGTGGACGGTGCCATGGTGCCGCTCAACACCCCCTTGCAGAGCGGGCAAACCATCGAGATCGTCTCGATCAAAGAGGGCGGGCCATCGCTGGACTGGTTGAATACAGAACTGGGCTATTTGCGCAGCCCACGGGCACGCGCCAAGGTGCGAGCCTGGTTCAATGCCCTGGCGCAGCAAGCCACTATTGCGCGCGGCCGGGAAGCGGTTGAAAAGCTGTTGCAACGCGAAGGCAAAACCGCCATCAAGCTCGAAGACTTGGCCAGCAACCTGGGTTTTCGCAACGCGGATGCATTGTTCGATGTGGTTGGCAAGGACGAATACTCCCTGCGCAACATCGAGCAGTTCCTGCGGCCGGCCGTGCCTGAGCAGGATCCGGACGAGTTGATTGCCCAGAAACTGGCCCGCAGTGACACCAGTCGCGTGGACGGAGAGGGCAAGGGCGTGCTGGTGGTGGGCATGGACTCCTTGCTCACGCAGTTGGCGCGCTGCTGCAAACCGGCGCCGCCCGACCCCATTGGTGGCTACGTCACGCGTGGCAAGGGCGTCGCCGTGCACCGACTCGACTGCGTGAACTTCCGTCAGATGACGGCCAAAGAGCCCGAACGCGTCATACCCGTCACCTGGGGGCGACAGGCCATGACCGAGTCGGCACTCTACGCTGTTGATGTGCTGATCGAAGCCCACGACCGCTCCGGCCTGCTGCGCGACGTGTGCGACGTGCTCGCTCAGGGCAAGAGCCATGTGCTGTCCATGCACAGCCAGGCCCTGCGCGACAAGGTCACCATTACCCTGACGGTGCAAACGTCTGACTCCGCCAAGCTGCAATCCTTGCTGGCAAAAGTGTTACAAATCAGTGGGGTTCTACGGGCTCGAAGGAAATGATGCTATAGTCGCGGTCTTGCATTTGCAGGCGCGTAGCTCAGTTGGTTAGAGCACCACCTTGACATGGTGGGGGTCGTTGGTTCGAATCCAATCGCGCCTACCACGCTTCTCTGGCGTGGTCCTGCAAACAGCAAACGACTTCAGGCGCGTAGCTCAGTTGGTTAGAGCACCACCTTGACATGGTGGGGGTCGTTGGTTCGAATCCAATCGCGCCTACCAAAATCCCGTATTGCAGCAATGCCGGCCTCGGTTTCGAAGGCTGGCTTTGTTCGTTTCTGAATGCCAGCAGATCATTTCGGGTGTCTTGCCAATCTCGGTTTGGTGTCTGCGGGTTTGTGCAGCCCATGTGCTCCTACAATGCGCTGATCCAACAGGAGTCGGACATGAGTGCAGCCCCTAGAACAAATCGAACCGCTTCAAAGCCATCATCGCAGCCTCACGAGGCAGGCGAGGGCACGCCAGACGCGGCAGTTGAGTCCGTCAAGGGCGCGCGCACGATCAAGAAATACCCCAACCGTCGCCTGTATGACACCCTCACCAGCAGCTACATCACACTGTCAGATGTGAAAGAAATGGTGATGGGCTGTGAGCACTTCACCATCGTTGATGCCAAAAGCGGCGAAGACCTCACGCGCAGCATCCTGCTCCAGATCATTCTGGAAGAGGAGTCTGCGGGCATGCCCATGTTCTCGACTCAGGCGCTGGCCCAGATCATCCGCTTGTATGGCAACACCATGCAGGGACTGATGGGCAACTACCTTGAAAAGAACATCCAGTCTTTCATCGACCTGCAGTCCCGTCTCACTGAAAACTCGGTCAAAAGTCTGCAAAACCCGTTGATGCAAACCTTCATGGGCGGCTACATCGAGCAATCGCGCCAGATGTTCACCCAGATGCAAGAGCAGATGGGCAAGCAGGCTGAATCCCTGATCGGCAATCTAGGCGCGGGCTTGGTGCCCAAGAAGTAAAGGTTTCAAGACCTTCCAGACGTTGTCCAGCATGATGGGATGCGCCTTCTCCAGTGGGTGGATGCCGTCAGCCTGGAACCAGTCTCGCGCATCGGCCCGATCGGCCACGCCCTGCAGGAAAAAAGGCACCAACGCACATCGCTGTGCTTTGGCCACCTCGTCAAACAAGCGCGCAAAGTCGTCTGCATAGCGCTTTCCGTAGTTCGG
>JAGOKC010000120.1 GCA_017994835.1 Aquabacterium sp. | reverse complement strand
TGCGGCCGACGAGGACGCCCCCACGGCCGAAGACGACCTCGGTGAGGTGTCGGCCGAGATCGGTATTGCCGACTGGGTCGATCCCGACACCGGCAATCTGGCCGAAGGCACGATTCCGCACCTGAGCGACGAGTGAGGCCGGACAGCGTGCCGCACGCCAATTCCCAGCGCCGCCTGTGGGCACCCACCCTCGGCCACAATGCCCCCACACTTGTGACCCGCTTCGCCCACGGAGAAAACTGATGAAACTGTTCCTGAAACCTGGTGCCTGTTCGCTGGCCTCGCACATCGTCCTCGAAGAAATCGGCCGCCCCTACGAGACCGAAACCGTGGACCTGGCCAAGAAGGTCACGGCCAGCGGAGCCGATTTCCTCGCCCTCAACCCCAAGGGCTATGTGCCCGCGCTGCTGCTCGACGACGGCGACCTGCTCACCGAAGGACCCGCCATCCTGCAATACCTGGCCGACCTGGCTCCCGAGCTGAACCTGGCCCCGGCCAACGGCAGCAAGGCCCGCTACCAGCTGCAAAGCTGGCTGACCTTCATCGGCACCGAAGTCCACAAGAACTTCAGCCCCTTCTTCAATCCTGCCGCCACGCCCGAGATGAAGAGCCAGGCCACGGCCAACCTGCAGCGCCGCCTGGGCTACGTCAACGACCAGCTTGCCGGTCGCGACTTCCTGTTGGGCCAGACCTTCAGTGTGGCCGATGCCTACCTGTTCACCGTGGTCGGCTGGGCCCAGTTCATTCAGCTCGACCTGAGCGCCTGGCCGAACATCACGGCCTTCCTGGCCCGCGTTGCCGCCCGTCCGGCCGTGCAGCGTGCCCTGAAGGCGGAAGGCCTGGCCTGATCCGGGCTCACGCGGTCGGCGCCGTGTCTTTCGCGGCAGCCTGACCGCGCCCCAGCACCTGACTGGACGTCACGCCCATCGACACATAGATGCTGGTCAACCCGTCCATGCCGACATCAGCGGGCGTGACCCAGTCTTCACGGACATACAACAGGCCACCCCCCACCGGCACCGGCGCGGTGGGCACCAGCACCGCCAGATAACGCTGTCCGTCGATCTCGACCGGGTCCGGCGCCGACAAGAGGCCCAGCACCTTCACGCCTCCGCCTTCACCAAAGCGGCACCAGACAGGGCTCATGGTCTTGAGGCCATCGTCCTCACTCTGGCTGAGCATGTCCACGAAACGGCGAATCAGGTCATAGACATTGCGCACCAGTGGAATGCGGCGCACCACCGCATTGACCAGCCGCGCCAGACCGCGCTGCAACTCGGCCTCGACCAGCAGCCCAAGCGCGAACACGCCCAGCACGATGATGAAGGCGCCCAGCACATAGCCCAGCATCACCGAGCCCGACAACCCGATCCCCAGGCTCACGAACACCTTGCCCACCAGGCTGCTCGGCCCCAGCCAGGCGTACAGCAGCCGCCCCAGCCAGATGAACACGGCGGCGGTCACGAACAAGGGCAAGGCGGCCAGCAGCCCCGTCACGAAGGTGCGGGTCAGCTGACGCAGGGAACGCTTCATGAGCATGGACGAGCCAATCAAACTATGGGCAAGGGGTTCAGCCCCGTCATTATGGGGGGGGCTCCCCGACCGCCCTGATCAATTGCGGCACACTCCGCGCTCGATCGAACCCCTGGCGCCACAAGGCCTGAACAACATGAGCCATATCAAAACGTATGCCCCCCGCTGGGCTGGGCGCGCGACAGCCTGGGCCTTGGTCGTGATGTGCTGCCTGCCACCCATGGTTCAGGCCCAAAAGCCGGCAACGACGCTGAACAGCGACTGCGGCTGTACCTCGCCCTACCGAACTTACAAGCAAGCCCCGACACCGTCGCAGCAGCAGCTGTTCAAAGCCGCCCGCCGTGCCGATGCCGACGCGTTCATGCGCCTGCTGCCGCTCAGCGGCCCGCTCGGTGATGTGGCCATCCAGGACGAGCCCATCCTCTCGGCCATCATCCGTCCCGACCCTGAACTCAAGACGACCGAGGGCTCCTGGGGCTGGAGGCAACCCAAGGAACGCGACCGCCTGTTTCAGGCCCATCGGGCCACCTGGCCCGCTCGTCTGCGCATGCTGCGCGCAGCCTTGGCCCAAGGGGCGCAGCCGAACGACCTGACCTACCAGTCACAGCAACCGGCCCTGCACCTGGCGATCGCCTTCGGCTCGCCCGAGATGGTCGAGACCCTGCTGAGGCAAGGCGCCAACGCGAAGCAAGCCGAAGCCCGCCATCGCCTCACCCCGCTGGAGTTCCTGCTCGACCACGAGTACTTCATGCGCACGCGCGGCCTGCCCGAGATGCTCACGCGCGATGAGCGCGCCCGCATCGTCACGAGCCTGATGAAGGCGGGCAGCCCCGAGCCGCGCCAGGTGAACTGGACCGAGCTGATCACCCTCGTCTCGGGTGATCGATGGCTCAAGCACCTGCTGGCCACGCAAAAGCCCACCCCCCAGGAGCTCATGTCCTCGGACACGAACGTGCTGCCCACGGCCGCCGCAGCCTACCTGGGTGATGAGGCCGCGCTGCGCACCCTGCTCGCGCGCATACCGCGCTACGAGCCTACTCGCCACGAGCCCGAGAAGAACCCGCCCTTCGACGTCAAGCTCGATGCCGCCATCGCCGCCACCCATGGCGGTCACACCAAACTCGTGCGCCGCCTGCTCGACAAGGGCATGAACTGGCAGCAGCTCGGCCCCCGTGGGGGCAACCACATGGGCAGCTACCTGCAGCCTCCGATCAACGACCACCAGACGGCGCTGGAGGCCGCCGCAGACCAGGGCCACCTCACCGTGGCCCAGCAACTGCTGGACTGGCGGGCCCCCATCGAGCTCAGCCTGGTCAAGGCGGTGCAACAGGACGATGAAGCCATGGTGCGCCTGCTGATGCAGCACGGTGCCAACCCGATGGAGAACCCGCCCGACCGCTACCACGAGCACACCCCGATCCAGTGGGCGATCAAACGATCGCCGCAACTGTTGCCCGCGCTGCTCGCTCAGCCCACGCCGGCCACACGCAAAGCCCTGCTGGACGAAGCCCCGGATCTGCTGCGCACCGCTCTCCAGAATGCCGAAGCAAGCACAGCCAGCCGTCGCCCACTCGTCGATGCGCTGCTCCAGGCTGGCGTCAGCGGGCCGGCACTACCCGACGTCATCATGCACTGGGCGATCATTGCCGGTGACCGCGGTGTCGTCGAGGCCCTGCACGCGGCCCATGCCCCCTGGCCCCTCGAAGCGGTCGCAGACGCCATGACAACCGGCCAACTCGATTTCATCGAACAGGTCTCGCGTTTGAGCGGCCAGCCCTTCTCGGGCAGCTGCCCGCGCATCTACGAAAATCTCATCCACCTGGTTCGCCAGCCCCCACCGTTTGCCGACCGCCTGCTCGCCCTGGGCCTACAGACCGGCCCCTGCGGCAAAGCAGGCCCCCTGAGCCACCGCTTGCTGCAGGCCTGGGGTGGCCCCAACAGCCGCCCCCTGATGGGCACCCGCCACGAGCGCGCCCTGGCCCTGCTGCAACGCCTGTGGCAGGCCGACCCCATCCAGCGTGAGCTGCCCCAGAGCCTGCTGACCGAGCCCATCAACCAACACCGCCCCGACCTTCTGACCCTCACCCTGAGCGCCCAGCCCACGTCACAGGCCACCCTGGGTCAGCTCGCGCGGACCGCCCTCGACGCCCGCAACCCCGAGGCCCTGCGCGTGCTGCGCGGCCACGGCCTCACGGGCGACACTCCCCTGCCCGGCGGCCAGACCCTGGCTTGGCACCTGGGTTGCGACAAACCCATCACTTGGCGCAACCCGGCCGGCTTCGACGACCTGCCCGCCCCCAGTTGCCCCGTAAAGGCCGTCAGGACACCTACCTCCGCCGAGATCGCCCTGGCCGAAAGCCTGCCTGGCAGCTACTACCTGAGTGGGGCACGCGACATTTCCTCCGCACTCAAGTTGGAGGCCAACGGTCGTTACACGAGCTCGACAATTTACGGCGCCGTCGACCAATTCGAGCGAGGCAACTGGCACGTTGAAGGCGATGAGATCGTGCTGCAAAGCGAAGACGCGCGGCCTGAGCCGCCTTTCCGCATCCTCAAGGCCAGCCACGAGCCCGGCGTCCAAGGCGTGGACATCCGCGCCTCCTCGCACGGCCGTCTGATGCAGGGCTTCGTGGTCATGACCGTGGGCAGCGAGCATAGTGTCATCGGCAAGCTCAAGCCCCGCAGCGACTCCGGCTGGACCAACTTCGGCAGCTCGTCTCCATCCATGGGCCGACTCGAGGGCCTGGCCATGGCGGTCGCGCACGAAGAGGGCCTGCGCTGGGGCCTGATGCCCCTGGGCCCGGACGAACAAGGTCGCTTGCCTAACCGCATCGAAGTCAAGGTCAACCTCACGACACTCACACCGCCCAGCCGAGAAACCCGCCTGCGCCTGGACGACGGCGACCTCGTCATCCTCAACGACGAAGACGGCAGCAGCCGTTATCAGCGCGCCAACCGGAACTGAAGCCGCCTTTCTATAATCACCGATTCCACCTTCACAGCTGGCAGCTGAATTCCTGCCCGGAACCAGCTGCCAGCCTCTCTTGTCTTTGCGGTGACCCCATGAGCGCTCCTTCCGACAACCAGACCTACGACCCGCGTGCCGTCGAAGCCCGTGCCCAACAGCACTGGGAAGCGAACGACGCCTACCGCGTCACCGAGAACCCGGACAAGAA
>JAGOKC010000054.1 GCA_017994835.1 Aquabacterium sp. | reverse complement strand
TCCAGGGGCAGCGTCATCGTGGCGATGGCGTCGAGCAGGGCTTGTGGGGTCACGGGGCAGCAGGGGCAGGATGATGCAGGCGTGCATTGTCGGCCATGCGCGTGGACGTGCGTGCCAACCGGGGCGTGCCGTGGCTTGCTTGGGTGCGATGCCCCTGTGCCACACCTGGCGGTTGCCGCTTTGCTAATCTGGGCAGTCTGCGCACCCCGTGCGCCGCTGGAACCCGATATCAGGAGCGCCCGACATGAGCGACACCCACCACGATGCCCACGGCTATACCCCCCCCACCATCTGGACCTGGACCCCAGGCCACGGGGGGCGGTTTGCCAACATCAACCGCCCCATCGCCGGCCCGACCCACGAGCAGGCGCTGCCGGTGGGCAAGCACCCGCTGCAGCTGTACTCGCTGGGCACGCCCAATGGCGTGAAGGTGACGGTGATGCTCGAAGAGCTGCTGGCCGCTGGCCACACCGGTGCCGAGTACGACGCCTGGCTGATCCGCATCCACGAGGGCGCGCAGTTCGGCTCGGGCTTTGTCGAGGTCAACCCCAACTCCAAAATCCCGGCGCTGATGGACCGCAGCGGGCCCGAGCCCATCCGGGTCTTCGAGTCGGGGGCGATCCTCATGTACCTGGCTGAAAAGTTCGGAGCCTTCCTGCCCACGGCCCCGGCCCAGCGCGCCGAGTGCCTGTCGTGGTTGTTCTGGCAGATGGGCAGTGCACCGTTCCTGGGCGGCGGGTTCGGTCACTTTTATGCCTATGCCCCGGTCAAGCTCGCATACGCCATCGACCGCTATGCCATGGAGGTCAAACGCCAGATGGACGTGCTCAACCGCCACCTGGCCGAGTACCGTTACATGGTGGGCGACGAGTACACAATTTCGGACATGGCCATCTGGCCCTGGTACGGGGCCTTGTCCAAGGGGCAGTTGTACGAAGCTGGGGAATTCCTGCAGGTCCAGGACTACGTGCATGTCGTACGCTGGGCGGATGAAATCGCGCAGCGTCCGGCGGTTCGGCGGGGCCGCATGGTCAACCGTGTGATGGGCGATCCGGCGAGCCAATTGCATGAGCGCCACGACGCCAGTGATTTCGATACCCAGACCCAGGACAAGTTGGCATGCCCTTGATTCTTTACGATTGCGCCACGGCTCCAAGCCCTCGTCGGGCCCGCATTTTGCTGGCTGAGAAAGGTCTTGCGCATGAAACCGTGCAGGTGGATTTGCGCACCGGTGAGCAGTTGAGCGAGGCGTTCCGTGCTCTGAATCCTTTGTGCACGGTGCCCGTTTTGCAAACCAACGAAGGGGTGGTGCTGACCGACAACGCCGCGATTGCAGCCTACATCGAGGCGCAGTATCCGCAGCGCCGCATGCTGGGCGTGTCGGCTGCCGAGAAGGCCGAAATTGCCAGCTGGAACTGGCGCATGGAATTTGAAGGCCTGATGGCCGTGGCCGAGGCCTTTCGCAATGGCAACCCCGCCATGGCCAACCGCGCCCTGCCGGGACCGCAAGATTTTCCGCAGATCCCGGCGCTGGCCGAGCGCGGGGTGCTGCGCACGCAGCAGTTTTTCGAGATGCTCAATGCGCATCTGGCCGACCGTGATTTCATTGCCACCGACCGCTTCAGCATCGCCGACATCACAGCGGTGGTGGCGGTGGACTTTGCGCGCGTGATCAAGGTGCGCGTCACCGAGGCGCACCCACACCTGATGCGCTGGCGGGCCGCGATGGCCGAGCGACCCTCCATGTCGCTCTGAGGGCTGGCGACTCCGCGTCGCCGTGCCTGCCTCAGCCCGCTTGCCCCGGCTTTGAATGGTTAGTCTGGTCGTGGCCAGGATCTGCGGCAGACCCGGCCAATGGGTGAACACCGCTCAGGCGGTGACCACACCCGCCAGTGCAGCGTTCAGCGTGGCGCTGGGGCGCATGACGGCTTCCAGCTTGGCCGCGTCGGGCATGTAGTAGCCACCGATGTCGGCCGGCTTGCCTTGCACCGCCGCCAGCTCGGCCACGATGGTGGCTTCTTGCTGGCTCAGTGTTTGAGCCAGCGGTGCAAACTTGGCGGCCAGGGCCGCGTCGTCGGTCTGGGCGGCCAGCGCCTGGGCCCAGTACAGCGCCAGGTAGAACTGGCTGCCACGGTTGTCGAGCTGACCGGTCTTGGGCGACGGGTTCTTGTTGTTCTCTAGCAGGGTGCCGGTGGCCGCGTCCAGGGTTTTGGCCAGGATCTTGGCTTGCGTGTTGCCAGTCTTGAGGCCCAGGTCTTCCAGCGACACGGCCAGCGCGAGGAACTCACCCAGCGAGTCCCAGCGCAGGTGGTTTTCTTCCACCAGCTGCTTGACGTGCTTGGGAGCCGAGCCGCCCGCACCGGTTTCGTACATGCCGCCACCGGCCATCAGCGGGACGATGGACAGCATCTTGGCGCTGGTGCCCAGTTCCATGATGGGGAACAGGTCGGTCAGGTAGTCGCGCAGGATGTTGCCGGTCACCGAGATGGTGTCCTTGCCGCGGATCACGCGCTCCAGCGTGTAGCGCATCGCGCGCACCTGCGACATGACCTTGATGTTCAGGCCCGTCGTGTCGTGGTCCTTCAGGTAGCGCTCGACCTTCTTGCGCAGTTCGGCTTCATGCGGACGGTAGGAGTCCAGCCAGAAGACGGCGGTCATGCCGGAGTGGCGGGCGCGATTGACGGCCAGCTTGACCCAGTCGCGGATTGGGGCGTCCTTGACCTGGCACATGCGCCAGATGTCGCCTTCTTCCACGTTCTGCGACAGCAGGATCTCGCCGGTGGCCAGGTCCACGATGTTGACCACACCGGCTTCGGCAATCTCGAAGGTCTTGTCGTGCGAGCCGTACTCTTCGGCTTGCTGGGCCATCAGGCCGACGTTGGGCACGGTGCCCATGGTGCGCGGGTCAAAGTTGCCGTTGGTCTTGCAGAAGTTGATCATCTCCTGGTAGATGCGGGCAAAGGTCGATTCAGGGATCACGGCCTTGGTGTCTTTCGGGCGGCCATCGGCACCCCACATCTTGCCGCCGATGCGGATCATGGCGGGCATCGAGGCGTCCACGATCACGTCGTTGGGGGCGTGCAGGTTGGAGATGCCCTTGGCCGAGTCCACCATGGCCAGCTCGGGGCGGTGCTCGTGGCAGGCGTGCATGTCCTGGATGATCTCGTCGCGCTGCGAGCTGGGCAGCTGCTCGATCTTGTCGTACAGGTTGACCAGGCCGTTGTTGACGTTGACGCCCAGCTCGTCGAACAGCTTGCCGTGTTTCTCGAAGGCTTCCTTGTAGAAGATGCGCACGGCGTGACCGAACACGATGGGGTGCGAGACCTTCATCATCGTGGCCTTGACGTGCAGCGACAGCATCACGCCGGTCTTGCGGGCATCTTCAAACTGCGTTTCGTAGAAGTCGCACAGCGCCTTCTTGCTCATGAACATGCTGTCGATGATCTCGCCTTCGAGCAGCGACACCTTGGGCTTGAGGACCAGGGTCTTGCCGCTGGCGGTCACCAGCTCCATCTTCACGTCACGGGCCTTGTCCAGCGTCATGGACTTTTCACCGTGGTAGAAGTCGCCGTGCTTCATGGTGGCCACGTGCGTGCGCGAAGCCTGGCTCCACTCACCCATGCTGTGCGGGTTCTTGCGGGCGTAGTTCTTGACGGCGGCAGGGGCGCGGCGGTCCGAGTTGCCTTCACGCAGCACGGGGTTCACGGCGCTGCCCAGGCACTTGGCGTAGCGGGCGCGGATGGCTTTTTCTTCGTCGGTCTTGGGGTCTTCCGGGAAGTCGGGGATGGCGTAGCCCTTGCCCTGCAGTTCCTTGATGGCGCTGACCAGCTGGTGCACCGAGGCGCTGATGTTGGGCAGCTTGATGATGTTGGTGTCAGGCTGCAGGGTCAGTCGGCCCAGTTCAGCCAGGTTGTCGGGCACGCGCTGCGCTTCGCTCAAGCACTCGGGGAACTCGCCCAGGACGCGGGCGGCCACCGAGATGTCGCTGGTGGTGACATTGATGCCGGCCGGGGCGGCAAAGGCGCGCACGATGGGCAGGAAGGAGCTGGTCGCCAGCAGCGGTGCCTCGTCGGTCAAGGTGTAGATGATGGTGGGCTGCTGGGTACTCATATCGTGCTTTCCGGATAGGGATGTCAATCAATGCCGTCGGCTGGATCACAGACACAACGGACATCACGGGGCCATGGTTTTGGCAAAGTCGTAACGATATCGCGTCTTGTGCCTGCTTGTTTTGTAGCCAGATCAATAAGTGAGCACTCCCGGCCTTGCCTGTGGGGGAAACCGGGATGCGGTGCACCTTGTTGGCGAGGCGGGTGCGGTGTGTTTGCCGGACGCTGATGCCTTGCCCGCTCCTTATGTGCGCTGTGATGCGCCAGGTTGCTCAACCTTGGGTGCCTGCACCGCCTCGGACGAGGTGCGCAGAACATGGCTGAGTGGCGGTGGGATCTCGGCGCTCGATGCGCCGTGTGTGCGACGCCGGAACAGCTCGGTGCGCGCCAGCAAGATGGTGGTCACCGGCACGGTGATGGCCAGGAAGATGATGATCAGCCAGGCGTGCAGAGCCAGCTCCTCACGGCGTGCCGAGAAGAACAGCACGCTGGCCAGCGCCACACACCAGGCTGAAAGGCTGAAGGCCAGGGCGGGTGGGTGCATGCGCTGGAAAAAGGTTTGAAAACGCAACACCCCCACACCTGCCGCGAGCGTGAAAAGGCCGCTGAGCACCAGCAACGTGGCCACGCACAGCTCGATCCATCCCAGCCAACCCTCGGTCATTCGATCACCTCGCCGCGCAGCAGAAACTTGGCCATCGCCATCGAGCTGACGAAACCAAACAGCGAGATCAAGAGGGCCGCTTCGAAGTAGGCCGCGCTGCGGTAGCGGATCGCCAGCACCATCAGCACCAGCATGCCGATGGTGCACAGCAGGTCCATGGCCAGCACCCGGTCCTGGGCCGAGGGACCAAGGAACAGACGCAGCAGGGCCAGTGCCATGGCCAGCACGTAACAGCCCAGTGTGAACACGATGGCACCGAACAGCAGGGGGCTCATTCGAAGATCTCCATCAGAGGGCGTTCGTAGCGGGTCTTGATCAGGGTGATCTCGGCCTGCGCGTCGTCCAGGTCGAACAGGTGCACCAGCAAGGCGCTGCGGTCCAGTGCAATCTCTGACCAGATGGTGCCAGGGATGACGCACATGATGGCAGCCAGCACGGCCAGACCGTTGGGGTCGCGCAGGTCCAGCGGCACGATCACGAAGCCACCTTGCGGCAGATGGGCGCGAGGGGCGAGGGTGCCGCGCAGCACGCGCCAGTTCCACACCAGCACATCCAGTCCGACACGTGCCAGCAGCCGCAAAGCCGCGCCCAGATGGCGAATGCGCACCGGTGTCGGGCGCAAGGACTGCGTCATCTGTGGAATGACCGTGGCCACCACGCCGCCCAGCAGCCACTGACCCAGACCAGGGGCGCGGTTGAGCACCAGCCAGATGGCCAACAAGACCAGTGACAGCAGGGGGGCGGGAAACAGGCGTCGGATCATGGCGGCACCGTCAGCGTGGGCGCGCTCAGGCGCGGGGCATTGGTGGGCGTGAGGCGGGGTTGGGCCGACAGCACGGCGTCGATGTAGCCCTGTGGCTGGTACAGCACCTGGGCGGTGTCGCGGGCATAGCGCATCAGCGGTTCGGCCCGCACGGTGAAGAACACGCACAGGCCCATCAGGGCGACCATCGGCACATACTCGAGCGTGCTGAGTATGGGGGGCTTGCGACCCATCGGTGTCCAGAAGAAGCGAATGCCGGCGCGCGACAGGGCGATCATCGCAAACAGACCAGATGCCACGACCAGGCCCAGCAGCGTCCAGATGATGCCGTCAGGCGTGCCACCGGGATGTGGTGTGCTCAACAGCGCCGAGAGCATGGCGAACTTGCCCACGAAACCCGACAGTGGCGGCAGTCCGGCCACCAGCAAGGTGCAGCCGATGAAGGCCAGGCCCAGCAGTGCGATCGAGGCAGGAATGGCTTGCCCCACGACCAAGGCCTCTTCGTCGTCCAGGTTGCTGCCTTGCTGCAGATCGAGATCGGCCAGTGCGAAGGGCAGGTGGTCTTCCTCGTCTTCAGGGGGGCGCTGGGCGCGGGGGTCGGCGCTGCGCGAGCGGTCCATCAGTTCGGTCAGCAGGAAGAACGCGGCAATGGACAAGGTGGAGGTGGGCAGGTAGTACAGCGCGGCGGCCGTGACCTCGGGGCGACCCAGGCCGATCATGGCCATCAAGGTGCCCGAGGACACGATGACCGCATAGCCCGCCAGCCGCGCCGGCCGCTGCGAGCCCAGCATGCCCAGGGCACCGAAGGCCAGCGTGGCCATGCCGCCCCACACCAGCCAGGCGCTGCCAAAACCGGCCGACTCGCCCGCCTGCGGCGAGAACCACAGTGTGGACAGGCGCAGCAGCACATAGACGCCCACCTTGGTGAGCAAGGCGAAGATGGCCCCCGAGGGTGCGCTGGCGCTGGAGTAGGCCGGCACCAGCCAGAAGTTGAGCGGCCACATCGCCGCCTTGGTCAGGAAGGCCACGCCCAGGATGGCGCAACCCGCGTGCAGCAGCGGCCGATCGAGGGCGGAGACCTGCGGGATCTTGGCCGCCAGGTCGGCCATGTTGAGGGTGCCCACCACGCCGTAGAGCATGGCCGCGCCGACCAGGAACAGCGATGAGGCCACCAGGTTGACACTCAGGTAATGCAGTCCGGCCTTGACCCGTGCGGGGCCGGAGCCGTGCAGCAGCAGACCGTAGGATGCCGCCAGCATCACCTCGAAGAACACGAACAGGTTGAACAGGTCGCCCGTGAGGAAGGCACCGTTGAGCCCCATCAACTGGATCTGGAACAGCGGATGAAAGTGTGCACCCGCCTTGTGCCAGCGTGCCACGGCAAACAGCAAGGCCATCATGCCGACGATGCCAACCAGCAGCAGCATCAGGGCCGACAGGCGGTCAAGCACCAGCACGATGCCGAAGGGCACGTCCCAGTTTGAGGGCAGATAGACGCTGTAGGTGCCTTGCGCGTCACCGCGCGCCGTCCACTGAAACAGCAGCACCGCCAGCACCAGGTTGAGCAGGGTGGCGAACAGGCTGACGGCGGTTTTGGTGCGCAAGCGGTGCTCGCCCAGAAACAGCATCATGCAGGCTGCCAGCAGCGGCAGCACGATGGGGGCGATGCTCAGGTGCGGCATCAGCGCCTCGGTGAGCGGGTAGGTGGACAGCCTCATTCGGCGTCTCCCTGGCCGTCCACATGGTCATTGCCCCAAAAACCTCGTTGCGCCAGCAGCACCACCAGGAACAGCGCCGTCATGGCAAAGCCGATGACGATGGCCGTCAGCACCAGGGCTTGCGGCATGGGGTCGGTGTAGTTCTGCAGGGTTTCGGGCACGCCGGGGATGAGCACGGGCTCGCTGTCCACGGCCAGGCGGCCGGTGCTGAAGATGAACAGGTTGACGCCGTAACCCAGCAGACACAGCCCCATGATGACCTGATAGGTGCGCGGGCGCAGCAGCAACCACACGCCGCAGGCGGTCAGCACCCCGATGGCGATGGCCAGCACGATTTCCATCACAGACCGCCTTTCGCCAAGGGGGTGGGGAGCGGTGCGGGTGTGACCGGGGGTGCGCTGCGCGGGCGGCGGTGACCACGCACCGACTGGTGGCCCAGCGCGGTGAGGATCAGCAACGTGGCCCCCACCACCAGGGCGAACACGCCGATGTCATAAAACAGCGCGCTGGCCACATGGAAGCTTCCGATCAGCGGCAGGTGCACGTGCGCCGTGTGCGTGGTGAGGAAGGGGTAGCCCAGCACAAACGCGCCCAGGCCGGTGGCCGTGGCGATCAACAGACCGGTGGCGATCCAGCGCTGCGGGCGCAGGTGCATGTGCAACTCCACCCATTGCGTGCCCGAAACGATGTACTGCAAGATGAACGCCGTGGACAGCACCAGGCCGGCCACAAAGCCCCCGCCTGGCGCGTTGTGCCCGCGCATGAACAGGTACACGGCCACGACGGCCGCCAGCGGCAGCACCAGGCGCACCAGCACGGCGGGCACCATCAGGTAGCCCTGCGCCGGGTCGCTCACCATGTGGGGGTTGATCAGGTCGGTGGCCAGGTCAGCTGGCACGGCCTGTTGCTGCGGTGGCAGCACGGTGCTTTCGCGGGCAGGGCGAAAGCGCCGCAGCAAGGCGTACACCGTCATCGCCACCACGCCCAGCACGGTGATCTCGCCCAGCGTGTCCAGCCCCCGGAAGTCCACCAGCATCACGTTGACGACGTTGCGGCCACCACCCTCGGGCAGGGCGTGCGTCAGGAAGAAGGGCGAGATGGTGTGCTCGAAGGGGCGCGTCATCAAGGCGTAGGACAGGGTGGCCATGCCGGTGCCGGCCAGCAAGGCCAGCGCCAGGTCGCGGGCACGGCGGGTGCGCACTTTCAGGCGACCCCACCAGGTGCGACGCGGCACCTGTTCTTCCAACCGTTTGGGCAGCCAGCGCAGCCCCAGCAGGATCAGCACGGTGGTCACCACCTCAACCGAAAACTGGGTGAGCGCCAGGTCAGGGGCGGAGAACCAGGCAAAGGTCACCACCGTGACCAGACCCGACACGCTCATCAGCGCCAGGGCGGTGAGCCGGTGGTACTTGGCCTGCCAGACGGCTCCCAGCGCCGCCCCGATGCCCACGGCCCACAGCAGCCCGAACAGGGGCGAAAACGGCAACAGGGGCCGGGTGCCCACGCTCACCACCGGACCGAGTCCGCGCAGCCACAGCGTCGCCACGGCGCTGCCCGCAGTCAGGCTCACCAGCAGCATCAACTGCGGTTGCAGGCGTTGCGTGCCCAGTCCGCGCAGGGCGCGGCGGCTCAGCACCGTCAAACCGGCCAGCACGCCCCGGAAAATCTGTTTGCTGCGCACCTTGCTGAGCAGCGGTGTGCGTTGCAGGTGGCCGTGCTCCATCGGGCCGCGCAGCAGCCAATACAGGCCCATGCCCCCCGCCAGGGCCACCAGGCTCATCACCAGCGGCAGGTTCAGGCCATGCCACACGGCCAGATCGAAAGAGGGCAGCACGCCACCCACCACGGGTGCGGCGGCTGCGTTCAGCATGTCTTGCACGGCCCATTGCGGTGCCACGCCCACCAGCAGGCAGGTCAGCACCAGCACCTCGATGGGCACGCGCATCCAGTGCGGCGGTTCATGCGGGCGCTTGGGCAGGGCGGCGCAGGTGTCCGGCCCAAAAAACACATCGGCGGTGAAGCGCAGCGAATAGACCACGCTGAACATGCCTGCCACAGTGGCCACGATGGGCAGCAGGCGCTCCACCATCGGGGTGGCGGTGACGAACACCGCTTCAGAGAAGAACATTTCCTTGGAGATGAAGCCGTTGAGCAGCGGCACCCCCGCCATGGCCGCGCTGGCCACGCAGGCCAGGGTGCCGGTGATGGGCATGGCCCGCCACAGTCCGCTCAGGCGGCGGATGTCACGCGTGCCGGTTTCGTGGTCGATGATGCCCACCGCCATGAACAGCGAGGCCTTGAAGGTGGCGTGGTTGAGGATGTGGAACACCGCCGCCACAGCCGCCAGCGGGCTGTTGAGGCCCAGCAGCGTGGTGATCAAACCCAGGTGTGACAAGGTGGAATAGGCCAGCAGGCTTTTGAGGTCGTGCTGGAAGATGGCCGCAAAACCACCGATCAGCAGCGTGATCAGGCCCGATGAGGTGACCAGCCAGAACCACTCGTCGGTGCCGGCCAGCACGGGCCACAGCCGTGCCATCAGGAACACGCCGGCCTTGACCATGGTGGCCGAGTGCAGGTAGGCCGACACCGGGGTGGGCGCGGCCATCGCATGCGGCAGCCAGAAGTGAAACGGGAACTGCGCACTCTTGGTCAGCGCCCCCAGCAACACCAGCACCAGCATCACCGTGTACAGCGGGTGGGTGCGCACCTGCACGCCCGAGGCCAGCACCACGTCCAGGTCGTAGCTGCCGACGATGTGGCCCAGCACCAGCACACCGGCCAGCAGACACAGCCCCCCCGTGCCGGTCACCGTCAGGGCCATGCGGGCCCCTCGGCGGGCATCGCGGCGGTGGTGCCAATAGCCGATCAGCAGGAAAGAGAACAGGCTGGTCAGCTCCCAGAACATCGCCATCTGGATCAGGTTGCCCGACAGCACCACCCCGCTCATGGCCCCCATGAAGGCCAGCAGGAAGGAGAAGAAGCGCGGCACCGGATCGGCCGGCGACATGTAATAGCGCGCATACAGCATCACCAGTGCGCCAATGCCCAGCACCAGCATGGAGAACATCCACGCAAAGCCGTCCATGCGCAGCACGAAGTTCAGACCCAGGCTGGGCAACCAATTGAACTCCTGACGGATCACGCCACCGGCGGCCATCTCGGGAAAGTACAGCGCCGCCTGCACGGCGCAGCCCAGCGCAATCAGACCGGCCAGGGTCGATTCGCGGTTGCGCGCATTGGCGGGCAGCAAGGCCGCCAGCAGGCTGCCCAGAAATGGCAGGGCGACCAGGTTCAGGAGGGGGAGCGTCATACTCACTTGAGTTTAATCGGGATCAATTTTCCGGATGTGACACCGGCAACGCCGTGCGGTCCACCACGCGGCGCAGCACAAAGCTGGTGTGCACGCCGGTCACGCCGGGGATGCTGGTGATCTTGTTGAGCAGCAGGTCTTGATAGTCGTCCATGTCGCGCACCACCACCTTGAGCTGGTAGTCGGACTGCTGGCCGGTGATCAGCAGACATTCGAGCACCTCGGGCAGGGCGGTGATGGCCTGCTCCAGGCTGGCAAAGCGCTCGGGGGTGTGCTGGTCCATCGAGATGCCAATGAGCGCCATCAGCGACAGGCCCAGCTTCTTGGCATCCAACAAGGCGCGGTAGGCGCGGATCAGGCCGGCGTCTTCCAGCGCGCGCACGCGGCGCAGGCAGGGCGAGGGCGACAGGCCGATGCGGTCGGCCAGGTCCTGGTTGCTGATGCGGCCATCTTCTTGCAAGACGGCCAGAATGTGCCGATCGTAGCGATCCAGCTGGACAGGGTTGCTCTGATTGGTCATTTTGCGCAATGTTCTGCTAAACGTGTGCCAAATCATGGCACACAACGCAAGCACCTGCCAGGGCTTCTTACCTAAGATAGAGGCATTGAGATTCACAACGAGATGTCTGCCATGTCCGCCTCCTCCAACGTCAAGTACCGCGCTTTTGCCCCGATCGCCCTCAGCGATCGCCAGTGGCCCAACCGCGTGATCGACCGCGCGCCGATCTGGATGAGCACCGACCTGCGTGATGGCAACCAGGCCTTGTTCGAGCCCATGAACGTGGACAAGAAGATGCGCATGTTTCAGATGCTCTGCGACATCGGCTTCAAGGAGATCGAAGTGGGCTTCCCCTCGGCCTCGCAGACCGAGTTCGACTTCGTGCGCAGCCTCATCGAAGAAGACCGCATTCCCGAAGGCGTGAGCATCGAGGTGCTCACCCAGGCCCGCGAGCCCCTCATCCGCCGCACCTTCGAGTCGATCAAAGGTGCCAAGCAGGCCATCGTGCACTTCTACGCCGCCACCGACGACAGCTTCCGCGAGACCGTGTTCAACATGGACCGCGCCGAGGTCTTGAAGATGACGGTGGAAGCCGTGGCCTTGATCAAGTCGCTCGCCGCCGCGATGCCCGAGACCCGCGTGATGCTCGAATTCAGCCCCGAGCACTTCTCTTCCACCGATCTCGACTTTGCCCGCGAGGTGTGCGATGCCGTGACCGCCGCCTGGGGCGCGACCCCCGAGCGCAAGGTCATCCTCAATTTGCCCGCCACCGTCGAAGTGGCCTCGCCCAATGTCTACGCCGACCAGATCGAGTGGATGCACCGCCACGTGGCCCGCCGCGACAGCGTGATCATCAGCTTGCACCCGCACAACGACCGCGGCACCGCCGTGGCCGCCGCCGAGCTCGGCTTGATGGCCGGCGCCGACCGCGTCGAAGGCTGCTTGTTCGGCAACGGCGAGCGCACCGGCAACGTCGACCTCGTCACCTTGGCGCTCAACATGCACACGCAAGGCGTCGAGCCCGGCTTGGACTTTGGCGACATCAACGCAGTGGCCCGCACCTACGAGTACTGCACCCAGCTCCCGATCCACCCACGCCAACCCTATGTGGGCGATCTCGTGTTCACGGCCTTCTCCGGCTCCCACCAGGATGCCATCAAGAAGGGGTTTGCCGCCCACAAGGCGCAAGAGCGTTGGGCGGTGCCCTATCTCCCGATCGACCCGGCCGATGTGGGCCGCACCTACGACTCGGTCATCCGCGTCAACAGCCAGTCGGGCAAGGGCGGCATCGCCTATTTGATGGAGACCGAGCACGGCGTGGTCATGCCGCGTCGCTTGCAGGTCGAGTTCTCGGGCGTGGTGCAGCAGCACACCGACACGCACGGCGGCGAGGTCACGGCCGATGCCATCTGGGGCTTGTTCGCCCAGACCTACATCGAGCCGGCCACGCCCGTGCGCTACCGCGAACACCACCTCTATGAGAACGGTGACGCCCAGGGCATCCGCCTCACGGTGGACATCGACGGCCAGACCCACATCCTCACCGGGGAGGGCAATGGCCCGATCCACGCCGCCGTGAACGCGTTCGAGAGCGCGGGCATCGCCATCGAGGTGCGCAGCTACGAAGAGCGCTCGATGACGGGCAACCGGGTCGATGGCAGCGCCCCCGCCTGCGCCATCATCGAGGCGGCGGTCAACGGCAAGGAGCACTTCGGCGTGGGCATCGACGGCCACATCGTGACCGCCTCGCTCAAGGCCTTGGTCAGCAGCCTCAACCGCGCTGGTGCGGTGCCCATGCGCAACGCGGCTTAAGGAGCACACCGCATGGCTGGACCCACCGCCGATTTCTGGCAACAGCGTTTCGAAACCCGCAACACCGCTTGGGATCGGGGCGCACCCAGCCCGCAACTGCTGGCCTGGCTTGACGAGGGAGCCTTGCGGCCTTGCCGCATTGCGGTGCCCGGTTGCGGTCACGGATGGGAGGTGGCGGAGCTGGCGCAGCGGGGGTTTGACGTGCTGGGCCTCGACTACACCGAGGCGGCCGTGGCCCACACCCAGGCGCATTGCGCCGCGCTGAACGTGTCGGCCCAGGTGGTGCGCGCCGATGCGCTGAGCTACCAGCCTGAAGCGCCATTCGACGCCATTTACGAGCAAACCTGCTTGTGCGCCATTCACCCGGATCACTGGCAGACCTACGCTGCGCAGTTACACCGCTGGCTCAAGCCGGGCGGGCAGGTGTGGGGTTTGTTCATGCAGATGCTGCGTCCGGCCGCCAGTGAGGAGGGCCAGATCCTCGGCCCCCCCTACCATTGCGACATCCATGCCATGCGGGCGTTGTTCCCGTCGGCGCAGTGGGATTGGCCCAAACCGCCTTATGCGCGGGTGCCACACCCGACCTTGCAGCACGAACTGGCCCTGGTGTTGACGCGGCGCTGAATTCTGGTTCAGTTAGAACCAGGAGATGGCGATTTCGTACTTGACCGATGTGAGGCCCGTGACCTGTCAGCTCAGTTCTGCCGCAGCCACGTCGGGAGAGACCGTGTCAACCAGTCTGCACCGTCCCGGTGCGACTTGCCGGCCCAGCGGTTTGCTGGGGGTGGTGGTCGCGCGGCTTGCGCTGCGGTGGCGTCACTTCTTCAGTACCTTCACACCCGGGTGCGTCTTGCTGGCGTCCACGTAGCCGATACCGCCGGGCGTCTCGGCCACATGTTTGAGCACGGCGTCATCGCCATCGACCACCGGCAGAGGTTTGGCACCCCCGGTGAACATCTGCTGCGCCCAGTAGGAGCGGAACTGCGCGGCATTCTTTTTCAACACCTTGGCCCGGAACTCGTCGCTGGTCGGGCCGTCCTTCTGGTTGACGGGCGCGGCGGTCGTGCCATCCGGGAAGGTCTTGACCTGACGCAAAAAGAGCTTGGCGGCATAGGCTTCGTCAAGTGAGGCCGTGGTGCCAGCATGGACCACGATGCTCACGTCCGCCTGAGCAGGTGCATGCAGGGCCAAGGTCAGGGCACAGACCACCGGCAAGGTCCACAAGGATGCCCCAGAGCACCGCTTGAAGCCAGCGTGGTTCGATGTCTTGTCAAACATGTCGGGCTCCCTTTGCGTGCTCAAAATACCGTGTCCAGCGAGACGGACACGACCTTGGATGAGCCAACGTAGTCGTAGGCCGAGTGATCCTTGAAGCGGTCGTACTGCACCTTCAGCGCCGTGTTGGGCGTCAGCTCGTAGCGCAGCGTGGCAGACCAGCCGCTGTCATGCTGAACCTCATCGGGCGCGTGATCGTTGCGATCCTTGTAGCGGGTCTTGGTGATCATGGGGGTGAAGTCACCAAACCGCGCACCCACGCCGATCATGAAGGCCTTGGACTTGTAGGAGTAGCTGCTGCGATCGAACACGCTGTACTCACTGCGCACGAACCAGTTGTCGATGTCGATGTTGGTGCTGATGCCGTAGATTTTCTGCTTTTCGGCTTTGCGGGCCACACTCGGGTCGGGCGTGACGCGCTCGCCCGTATCGTGATCCCACTGCTGCACGTCAGACTGGATGTAGGTCAGGCGGGTGGTGAACCAGTCGCGGTTGAGCACCAGATCGCCACCCAGAATGCGCTTCCAGGTCACGTCCTGAGGCGTTTCGTAGTAGATGCGCTGCATCTGGTTCTTCTTGGTGTCCTCGCGCCCGGCCAGCAAGTTGGACTTGACCGACCAGCCGTTCCATTCACCGCGATAGGTGACGTTGACACCGTTGTAGTTCGAGATCTCCCAGCCGTACAGATCGGCAGGCGGGCGCACCCAGGTGTAGGCATAGCCCACATCCTGAAAATCAGAGTAGTAGTAGATCGGCAGACGCTTGCGTCCCACTTGCAGCGTCCAGTTCGGTGTCAGGTCGTAGGACAGGTACAGCCATTCCAGCCCGACTTCGATCTCATCATTGCCGCGCCCCACCACCTGTGCCGTGGCCGACAGGTTGGGCGTGAAGGTATAGGTGCCTTGCAGGCCCACCTTGCTTTCCTGCTTGACTTGCCAGTGCGGGCCGTACAGCGCACCGTGGCCGTAGTCAGCAATGAAACACGGGCAGGCGTAGTCATAGAACTTGTCCTGACGCTCGCCGCTGATCACCTTGCCCGCCACGAGAGACGCAAAGCCGGAATAGGTGAACGCCTCATCGGCCCAGGCTGGCAGGCTCAAGCTGGCGGCTGCCAGCACTGCGGCCCATGCGGTCGATCGCCAATGTGTGTGTCTGATCATGGTGTCACTCTTGGGGTTGAAGCGGGGCACGCGAAGGCCGGGGGCGCAAACGCGCGAACGAAAGAAAACGGGATGACGCCATCACAACGCTGGCTCAGTTCAACTGCAACGCGGGGTTCAACGGCGAGGCCAAGGCCTGTCGTGACGACGCTGGCGGCGGCGCTGCGCTGCCGGTCATGCCATCGCGCAGGTGGAACTGACCGACCGCGTCGCCCAACTGCCGCGCCACACTCTGCAAGGCCTGTGCTGCCATCCCGGCTTGTTCGACGACCTGGTGATTCTGCTGTGTCGAGGTGTCCAGATCGCCCACCGCGCTGTTGACCTGGTCGATGCCGGTCTGCTGCAACCTCGATGCTGCAGCAATGTTGGCAATGTGTTCGCCCACCTGCTTGACCGATGCGACCAGATCGTCCATCGCTGCACCTGCGGCATTGACATGACGGGCTCCGACCTCGATGCGTTGAGCCGAGTCGTCGATCAGGGTCTTGATGTCCTTGGCAGCGGTGCTGGCGCGCTGCGCCAGAATGCGCACCTCGCCGGCCACCACGCTGAAACCTCGGCCTTGCTCCCCAGCGCGTGCGGCCTCGACGGCGGCGTTGAGCGCGAGGATGTTGGTTTGAAATGCGATGCCATCAATCAAGGCTGTGATCTCGACAATCTTGCGGGCACGCTCCGAGATTTCGCCCATGGTGCTGACCGCATCGGCCACCGCGCGGCTGCCCACATCGGCGTTCTGATTGGCCTGTGAGGCCACCGCCCTGGCCTGCTCGGCGCTTTGCGCGTTGTCGCGCACCGAGATGTTCAGCGCCTCGATGCTGCTGGCGCTGGCCTGCAGATTGGCGGTCTGGCGCGCGCAGCTCTCGGCCAAGGTGGTGTTGCCGTGGCTGATGTCATCGGCAGCGTGGTGCACCTCTTGCACGGCCTGCCGCACGCCCCCGATGACGCTGGCCAGTTGCGTCTGCATGGCCTGCATGGCATGCAGCAGACTGCCTTCGGTGCCATCGCGCAGTTGCACGGGCTCACTGAGGTTACCGCTGGCCACGCGTTGCACGATGCGGGTGGCGTCTTCAGGGGCACCGCCCAGCTGCTTCATCACCCGGCGGACCGACCACCACGACACGCCCAGCGACAGCACCAGGGTCAGCAGCGAGGTGCCGACGTTGAACACAAAGCCACGGCTGGCGAGGCCTTGCGCCTCGGCGATGTGGTTGTCCAGCGCCTGCTGAGCCGCAGTCTTGCGCGCGTTCAAATCGCCTTGCAACGCCGTCAGTCCCGCTTGCATGACCGATGCCGCCTCGGCGGGATCGCCCGCTTGTCCATCCAGCAAGATGGCCGTCACCTTGGTGGCGGCCTGCACGTAGGCCTCGAAACCGTTGCCAATCTGCGTGGCCGCCTCGGCCTGTCCCGGCACGGCCGCGTAGTCCTTCAAGTGCTCACGAAACCTGGCGGCCTTCTCCAGCGTGGCCTCCAGCGTGGTCTTGTCCGCCGTCACCACGGCGCTCTTGAATCCATCGGTCACCGTGTTGAGGTCAAAAATCAGCGACTGCGTCTGGTTCAGGGCGGGCGAGTCCACGGAGCCCAGTCCTGTCAGCAACTGCTCGGTCGAGCGGAAGAACACGAAGCTGGTGATGGCACCCATGACAATGGCCAACAGCGGGAGTGTCCAGATGAGGCGTTTCATAGCGGAGCGAGGTTGCGGGGCCTGGATGTGCTGGCCGACGCATTTGACTGTACACAGGACCAGATGTGCCTGTGCCCTGCCACACGCCAGTAAATACCCGTAACCGTGTGCAGTATTTGTCGGTGGGGCCGATCAGTCGCCTGGGCGGGGAGCTATTCCGCTCGCGCCTGCAGCTTGCGCGCCATCTCGATCAGGCGCGGGCGCACCTCATTGAGCAGGAACTCCTGCGACAGACTGAAGGCCGGGCCGGCGCAACTGATCGCCATCACCGGCAGGCCGCCGCCCGGGTTGAAGGCCACGGCGATGCCGTTGACGTGCGCCTGCAGGTCACCGAAGGAGCGGGTGCAGCCCAGGGCGCGGTAGTCTGCCAGCGCGGTGTTGATCGAGGACTGGATGCTCGGCCAGGCCTGCTCGTCGTACTCGCGAAAGCGCTCCAGCAACTCCACCCGCTCGGCCGGGCTGATCTCGGCCAGGTAGGCCCGCCCCAGCGCCGAGCTGAGCAGCGGGATGCGCGAGCCCACGTCCACGCTCAGCGTCAGCGCCGCCGAGCTGCGGCAGTTCTCGACGTAGAGCATCGCCAGACGGTCCCGCGTACCCAGTGACACCGTGGCCTTCGCGAACTCGGCCAGCGCCTGCATCATTGGCCTGGCCATCTGCTTGACGTCCAGGCGCGCCATCATGTAGCTGCCCAGGGCCAGCGTCGCGGTGCCCAGGCGGTACTTGCCGCTTTCTTCCAGCTGGATCAGGTAACCCAACTTGGTCAGCGTGTACGTCAGGCGCGACACGGTGGACTTGGGCAGCTTGCAACGCTTGGCGATCTCCTGATTGCCCAGGGACTTGTCCCCCGTGCGAAAGCAGGACAGCACTTCCAGTCCACGTGCCAGAGCGGTTACGAAATGGCGGTCTTCCTTGCCATGTTCGGCAGCGGTGGTTTGTAAGGTTTGCATGATGAAATTGTGTGCCGACTTTGTCCTGAGCATGATCTCAGAGGCCATCGATTTGATCTGCACAGCAAAATTGCCGATTGTTTTGCAGAACCGTATATTTTGCGCACAAGCAAGGAGAACCTGTTCACGGCGGGGGACGATGCCTGCGCGGGATACGGTGCCCCGACGACCGGCATCGGCTCGGTGTGATTTCCTGCACAGGGGGTGACCTGACGGGCGCGTCTTGCCGTCATCTTGGGGAATAAGCGAAGCCCGCCCCCCCGTTTCGGCGGGTTAGACTGGCATCGCATGTTGAGCTTGCCTGATCGTCACCTGGGCGGGGCTTCGCGTGCGGGTGAGCTGGTCTGTCGCCAATCATGGGCGTCGCAATGGGAGAGTTCCGTGCTGGTTTATGTGCTGCTGGGTGTACTGGTTCTGATCCTCCTGTTCTGGTGGTTCCGCGCTTCTCGCCGACCCGCCGTGCCGCCCGAGCTCGAAGCCGGGGCCCAGACCGAGCCCCAGCAGACGCTGCCGATGGAGCCCGAGGCACCGCTCACCGAACCCCAGACGCTGCCTGAGCCCGAGCCCGAG
>JAGOKC010000119.1 GCA_017994835.1 Aquabacterium sp. | reverse complement strand
GGGGCATGACCCGTGGCCGCGCCGGTGGGGCTGGTGGGCGCGCTCAGGCCACCCGGCAAGGGGGTGGCACCGCGCTGCCAGCCAAACTGGATGCGGATGCGCCCGTCGCGGTCGGTGGTGAGCGGCTCGCCTTCGGCGGCGACCACGGTAGCGGTCTGCATGCCAGGGGCTGTGGGGCGCTCGATGGGGGTGGGCACCAGGCGGGTGGTGGCGGGCACCGCCTGGAACTGGTTGCGGTAGCTGCCTTGCTCGATGTCGGTGGCCTGCAGGATCTGCGCGGCTTGCGTGCCCAGGTTGTTGGCGGCCTCATGGGTCACGCGCAGCACCGCAAAGCGGTGGGTGCCCGATGCCAGAGCGTCGGGACCGTACAGGCTGTGTTCGGTCAGGGCAAAGCACGCGCCCTCGTGCAGCGCGCGCACGGCGCTGCGGCCTTGGGCAAAGCGGTGCGTCAGGGTGTGGGCGGCCAGGCGGGCTTGGGCGCGGGCCTCGGCCACGCTGCGGCTGGCAGGCTGGGCGGTGTCCACGCGGCCATCGGCATGGCGGCGCTCGCCGTGGCCACGGTAGTGTTCCAGCACGGGCACGTCGCCGTGCTCGGCCACGCTGCGGGCATCGGCGGCCACGCCCGCAAGTTGGCGCTCATCCCAGGCGGCCAGGGTCACGGCGTTGGGCGTCACTTGCTGGCCCACTTGCCAGGCGGTCACGGTGTCTTGCGCCAAGCCGGTGTCCAACAAGCCGGTGCCCAGCACGCCTGCGCCGCGCATGTCGGGGCGGCTAAAGCGCAGCGGGCCCAAGTCGGGGGCTTGAGCCTGCTCGTCGAACACCACCAGGGTGTGGCGGGCCGCGCGGGCCCCAGCCACCGCCCCCTTGGGTGCGCCGCTGTGCGACAAACGCCAGCTCCAGCCCTCTTCGGCCATCAGGCGCTGCACAAAGTCCCAGTCGGTTTCTCGGTACTGGGTGGTGAGGGCGCGCACCGGGCCGGGTTGCGCCACGTCAAGCTTGAAGTGCGCCTGCGGGTAGGCTGACAGCACGCTGCTGACGATGTCGGCGGCGGTCTGGTCCTGGAAGATGCGCGTGTCGCGGCGCAGCGTGAGCCAATGCGTCCAGGCCGCCAGCGTCAGGCGGTAGCGCGCCAGGCCGCCGTCGGCACCCAGTTGCGCGGCCTGCACCACATAGCCGTGCCACGCACGCCAGCTGCCGTCGGCCAGCATCAGGCGCAGGGTGACCTGTTCGCCGTTGAGCGCTTTGAGCTCCAGCAGGGCGTGGGTGCTGACGCAATCGACCTCGGCCCACAGCGGCACGGCGGCATGCACGGCCTCGGTAATGCGGCAACGCTCGACCACCAGCGAGGCCGAAGGCAAGGCGGTTTCGATTTGCAGCAGACGGGTGGACTGACCCAGATTGAGAGCCGCTTGCAGGCGCGACAACAAGGGCGCGCCCAGCGCGGCAGCCTGGGCCTGGGCCGCAGCCGACGCGGCCGACGCCAACGACTGCAGGGACGCGCCAGCGCGCGCCCCAACCTCACCGAGGGACGGGAAACTCATGGATCACTCACCTGACATTTGTCGTATCCGGACATTGTCCAAGGACACGCGCACAGATTTGCCCCCACCTGCGGGGGTAAATTGCAATCAACCGTTACGCGATGGGCCCGCCTACAATCGCCCGCCTTGCTGTTTCTTTGCTTTCCCGGCCCCGCATCATGTCTTTCTGCGCCATCGACTTCGGCACTTCCAACTCGGCCATTGCCATCCCGCGCGCGCCCGCTGAGGGAACAGGCATGCGATTGGTGCCCCTGGAGGGCGCGCATCTGACCATGCCCACTGCGGTGTTTTACTGCACCGACGCCGACGATCTGCCTCCCGGCACCTGGCGAGGCACCCACCTTGACGACAGCGTGCCCCGCACGTTCGGGCGCGCCGCCGTGCAGGCCTACATCGAGGGCTACGAAGGCCGCTTGATGCGGTCCATGAAAAGCATCCTCGGCACCGCATTGGTGGACCAGACCACCGAGGTCGGCAACGGCCTGGGTGTGAAGTATCTCGACATCATCACGGGCTACCTGCGCCACCTGCGCGCCGTGGCCGAACAGGCTGGAGGCCAGTCTTTGACCCAGGTGGTGATGGGTCGCCCGGTGTTTTTTGTGGACGACGATGCCGAACGCGACGCAGCGGCGCAGGCTTCGCTGGAAGCAGCAGCGCGGGCCGTGGGCTTCAAGGATGTGGCGTTTCAGTTCGAGCCGATTGCGGCGGCGTTCGATTACGAGCAGCACACGCAAAAGGAAGAGTTGGTGCTGGTGGCCGACATTGGCGGCGGCACCTCGGACTTTTCAGTGGTGCGGGTGGGGCCACAGCAGTCTCGCAAGCTGGACCGGCGCGGCGACATCCTGGCCAATCACGGCGTCCATGTCGCCGGTACCGACTTTGACCGTCGCGTGTCTCTGAGCAGTGTCATGCCCGCGTTGGGCTACGGTGCGTTTGGACCCAGCATCGGTGGCCAGCCCCCACGCCCAGTTCCAAGCCGCGTCTATTTTGATCTGACCACCTGGCACCTGATCAACACGGTGTACCAACCCCAGCGCATGGCTGAATTGCAGGGCATGCAGGATTTTTACAGCAACCCCGCGCACCATCAGCGCTTGATGAAAGCGGTGCGCGAGCGACTCGGCCATGCGCTGGTGGGGCGGGCGGAGGCGGCCAAAATTGCCGTGGCCGAAGGCGGCGACACCGAGATCGACCTGAGCCTGATCGAAGCGGGACTGCGCAGCACCTTGAGCGCAAGCCAGACCGAACAGGCCTTGCACGACGATCTGGCTCGCATCGTGACGTGCGCGCACGAGACCGTTCAGCAAGCCGGGGTAACGACCCAGGACATCAGTGCGCTGTATTTCACTGGTGGCTCGACCGGGCTGAAGCTGTTGACCGATCAACTCGAAGCAGCATTTCCCGATGCACGCGCAGCACGCGGTGACCGCATGGCATCGGTGGCCACAGGCCTGGGCTTGCACGCTGCCCGGTTGTTCAAGTCCTGACCGCCAACGGCTCGGCGCAGCGGCCCATTCAGTCGCTGCAGACCAGGCCCAGGTAGTCCAACTGTTCGTCGTATTCAGCCTTGGGCAGGTCGCGCAGTTCGGCACACTGCAGGTGGTTGCCACGCAGCTTGCCAAGCGACTGGTCTTCATAACTCCAGTCCACGATGTCAGCCTCGGTGAAGGTGACGGACTGCCCCACGCTCACACCCTTGAGCACCCGAGGCGCAGACTGCAGCACTGCGGCAAAGCCGCCACCGGCCACTTTGAAGTCGTCCAGCCAGATGGCCTCGGTCTGTCCGCCTGCGCGCACATTTGCCAGCACGCGATAGCCTCCGGTGCCAGCCGCCTGCGCCTTCCAGGTGAGCACAAAACCGGGCACCGAAGCGCGCGCCTTGGCGTGAGCCGCCACCAGATCGGCCGCCTGAGCGGGCAGCGCCGACAAAGCGAGCAGGCTGAGGGTGGTCAACAGCAGATGACGGAAGGGATTCATGAGGGGCTTTCTCGGGAGATGAAGGCGGAAGCCCGGATTGTTCAGGCTTCGAGACGATCTGCCAAGGGTTTTCCCTCATCAGGGTGTGAAATTTGTCGCAACATGGGCAATCTGTGTGTGCCGCCCAGGGCGTGGCAAGGGTCACAACCTGATCAAGCGCTCCAACGCCCGCTCCAGCGTGGCGGCTGATTTGGCAAAGCAAAAACGAATCACGCCATGGTCTGCGCCGTCAGGGTAGAAAGCTGACACGGGGATGGCGGCCACGCCGTGCTCACGCGTGAGACGTTCGACAAAGGCGCGGTCGCCCTCGTCGCTGATGGCGCTGTACTTGACGCACTGGAAGTAGGTGCCTTCACATGGCAGCAGCTCAAAGCGTGAGCCTGCCAGCGCCTGCCGGAAGATGTCGCGCTTGCCCTGGTACAGCGCCTTGAGCTGCTCGTACCAGCCGGGCATTTTCATGAAGTCAGCCAGGGCGTACTGCGAGGGGGCGTGCACAGTGAACACGATGAACTGGTGCGCCTTGCGGAACTCGGCCATCAGCTCGCGCGGGGCCAGGCAGTAGGCCACCTTCCATCCGGTGATGTGGTACGTCTTGCCGAAGCTCGACACCACCAGGCTGCGTTCGGCCAGGCCGGGGTAGCGCAGCACGCTTTCGTGGCGGGCCTGGTCGAACACCATGTGCTCGTAGACCTCGTCGCTCAGCAGCACGATGTCGGTGTCTTTCACCAGGGCTTCGAGCTGGGCCATGTCCTCGGCCGTCCACACCGTGCCGGTGGGGTTGTGCGGCGAGTTGAGGATGATCATGCGCGTGCGCGGCGTGATCAGGCGGGCCACCTCGTCCCAGTCGGGGCGGTAGTCGGGCAGGGTCAGGTGGGCGTACACGACCTTGCCGCCTTGCAGTTCCACCGAAGGCGCGTAGCTGTCGTACACCGGGGTGAACACGATGACCTCGTCGCCGGGGTGGACCAGGGCCGCCACGGCGGTGAAGATGGCTTGCGTGGCTCCGGCGGTGACGGTGATTTCGGTATCGACGTCGTACTGGGCGCCGTACAGCGTGCTCACCTTGGCCGCAATGGCCTCGCGCAGCACCGGCACGCCCGTCATGGGCGCGTACTGGTTGTGGCCGGCGCGGGCGTGCTGGTCGAGCAGCGCCAGCAGGTCAGCAGGCGCGTCAAAGTCCGGAAAACCTTGCGACAGGTTGATCGCGCCGTGCTGCTGCGCCAGGGCCGACATCACCGAAAAGATGGTGGTGCCGACCTGGGGCAGACGGGAGGTGAGGGGG
>JAGOKC010000118.1 GCA_017994835.1 Aquabacterium sp. | reverse complement strand
TCACCCAGGTGGCGGGCCTCGCTGCGGGTCACCGTCTCCTCCAGGCGTTGCAGCCCAGCGCGGGTCAAACAGCGCCGGCTGTCCGCGGCGTCCAGCCACAGATGACGTAGCCATCGGATCAATGTGTTCATCGTGCCGCCCTCACCAGCGTCCCGAGGCACCACCGCCTCCAAAGTTGCCTCCGCCGCCCGAGGAGAAGCCTCCGCCCCCGCCAAAGCCGCCACGCCCGAAACCTCCGCCTCCCCATGAGCCGCCCCGGCCGCCACGCCCGCCTCCGCCCGTCCCCAGCGCCAGGGCCAACACCACGGCCAGGACGGCGGCGATCAGGCCCAGGAGCAGGCTGGCCGTGAGCCACCATGTCAGACCACCGCCGATCAGACCCGTGCCCAGCGCGCTGGCTTTGCGGCCGAGCACCTTGCTCAAGACTCCGAACAGAAACGGTACGCTCATCAGACCGAATACGAGCACGTCCTTCGGCGCAACCTCCTCGGAGCGGTCTCGGTCGGCGCTGGGCTCGGGCAGGTCTTCTCCGGCAATCAGCTGGTCGATCTGGTCGATGGCGGCGGACAGCCCCTCGGCATAGGCACCCGCCTGGAAAGCAGGCTTGAGCGTGCGCTCGATGATGCTGCTGGCCATCAGGTCAGGGATGGCACCTTCGAGCGTTTTGGCCACCTCGATGCGCATGGTGCGGTCCTGCAGGGCCACCACCAGCAGCAGACCGTCGCCCACTTCGCGCCGACCAATCTTCCAGGCGTCACCCACCCGCTGCGCATAGGCAGCAATGTCCTCAGGCTGGGTCGTGGGCACCATCAGGATGACCACCTGTGAGCCGCGCTGCGTTTCCAGCGCCTTCAGCTTGTCGCTCAAAGCGCGCACCTGCTCGGGCGTCAGGGTGCCGGTCTGGTCGATGACGCGGGCGCTCAGGGCCGGCACGGGCAGGACGCCACCGGGTCCAGTCACGATGTTGACCTGGGCCCAGGCAGCGGACATCCCTGCGAGGAGCATCAGGCAAAAAACCAGACTCAGCAGCCCTGCCAGCAGACGACCAGTCAGCATCATCCCTGGGCGCAGGGGCAACCAGCGCAGCAAGGCAGACATCACTTCTTGCCGAAATCCACCGTGGGCGGCACGGCGATCTGGGCTTCGTTTTGTACGGTGAAGTTGGGCTTGGGGCTATAGCTGAACACCATGGCCGTCAGGTTGGAAGGGAAGCTGCGGGCCAGCACGTTGTAGGCCTGCACCGATTCGATGTAGCGGTTGCGTGCCACCGTGATGCGGTTCTCGGTACCTTCGAGCTGGATGCGCAGAGCCTGAAAGCCCTGATTGGCCTTGAGGTTGGGGTAGTTCTCGGTGACCATCAGCAAGCGCGACAGCGCACCCGACAACTCGCCCTGGGTTTGCTGGAACTTGTTGAACGCCTCGGGGTTGTTGACCAGTTCGGGTGTGGCCTGGATGCTGGTGGCCTTGGCACGCGCCTCCACCACCTTGGTCAGGGTCTCTTGCTCGAAGTTGGCTTCACCCTTGACGGAGGCAACAATGCTGGGGATCAGATCGGCGCGGCGCTGGTACTGGTTGAGCACTTCAGACCAGGAGGCCTTGGTGGCTTCGTCAAGACGCTGGAAGTCGTTGTAGCCGCAACCGGTCAAGGGCATGACCAGGGCGACTGCCAGGCTCAGCCCAGCCAGACGGCGGGCCAGGGGCGCGGGGGCAAATCGGGGCACGGACATCGCAAACCTTTCTGTTCAGGAGAGCCGGTGCAGCCAAGCGGCAGCATGCCGGACAAGCGACAGAATAAATCAGGATGACGACCGCGTCTTCAAGAGATGAAAACGAATCAGAACGACCCTCTCAGGGCCATGCACGACAGTACCTCGTGCCGACGCGAACGCGGGTAGCGGTCACGCACGATCCGGACGGCACCCATCGGGGTGTCGGCCATCACTTTGAGGACACGTTTGACAGCTTGCTCGGGGGGGTGGATGGCCACCAGCGCGGAGACTTCAAACAGTTTGAGGGCAGGTTCAATGGCAAGGTTCATCAGGGCGCGCATGGGTACTCCTGTACATCATGGACAGCAGCGCTGTGGCTGTTCACAACGACAGGATGCATTTTTCACGCCAGGGATGACAGGGGAATGACCCCCAGGCAAGGGTTTGCCTGAGTTCGTTCAAATGGGCCCACGACGTGCACGGGCGCGCGCCAAAGCCGCTTCGATCATGCTGCGCTTGTGGTCGGCTGGCTCAACCGGGTCGGCAAGCTGCAAGACGGCAGCGTGCCCGTGCAACGACTCGCTCGCTCGTGCAAGGTGGTGAGACGCGTCATCAGTTTGCGTGCGGGCCAGGCGTGCCGCGCGAAAAGCGTGGCGTGTACGCGCTGCATCGGCCTGTTGCGGGGACCACGCAGCCCAACCCGTGGGAGCAGGATCGGCGTGGGCAGGCACCAGGCTGATGCAATCCACCGGGCAGGCCGGCAGGCACAGTTCGCACCCCGTGCATTGCGATTCGATCACAGTGTGCAGAAACTTGTTGATGCCGATGATGCAGTCAACCGGGCAGGCCTGGATGCATTTGGTGCAACCAATGCACCAGGCTTCGTCGATGACCGCCAGGGTGCGCGGCCCCTCTTCACCACAGGTGGCATCCAGGGGCAGCGCAGGCATGCCGGTGAGCGCCGCCAGACGGCGCACGCCCTCCATCCCGCCGGGTGGGCACTGGTTGATGCCCGCTTCACCCAGGGCGATGGCCCGGGCGTAGCTGGCGCAATCAGGAAAGCCGCAGCGCGTGCATTGCGTCTGCGGCAGAAGGGCGTTGATCTGTTCGGCGTCCATGATGGCGCCGGAGTGTACAAGCCCGTCTTGGGTCAGGCGGCCATGCCCTTGAGAACCTTGCTGGTCTGAGGCTGCCGGTTGTGCGCCAGGATGAAAGCGCGAATCTCGGGATAAGCAAAATCGCGCCAGCGGCGACCCGAGAAAATGCCATAGTGACCGGCACCTGCCACCTCGTAGTGCATCTTGTCCTTTTTTGGGATGCCGGTGCACAGATCCTGGGCAGCGCGCGTCTGACCAGAACCGGAGATGTCATCAAGCTCGCCCTCGATCGTCAGCAGGGCAGTGGTGGTGATGTCCTGCGGACGCACCAGCTCGGCCTTGCCAGCAGGGTTGCGAACTTCCCAGGTGCCCTTGACCAGCGCAAACTCCTGGAACACCGTGCGGATCGTGTCCAGGTAGTACTCGGCCGGCATGTCCAGCACGGCGTTGTATTCGTCATAGAACTTGCGGTGGGCTTCGGCGTTGTCGTCGTCGCCCCGGATCAGATCCAGGAAGTAATCGTAGTGCGAGGTGGCGTGGCGGTCGGGGTTCATGGCCACGAAACCCGTGTGCTGCAGGAAGCCTGGGTAAACATCCCGGCCAGCGCCTGGATAATTTTGCGGCACCTTGTAGATCACGTTGTTCTCGAACCACGCAAACGACTTGTTGGTGGCCAGGTTGTTCACCGAAGTGGGTGAACGGCTCGCGTCAATCGGACCACCCATCATGGTCATGGTCAGTGGCGTGGGTTCACCACGGCTGGCCATCAGGGACACGGCACCCAGCACAGGCACAGTCGGTTGGCACACCGAGATCACGTGCACATTCGGGCCGACCTTGCGGATGAAGTCCTGCACGTAGTTGACGTAGTCGTCGAGGTGGAACGCGCCTTCTTCCATTGGCACCATGCGGGCGTCAATCCAGTCGGTGATGTACACCTTGTGGTCTTGCAGCAGGGTGCGAACGGTGTCGCGCAGCAGCGTGGCGTGGTGGCCGGACAAGGGGGCCACCACCAGCACCGAAGGCTGGTCACGCATCTTGGTGAGCATGCTCACATCGTCGGTGAAACGCTTGAAGCGCAGCAGACGGCAGAAGGGCTTGGCTTCGACTGTTTTTTCCTGAATGACCACATCCACACCGTCGATGGACACGTGGTTGATGTCGAACTCGGGCTTCTCGTATTCCTTGGTCAAGCGACTGGCCAGATCAAATCCGGCTGAATAGCGATGCGATGAGGGCAGGTGTGCGAAAGGTGACAGCGGATTGCTGTACAGCTTGGAGGCGGCACTGGCAAACTCAGAAAAAGGGCTGAGCCAGGCGCGATTGGATTCGTAAAGTTGGTAGAGCATGGCGTGACCTTCGGTGGCTGTAGCGTCGAAAAGAATGCCCTTCAAATGAGGCATGTTGCATTGCAGCATAAAGGACTTTTGACAAGATTGCACGCGGAGTTTGGAGCAGGCATTCGTCACAATTTCACAAATGCCGCCCAAAACTGACATGACAAAGGGGACGCCAACCTTGCGGCGGCGTCCCCTCGTTGCGTGTTATCCCTTAACGGGGCGTTGCCGCACCTGTCTGGATCTGGCTGATGCGGCTCACATCACCGCTTTGATGGCCGCAGCGACGGCCTTGAGGTTCTGGGTATTGAGCGCGGCCACGCAAATGCGGCCCGAATCGACACCGTACACACCGAACTCGGCACGCAGACGCTGCATCTGGGGGGCGTTCAGGCCGGAGTAGCTGAACATGCCCTTCTGGCGCGTGATGTAGCCCAGGTCGCCCTGCACGCCGGCGGCGGTCAGCTCCTGAACCAGGGCCGCGCGCATGTCCTTGATGCGCACGCGCATCTCGGTCAGCTCGTCTTCCCACTGCTTGCGCAGCTCGGGCGAGTTCAGCACCATGGCCACCACGGTGGCGCCGTGCGTGGGCGGGTTGGAGTAGTTGGTGCGGATCACGCGCTTGAGCTGGCTCAGCACGCGGCCGGCTTCTTCCTTCGACTCGCTGACGATGCTCAGGGCACCGACGCGCTCACCATAGAGCGAGAAGCTCTTGGAGAAGCTGGTGGA
>JAGOKC010000117.1 GCA_017994835.1 Aquabacterium sp. | reverse complement strand
CGTACAGCGTGGTCTTGCTTGACGAGGTCGAGAAGGCGCACCCGGACGTGTTCAACGTGCTGCTGCAGGTGCTCGACGACGGTCGCCTGACCGACGGCCAGGGCCGCACCGTGGACTTCAAGAACACCGTCATCGTGATGACCTCCAACCTGGGTTCGCACCACATCATGCAGATGGCGGGGCAGCCTTCCGAGGCGATCAAGGACGCGGTGTGGGTCGAGGTCAAGCAGCACTTCCGTCCCGAGTTTCTCAACCGCATCGACGAAGTCGTGGTGTTCCATGCGCTCGATGAGGCGCACATCGCGTCGATCGCCAAGATTCAGCTCAAGGGCTTGGAAGGTCGTTTGCAGCAGATGGACATGGAACTCGACGTCTCGCCCGAGGCGCTGGCCGAGTTGGCCAAGGTCGGCTTCGATCCGGTGTTCGGTGCCCGTCCGCTCAAGCGCGCCATCCAGCAGCGCATCGAGAACCCGGTGGCCAAGCTCATACTGCAAGGCAAGTTTGGGCCCAAGGATGTGATCCCGGTGCAGGTCAACGCCGACGGCGAATTTCAGTTCGACCGCGTGGTGCATTGAGCCCGCTCAGGCGTCAGTCTGACGCCTGATCCACTCGCCTTTCATCGCCCCTTTCGAGGGGCGATTTTCATGGTGCTGCCGATGGCGTGAACCTGAAACTGCTCGGCCGACAGGTGCCGGGCGCGCAGGGCGATGGCCAAGTCGCGGGGCGGCTGATCCAGCGGCTCGTCGGTCAGCTGGAACGTGCCCCAGTGCACCGCCAGGGCCCGCTTGCAACCCAGGTCCTCAAAGATCTGCACGGATTCTTCGGGGTTCACATGCTGGTCCTTCATGAACCAGCGCGGCTCATATGCGCCGATGGGCAGCAGCGCGAGGTCGAACCCACCGCCTTGTTCTGGCGTTTGCGCACGCGCGAAGTGCTGGCGGATGTCGATGAAGTCTTTCGAGTAAGCCGTGTCGCCTGCAAAGAACAGATGGCAGTCGGGTGAGAGCACTGCAAAGCTGCCCCACAGGCTGCGCAGGGCATCGCGCGTGGTGCGGGCTGACCAGTGTTGGGCCGGGGTGAGGACCACCGGCATGCGCAGCGAGTGTTCGGTGGCGGGCAGCACATGTTCGTCCCACCAGTCCAGTTCCACCACGTGGTGGATGCCTCGCCGTGCAAACCAATGCTTGTGACCCAGCGGGGTGATGAACAGCGGGCAACCCCCGGCCTGACGGGACAGGGCCACCAAAGAGTGCTCGTCCATGTGGTCGTAGTGGTTGTGCGACAGCAGCACCACGTCGATGTGTGGCAACTGATCCAGGCTCAGGCCTGGTGGCGTCTGGCGCTGTGGACCGGCCCATTGCACCGGAAAGCAGCGCGCCGAGAACACCGGGTCGGTTAGCAGGTTCAGGCCACCGAATTGCAGCAACACCGTGATGTGACCGATCCAGGTGGCGGCCGGCTGCATCGCCAGGCCCGCCTGGGCATTGGCGTGGATGAAGGCCAGATCCGGCTTGACCACAGGGATGGGTGTTTGCAGCGGGCGCGGATGCCCCGCACGCCAGGCTTGCCAACGCCAACGCAGCAGCTCGCCCAGTTTTTTGCCCCGGAACGACTGGTAGTTGTTCTGGAAGCCGTCAGGGCGGTGGTGTTTTTTGGCGGGGTTGAAGTAGGGGTTCTTCACGCCCCGCCACCATCAGGCCACGACCACCGGGATCTTGCCGATCTTGGCTTGCCAGACCTTCGGCCCTTCGATGTGGGCGCTGGTGCCACCGCTGTCCACGGCGACGGTCACGGGCATGTCCACCACGTCGAATTCGTAGATGGCTTCCATGCCCAGGTCTTCAAAACCCACCACCTTGGCGTGCTTGATGGCCTTGGACACGAGATAGGCGGCACCACCCACAGCCATCAGGTAAGCCGACTTGTGCTTCTTGATGGACTCGATGGCGACCGGGCCACGCTCGGCCTTGCCGATCATCGAGATCAGGCCGGTTTTAGACAGCATCATCTCGGTGAAGCTGTCCATGCGGGTGGCGGTGGTGGGGCCTGCGGGGCCGACCACTTCGTCGCGCACCGGATCGACCGGGCCCACGTAGTAGATGACGCGGTTGGTGAAATCGACGGGCAGGGTCTCGCCCTTGGCCAGCATGTCCTGGATGCGCTTGTGCGCCGCATCGCGGCCGGTCAGCATCTTGCCGTTGAGCAGCAGGGTCTGGCCCGGCTTCCAGCTGGCGACTTCTTCCTTGGTCAGCGTGTTCAGGTCGATGCGCTTGGACTTGTTGTAGTCGGGGGCCCAGTGCACGTTGGGCCACAGGTCCAGGCTGGGGGGGTCGAGGTACACGGGGCCGGAGCCGTCCATCACGAAGTGGGCGTGGCGGGTGGCCGCGCAGTTCGGGATCATGGCAATCGGCTTGGAGGCGGCGTGCGTCGGGAAGGTCTTGATCTTGACGTCCAGCACGGTGGTCAGGCCACCCAGGCCTTGGGCACCAATGCCCAGGGCGTTGACTTTTTCGTACAGCTCGATGCGCAGCTCTTCCAGCTTGTTCTGGGGGCCGCGTTCCAGCAGTTCGTACATGTCGATGTCGTCCATCAACGATTCCTTGGCGAGCAGGGCGGCTTTTTCGGCCGTGCCACCCACGCCAATGCCCAGCATGCCGGGTGGGCACCAGCCTGCGCCCATGGTCGGCACGGTCTTGAGCACCCAGTCCACGATGTTGTCGGACGGGTTGAGCATGTAGACCTTGGACTTGTTCTCCGAGCCGCCGCCCTTGGCCGCCACGGTCACGTCCATCTTGTCGCCGGGCACCAGTTCCATGAAGACCACGGCAGGGGTGTTGTCCTTGGTGTTCTTGCGTTCGAAAATGGGGTCGGACAGCACCGACGCACGCAGCTTGTTGTCGGGGTTGTTGTAGCCACGGCGCACGCCTTCGTCGATGGCTTCCTGAACGCTGCGGGCACCAAAACCTTCCCACTTCACGCCCATGCCGATTTTCAGAAAGACGTTGACGATGCCGGTGTCCTGACAGATGGGGCGGTGGCCTTCGGCACTCATGCGCGAGTTGGTCAGGATCTGCGCGATGGCATCCTTGGCGGCCGGGCTTTCTTCGCGTTCGTAGGCGCGGGCCAGGTGGGCGATGTAGTCGGCCGGATGATAGAAGCTGATGTATTGCAGCGCGGCTGCGACACTTTCAACGAGATCGTCGTAGCGAATGGTCGTCATGTCAGGGCCTTTGTGGGGCGTTGTGGAGTGGGGTGGGCGAACAGCTCGTGATTTTACTGCGCCGTCGTTGCGCTGCGAGGATGCGGGGTGTCGGTTCAGTGGCATTACCTACAATGGGCCCCTTGACTCTTTGACGCCTTTCAATGGATTTGCTGCTTCTCACGGTCCTGCTGCCCCTGCTGGTGGGGACGCTCGCCTGTTTTAGCCTGGGCAAGCTCACCTCGGTACACGGCCGCGCTCTGACGGCCCTCGCGGCAGGCGGGGTGGCGCTGGCTGCCTTGCTGTGTCTGCTGTCGATGGCCCCCGAGGTGCTGGCCGGGCAGACCTTGCTGGTGCAATACCCCTGGGCGCCTGAGTTGGGCCTGCAGGCCGGTTTCAGGCTCGATGGTCTGGCCTTGATGTTCGGGTTGCTGATCACCGGCATCGGCTTGCTGATCATCATGTACGCCCACCGCTACCTGGGTGCAGACGATTCGCCCGGCAAGCTCTACACCCTGCTCATGCTCTTCATGGCGGCCATGCTGGGCATCGTGCTGTCCGACAACCTGCTCTTGCTGGTGGTGTTCTGGGAGCTGACGAGCATTTCCTCTTTCCTGTTGGTGGGCTACTGGGGCCACCGCGCCGATGCGCGCGCGGGTGCCCGCATGGCGCTGGCCGTGACTGGCGGTGGCGGACTGGCCCTGCTGGCGGGCGTCATCGTGCTGGGGCAGATTGCCGGCACCTTCGACCTCAGTGCCATGCTCGACCAGGGCGAGCGCATCCAGGCGCACGCGCACTTTCCGCTGGCCCTCATCCTGATCCTGCTGGGCTGCTTCACCAAGAGCGCGCAGTGGCCGTTTCACTTCTGGTTGCCCGAGGCGATGGCCGCGCCCACCCCGGTGTCGGCCTACCTGCACTCGGCCACCATGGTCAAGGCGGGGGTCTTTCTGCTGGCGCGCCTGTATCCGGTGCTGGGCGGCTCGGGCCTGTTCGAGGTGATCGTGTCGGGGGCGGGCCTGCTGACCCTGGCCTTTGCCGCTTATGTGGCGGTGTTCCGCCACGACCTCAAAGGCTTGCTGGCGTATTCCACCATCAGCCATCTGGGCCTGATCACCTTCCTGATTGGCCTGGCCTCGCCCTTGTCGGCCGTGGCGGCGGTGTTCCACATCCTCAACCACGCCACCTTCAAGGCAGCCTTGTTCATGACGGCGGGCATCATCGACCACGAGACGGGCAGCCGCGACATGCGCCGCCTGGGGGGGCTGATGTCGGTGCTGCCCTGGACGGGCACCCTGGCCATCATCGCCGCAGCGGCGATGGCGGGCCTGCCGCTGACCAATGGCTTCCTGTCCAAGGAGATGTTCTTTGGCGAGGCCGCGACGGCGCAGTCCGGTTGGGCCGGCGCCTGGGCCGGTGGCATGTGGGTGGCCGTGGTGGCCACGCTGGCGGGGGCCTGCTCGGTGGCCTACTCGCTGCGCTTTGTGCACGATGTGTTCTTCAACGGGCCGCGCCAGGATCTGCCCCATCCGCACCCGCACGACCCACCCTGGTTGATGCGCTTGCCGGTGTTGCTGCTGGTGCTGGCCAGCTTGGCCGTGGGCATGTTCCCGGCCTACACCCTGGGCCCGCTGGTCGAGGTGGCCGCACGTGCCGTGCTGGGTGGGCCGACGCCGCCGTACCACCTGGCGCTGTGGCACGGCTTCAATCTGCCCCTGCT
>JAGOKC010000116.1 GCA_017994835.1 Aquabacterium sp. | reverse complement strand
CATACTGCCTCCCAAGCTCTTGCCATTGAGCGGCAAGCGAGCGCTCAACCTTCCTTGGCCGAACGTGTTTCGAGGCCCAAAACTCGTGCCATACTTGGCCTCATGCGGTTGAATTTCCTATCCGTGGCTTCGAGTTGCTGCGCTTTGCAGAGCGCACGGGCCTGACCCCGGCCAGCATCCAGCAACCGCTGGCCCAGGCCGAGGCCAAAGGCCTGCTGGCTCGGGACCTGGTCCGCGCCTGGCCGACCGAGAAGGGCTTTGATTTCCTGAGCGACCTGCAGGCGCTGTTTCTGCAGGACTGAAATGCAAAAAAGCCACTGCCCCTTGCGGGACAGCGGCCTTTTGCTCGTCTCCTCGGTCACCAGCCAGGGTCGGAACCCGCCCCGGCCGGACGCCTCGGTTATTTCTTTTCGTCGCGCAGTTCGCGACGCAGGATCTTGCCCACGTTGGTCTTGGGCAGGTCGGTGCGGAACTCGATGTACTTGGGGCACTTGTAGCCGGTCAGCTGCTCGTGGCAATACGCCTTGAGCGCCTCTTCGGTCAGCGTCGTGTCCTTGCGCACCACGAACAGCTTCACCGCCTCGCCAGCCTTGGCATCGGGCACGCCCACGGCCGCGCATTCCAGCACGCCGGGATGCAGGTTGACCACCTGCTCGACCTCGTTGGGGTACACGTTGAAGCCCGACACCAGGATCATGTCCTTCTTGCGGTCCACGATGCGAACCTGACCGCGCTCGTCCATGATGCCGATGTCGCCGGTACGGAAGAAGCCGTCGGCCGTCATGACCTTCGCCGTCTCGTCGTCACGCTGCCAGTAGCCAGCCATCACCTGAGGACCACGGATGGAGATTTCGCCCACGCCGCCGATGGGCAGGTGGTTGCCGTCGTCGTCCAGGATCGCCACTTCGGTCGAGGGCAAGGGGTAGCCGATGGAGCCGTTGAACTCGGTGTTGTCCAGGCGGTTGGCCGTGGCCACCGGCGAGGTTTCCGACAGGCCGTAGCCTTCGACGATGGCGCAACCTGTGATCTTCTTCCAGGCTTCGGCCGTGGCCTGTTGCACGGCCATGCCGCCACCCATCGACACCTTCAGGCCCGAGAAGTCGAGCTTGGCGAAGTCAGGGGTGTTGGCCAGCGCGTTGAACAGCGTGTTCACAGCCGGGAACTGGTTGACCTTGTAGCCACTGAGGGTCTTGATCACGGCCGGCAGGTCGCGCGGGTTCGGGATCAGGATGTTCATCGAACCCAGGCGCACGCCCATGAAGTAGCACACCGTCAGCGAGAAGATGTGATACAGCGGCAGGGCACACACGGCCACCAGCGGGGCGCTGCCCAGCTTGTTCAGCTCAGGCTTGAACCAGGCTTCGTTTTGCAGGATGTTGGCCACCACGTTGCGGTGCAGCAGCGTGGCGCCCTTGGACACACCCGTGGTGCCACCGGTGTACTGCAGGAAGGCCACATCGGTGGGCTTGAGCGCCGGGCGGGCGTACTTGAGGGTACGGCCCTTGGACACGACGTCCTTGAAGCTGGTCAGCGTGCACTTGGCATTGTTGGGCAAGCTGTAAGCCGGCACCATCTTCTTGACGTTGCGCACCACGAAGTTGACCAGCGTGCCCTTCAGGAAAGGCAGCATGTCACCCATGGAGGCCAGCACGATGCGCTTGATCGGCGTGCGAGCGACGACTTCCTGCAGCGTGGTGGCGAAGTTCTCGAGGATGACGATCGCCTCGGCGCCCGAATCCTTGAGCTGGTGTTCCAGCTCGCGCGGGGTGTAGAGCGGGTTGACGTTGACGACCACGTAACCGGCGCGCAGCACGGCGGCAATGGCCACCACGTACTGAGGCACGTTGGGCATCATCAGCGCCACGCGTGCACCCTTGGCCAGGCCTTGCGCCTGCAGCCAGGCGGCCATAGCGTTGGACATCTCATCAATCTGACTGAACGTCCAATGCACGCCCATGAAGGAGGCCATGTCGCGCTGTGCGAACTGCTTGAACGACTGGTCCAGCAGGTCAGCCAACGATGAATACTCTTCGGGATTGATTTCGGCGGGCACGCCTGGTTCGTAGTGGGCAAGCCAGGGTTTGGTACTCGTCATCGTCGTCCTCTTGTCTGATCGGTTACGGCTCAATTCAATGCCAATGCAGCAGCGAGAGCAGCGGCTCCAGTGCTGCATGAATTCTGCAACACTCGCCCCCCCGGGTTCCCCCTCGAATCGCCTAACTGGGGCTGCTTTTTTGCTGTACACCACCTGAACAGGTGACTTTTCAGCCCCTACATGCACGGGTTTACGCCAAGTCACCGCAACGCACGTCAACATCAATTTGACTCACAATGTTTCCTATTTGAAAACTCCGCAAGGAAATCCACCTCATGGTTGACCGCGCCATAGACCACCCCCTGATGCCCAAGCGGCGCTGGTTTCTGAAGACCGCCTTGGCCATTGGCGCGGTGGGCGCCACCTTGGGCGGCCTGGTGTTCTGGCACCGTGGCCTGCGAGACGGCAAGCTCACGGCGCACGGCCGGGACGTGTGCCACGGCCTTGCCCGCGGCATCCTCGGCCCCATGCTGCCCAAGGATGCGGCCCAGCGCGCCAAGGTGCTGGAAGCACACCTCGACAACATGGAAGACTTCATCCGCGGCACCCCCGCCGTGATGCAGATTCAGATCAACGCTGTCCTCGGATTGCTGGGCAACGCCCCCACCCGCTACCTGCTGACCGACCTGGGGAACTCCTGGCGCGAGGCCAGCGATGTCCAGATCGAGCGTGCCCTCGACACCATGCGGCTCAACCCCCTGCCCACGAATCGTCTGACCTACCAGGTCGTGCGGGGCCTGACCTGCATGAGCTTTTTCTCCAACAGCGCCAACTGGCCCCTGACCGGCTACACCGGCCCCCTCGACATATGAGCAAGCTCCCCGACCCCTTCCGCGAAGGCCTGGCCCGAGGCTGGAAAGCCACCCACGGCGAACAAGGCCTGCCCTCACAGATTGAATGCGATGTGGCGATCGTCGGCACGGGCGCCGGCGCCGGCATCACGGCTGAGTTGCTCACCCGCGCCGGGCTGGACGTGGTCCTGATCGAAGAAGGTCCGCTGCGCACCAGCTCCGACTTCAACCAGAAAGAGTCCGAGGCTTACCGCACGCTCTATCAGGAGTCGGCCGCGCGTCGCACCCTGGATGGCGCCATCAGCATCATGCAAGGGCGCTGCGTGGGTGGCACCACCGTGATCAACTGGACCAGCTCCTTCCGCACCCCGGACAGCACGCTGCGCCATTGGCAAGAGGTATACGGCCTGCGCGACTTCACCACCGAGGCGATGGCTCCCTGGTTCGAACAGGCCGAACGCCGCCTGAACATGGTGCCCTGGACCATTCCGCCCAACCTCAACAACGAGGTGCTGCGCACCGGCGCGACCAAGCTGGGCATCTCCTCGGCGGTGATTCCCCGCAACGTGAAGGGGTGCTGGAACCTGGGCTCCTGCGGCCTGGGCTGCCCCACCAACGCCAAGCAGTCCATGCTGGTGACGTCCATCCCCGCCGCGCTCAACGCGGGCGCCCGACTGTTCTACCAGACCCGCGCCCACAAGCTCGACATCCAGAACGGGCAGGTCAAGGGCCTGCTGTGCGTGCCGATCCGCCTCAATGGCGACAAGGTGTCCGATCAGACCATGCGCGTGGTCGCCAAGCACTACGTCGTGGCCGGAGGGGCCATCAACTCCCCCGCCCTGCTGCGTCGCTCCGACGCCCCCGATCCGCACGGCTTGCTGGGCGCCCGCACCTTCTTGCATCCGGTGAGTTTTTCGGCCGGCATCTTCGACGAGCGGATCGAGGGATGGCAAGGCGCCCCGCAATCGCTGTACTCAGACCACTTCGTCCACGATGCGCCGCTGCAAGGCCCGATCGGCTTCAAGGTGGAGGCTGCCCCCCTGCATCCTGGCATGGCCTCCATCCTCATGGGCGGGCACGGTCAGCGTCTGATGACGCGCTTCCAGCAGTATCCGCACACGCAGATGATGTTGTCGCTGATGCGCGATGGCTTCCATCCCGAGTCGGTGGGTGGCAAGGTGCGCATGCACCTCGACGGCTCCGCCGTGCTGGACTACCCCTTGACCGACTATGTGCTCGACGGCTTCCGTCGCTCGCTGCTGGCCATGGCCGAGATCCAGTTTGCGGCGGGAGCGAAGGTGGTGCGTCCCTTCCACGAACAGAGCGATGACTACAGCACCTGGGCTGCCGCCAAGGCCGCCATCGCCGCCTTCGACATGAAGCCCCTGCTGACGGGTGCTGGCAGTGCCCACGTCATGGGTGGCTGCGGCATGGCGAGCACCGAAGCCTTGGGCGTGGTCCGCCCCGACGGCGTGCACTGGCAAGTCGACAACCTGTCGGTGCACGACGGCTCGGTCTTCCCGACCAGCATCGGCGCCAACCCGCAGTTGTCGATCTATGGCATGACCAACCTGCTGGCCACCCAACTGGTCAAGCGGCTGAATGGCAAGGACGTGGTGCTGGCCTGAACTCCACGTTGATCACAGCACCATAAAAAAACCCCGCCAAGGCGGGGTTTTTGTTTGCGTCCGGGTGGCCTGGAAGGACCACCCGAGCAGCGCAGCAATTACTTGGCGCGGGTGCCGACGACTTCGATTTCCACGCGACGGTTCTGGGCGCGGCCGTCGGCAGACTTGTTGTCAGCCACGGGTTGCTTCTCGCCCTTGCCTTCGGTGTAGATCTTGGAGGCGTCGATGCCCTTGTCAGCCAGATAGGCCTTGACGGCTTCCGAACGCTTGACCGACAGCTTCTCGTTGTAAGCGTCAGAGCCGACGGAGTCGGTGTGACCCACAGCGATCACGACTTCCAGGTTCAGACCCTTGACCTTGTCGGCCAGGTCGTTGGAGGGCGAGGGCGATGCTGATGCGACCCCTCGAATCTCATCGCCGGGTGTCATCTTTCACGCGGCCACCGGCATCGATGCGGCTACCGTGGCCCCAGTGCAGACCACACTGCAAAAACGCATCC
>JAGOKC010000053.1:13045-20037 GCA_017994835.1 Aquabacterium sp. | reverse complement strand
GTTCCATCGAGCTGCCAGCCGACAAGGAAATGGTCATGCCTGGCGACAACGTGTCGATCACCGTCAAGCTGATTGCCCCGATCGCCATGGAAGAAGGCCTGCGCTTCGCCATCCGTGAAGGCGGTCGCACCGTCGGCGCTGGTGTCGTTGCCAAGATCTTTGATTAATCGTTCATCAGACTCGGTTTTTGGCCAATAGGGGTATAGCTCAATTGGCAGAGCGTCGGTCTCCAAAACCGAAGGTTGTAGGTTCGATTCCTACTGCCCCTGCCACCCAGGCCGAGTCCTGAAACTGAAGCTGTTTCACAGCAGCCCGCAGATCTGAAAAAGGTTTGCGGGCTTTGCCGCCTCAAACATCACTCATGTCCAGTACGCAAATCGAAACCGTCACGACGGGCGCTGACAAAGCCAAACTGGCTGCAGCCAGCCTCCTGGTCGTGGGTGGCGTCACCGCCTTCTACCTGCTCAGTCAGCAGGGCCTGTGGCTGCGCGTCGTGGCACTGCTGATCTTGATTGCTGCAGGCGTGGGGGTGTTCTTCACCTCGGCGCAGGGCAAGGAACTGGTCGCTTTTGGTCGGGATGCACTCAAAGAGTTGCGCAAGGTCGTTTGGCCGACCCGGCCCGAAGCCACGCAAATGACTTTGTATGTGTTCGCATTCGTCGTGGTCATGGCCCTGTTCCTGTGGTTGACAGACAAGACCCTGGAGTGGGTGCTCTACAGCCTGATTCTGGGCTGGAAGCAGTGATTCCTGGCATACACAACACAAGGCTGAACCCATGAGCGACGTCCAGACCACCACCGCCACCACCGCCCCGCTGCGCTGGTATGTGGTGCACGCCTACTCCGGCATGGAGAAGGCCGTAGAACGTAACCTGCGCGAGCGCATCGACCGCGCCGGCATGCAGGACCAGTTCGGCCGCATTCTCGTGCCCACCGAAGAAGTCGTTGAGATCAAGAACGGCAAGAAGTCCGTCAGCGAGCGTCGCTTCTTCCCAGGCTACGTTCTGGTCGAAATGGTCATGAGCGATGACACCTGGCACCTGGTCAAAAACACCTCCAAGGTGACGGGTTTTGTGGGCGGCGCTCGCAACCGTCCGTCGCCTATCTCGGAAGACGAAGTCATGAAGATCGTCAACCAGATGAAAGAGGGCATCGAGAAGCCGCGCCCCAAGGTCGAGTGGGAAGTCGGAGAAGTGGTTCGCGTCAAGGAAGGCCCCTTCACCGACTTCAACGGTGCCATCGAAGACGTCAACTACGACAAGTCCAAGCTGCGTGTGTCCGTCACCATTTTCGGTCGCGCGACCCCGGTTGAACTGGATTTCGGTCAGATCGAGAAGATCTGACCCCTGGCCCGGCATCAAGCCGGGTACTTGCCTGATCGCGTCTGTTCAGGCGATAATGCCAAATTGCGCTCGGACATGAGCGTGAGCGGTGCCAAGACGCAAGTCTTGCGCCGCTTGAACATGTCCCGTGTCAGGCGCGAACGAGACCGCGTCAAGAGGAGCCAGGAAGTTCACATTGAACAAGCCTGGCGTTTGACTCAACCGGATCGACGTGGCCGTCGGACGGTTCTAGGAGAAAGTTATGGCCAAGAAGATTATCGGCTTCATCAAGCTGCAAATCCCGGCTGGCAAGGCGAACCCTTCGCCTCCGGTCGGTCCCGCGCTGGGTCAGCGCGGCCTGAACATCATGGAGTTCTGCAAGGCGTTCAACGCCCAGACCCAAGGTGTCGAGCCCGGTCTGAAGCTGCCCGTGGTCATCACGGCGTTCGCTGACAAGTCCTTCACCTTCATCATCAAGACGCCGCCCGCGACCGTCCTGCTGAAGAAGGCCGCCAAGATCGAGAAGGGCTCGCCCCGTCCTCAGTCTGACAAGGTGGGCAAGCTGACCCGTGAGCAGCTCGAAGAAATCGCCAAGACCAAGCAGAAGGATCTGACCGCTGCCGATCTGGACGCTGCCGTCCGCACGATCGCCGGTTCGGCCCGTTCGATGGGCATCATCGTGGAGGGTGTGTGATCATGGCCAAGCTGACCAAACGCCAAAAAGCATTCGCAGGCAAGGTGGAGACCACCAAGCTGTACGCTTTCGAAGACGCCCTGAACCTGATCAGGCAAGCCGCTGTCGCCAAGTTCGATGAATCCATCGACGTGGCCGTGCAACTGGGCGTGGACGCCAAGAAGTCCGACCAGGTGGTGCGTGGCGCTGTCGTGATGCCCAACGGCACTGGCAAGACCAAGCGCGTGGCTGTGTTCGCACAAGGTGCCAAGGCTGAAGAAGCCAAGGCTGCCGGTGCTGACATCGTCGGCATGGAAGATCTGGCCGAACAAATCAAGGGCGGCAACATCAACTTCGACGTGGTGATCGCCTCGCCGGACACGATGCGCATTGTCGGTACCCTGGGTACCATCCTGGGTCCCCGCGGCCTGATGCCTAACCCCAAGGTTGGCACCGTGACCCCGGACGTCGCCACCGCAGTCAAGAACGCCAAGGCTGGTCAAGTCCAGTTCCGCGTTGACAAGGCTGGCATCGTTCACGGCACCATCGGCCGTCGCTCGTTCGACGATGACAAGCTCAAGGGCAACCTGGCTGCCTTGCTCGAAGCACTGACCAAGCTGAAGCCTGCCTCCAGCAAGGGTGTGTACCTGCGCAAAGTCGCCGTCTCGTCCACCATGGGTGCAGGCGTGCGTGTGGATGTCAACAGCATCAACGGCTGAGCATTGAAAAACACCGTCATGCCTTGCGCATGACCGGGCCCACGCAAGTCTGGCGTGAGTGTCCGTACCACATTGGTGGGCCGATGTTGCGTGGCATGCCACGTAGCGTCGGGCTATCAAAGACCGTAGGCGCTGTGGCGCACGCTTGTTTCAGGTGTGTCTCGGCTTAATGCAATGCCTACGCAGATGGCGTACCCGCTGTTGAAGATTTCCTCGTTGCCTCCGGGTGACGCGGGTTCCGAGGCAGAAGGTCGCTGAAACTGGGTGTGCCCCAAGACTCGCTCCCTGTGGAGTGCGTTCGCAAGGCATGTTTGAAGGAGTAGACCTTGAGTCTCAATCGCAACGAGAAAGAAGCCGTCATTGCGGAAGTGGCTGCCCAGGCGGGCAAGTCGCAGACGCTTGCACTGGCTGAGTACCGCGGTCTCACGGTGGCTCAACTGGATCAGCTGCGCAAGAACGCCCGTGCACAAGGCGTGTATCTTCATGTTCTGAAGAACACCCTGGCCCGTCGCGCTGTTGCTGGCACCCAGTTCGAAGTCGCTGCCGAGTCCATGAGCGGCCCGCTGATCTATGGCTTCTCTGAAGATGCCGTGGCAGCTGCCAAGGTGATCGCTGACTTTGCCAAGGGCAACGACAAGCTGGTCATCAAGGCTGGCGCTTTCGCCGGCAAGGCACTCGACGCCAATGGTGTCAAGGCTCTGGCCTCGATCCCCAGCCGGGAAGTCCTGCTGGCTCAGATCTGTGGCCTGCTGCAGTCGCCAATCTCGGGTCTGGCCCGCGTTCTGGCTGCTGTCGGCGAGCAAAAGGGTGGCCCTGCCGCTCCTGCTGCAGAAGATGCCCCCGCCGTGGAAGAAGCAGCTCCGGCTGCCTGAGCGACCGCTCCGTACTGTATTCACATCTAACCGATTTTAGGAACCCAAAATGGCATTCGATAAAGACGCATTCCTGACCTCCCTGGACAGCATGTCCGTGATGGAACTCAACGAGCTGGTCAAGGCCATCGAAGAGAAGTTCGGCGTGTCCGCTGCCGCCATGGCTGCTCCCGCTGCGGGTGGCGCTGCTGGTGGTGCTGCCGCCGTTGAAGAGAAGACCGAGTTCAACGTTGTCCTGACCGGCGCTGGTGCCAACAAGGTCGGCGTCATCAAGGCCGTGCGCGAAATCACCGGTCTGGGTCTGAAGGAAGCCAAGGACCTGGTTGACGGCGCTCCCAAGAACGTCAAGGAAGCCGTTTCCAAGGCTGACGCTGAAGCCGCTGTCAAGAAGCTGGTTGAAGCCGGCGCGACTGCTGAGCTCAAGTAAACCAAAGACCCGCCCCGAGCGGGTCTGCGGACTGAAGGCTGCTCTCCGTGAGGAGGGCAGCCTTTTGGTGTCTCAGGAATCAATCCCCTGAGAACAGCCGACAAGGCCGACGGTGTTAGACTGTCGGGCTTTTCGAGTGTTCTCTGAACCGACTGCGGAGAACCGGTTTGGTCGAGCCCAGGTGCCATCCACAATGGCACCGGGGTTGTCAGCCAGCGGTTGGTAGTGGCCAACCACCAAGCCTCGGGTACCGACTTTTCCCCAAAGCGGCCCGATTGGCCAGTCGCCGAACAACGGTCTGTTCCCTTGGCCGGGGAATGGATTGAATTCGAAGCGGGACACCCCTTTTGGTGCCCGAAACGGAGAGTTTATGGCGCAAGCAACCCCCTACAGCTACACCGAGCGCAAGCGGATTCGCAAGAGCTTTGGCAAGCGCGGCAGCGTATTGAACGTGCCTTATCTGCTGACGATGCAGAAGGATTCGTACGTCGCCTTCCTGCAAAAGGAAGTGCCGCCCCAACAACGCAAACCCGAAGGCCTGCAAGCCGCTTTCCTCTCGGCGTTCCCCATTGTTTCGCACAATGGCTTCGTCGAGATGAAGTTCATCGAATTCAACATCGCCAAGCCGGCGTTCGATGAGCGCGAGTGCCAGTTGCGGGGTTTGACCTTTGCATCGGCCGTGCGTGCGCGCCTGCAGATGATCATCTATGACCGCGAGACCTCGACCTCGCAGTCCAAGGTGGTCAAGGAAGTGAAAGAGCAAGAGGTTTACATGGGCGAAGTGCCCCTGATGACCGACTACGGCTCTTTCATCATCAACGGTACCGAGCGCGTCATCGTGTCGCAGTTGCACCGTTCGCCAGGCGTGTTCTTCGAGCACGACAAGGGCAAGACCCACTCGTCGGGCAAGCTGCTGTTCAGCGCCCGCATCATTCCCTATCGTGGCTCCTGGCTCGACTTCGAATTCGACCCGAAGGACCTGCTGTACTTCCGCGTGGACCGTCGCCGCAAGATGCCGGTCACGACCCTGCTGAAGGCCATCGGCCTGAACAACGAGCAGATCCTGGAAACCTTCTTCCAGTTCGATCACGTCAAGCTGATGGACGCAGGCGCGCTGCTGTCTTTCGTGCCCGAGCGCTTCAAGGGCGAAGTCGCCCGTTTCGACATCACTGACAAGTCCGGTGCCGTCATTGTCGAAAAAGACAAGCGCATCACCGCACGTCACACCCGTCAGCTGGAACAGTCCGGTACCACGCAGCTGAGCGTGCCCGAAGACTTCCTGCTCGGTCGCGTGCTGGCCAAGAACCAGATCGACCCCGACACGGGCGAGCTGATTGCCAAGGCCAACGAAGAGCTGACCGAAGCGCTGCTCAAGAAGCTGCGCACCGCCGGCATCCTCGACATCGACGTCCTGTTCACGAACGAGCTGGACCAAGGTGCCTACATCTCGCAAACGCTGGCCACCGACGAAACGGCCGACGAGCTGGCTGCCCGCGTGGCCATCTACCGCATGATGCGCCCTGGCGAGCCGCCGACCGAAGACGCCGTGCAGGCTCTGTTCCAGCGCCTGTTCTACTCGGAAGACACGTACGACCTGTCGCGCGTGGGTCGCATGAAGTTCAACGCCCGCGTGGGCCGCGACGAGAGCACTGGTTCGATGGTCCTGTCCAATGCGGACATCCTGGCTGTCGTCAAGATCCTGGTCGAGCTGCGCAATGGCCGTGGCGAAGTCGATGACATCGACCACCTGGGCAACCGCCGCGTGCGTTGCGTGGGCGAACTGGCCGAGAACCAGTACCGCTCGGGCCTGGCGCGTATCGAGAAGGCTGTCAAGGAACGTCTGGGCCAGGCCGAGACCGAAGCCCTGATGCCGCACGACCTGATCAACTCCAAGCCGATTTCGGCAGCCTTGAAGGAGTTCTTCGGTGCGTCGCAGCTGTCGCAGTTCATGGACCAGACCAACCCCCTGTCGGAAATCACGCACAAGCGTCGTGTTTCCGCCCTGGGCCCGGGCGGTCTGACCCGCGAGCGCGCCGGCTTCGAAGTGCGCGACGTGCACCCGACCCACTACGGCCGCGTGTGCCCGATCGAAACGCCTGAAGGCCCGAACATCGGTCTGATCAACTCGCTGGCTCTGTACGCCCGCCTGAACGACTACGGCTTCCTCGAGACGCCGTACCGTCGCGTGGTGGACAGCAAGACCACGATGCAGATCGACTACCTGTCGGCCATCGAAGAAGGCAAGTACGTCATCGCCCAGGCCAACGCGGCCCTGGATGCGGACGGCACGCTGATTGACGGTCTCGTGTCTGCCCGTGAAAACGGCGAATCTGTGCTGACCTCACCTGAGCGCATCCAGTACATGGACGTCGCGCCGACCCAGATCGTGTCGGTGGCCGCCTCGCTCGTGCCCTTCCTGGAGCACGACGATGCGAACCGCGCCTTGATGGGTGCCAACATGCAGCGTCAGGCTGTGCCCGTGCTGCGTCCTGAAAAGGCCATGGTTGGCACCGGCATCGAGCGCGTTGCGGCGGTTGACTCGGGCACTGTCGTGGTCGCCAAGCGAGGTGGTGTGGTCGATTATGTCGATACCAACCGCGTGGTGATCCGCGTCAACGACGACGAAACCGTTGCCGGTGAAGTCGGCGTTGATATTTACAACCTGATCAAGTACCAGCGCTCCAACCAGAACACCAACATCCACCAGCGTGCCATCGTCAAACGTGGCGACGTGGTGGACAAGGGTGACGTGGTGGCTGACGGCGCATCGACCGACCTGGGCGAACTCGCTCTGGGTCAGAACATGCTGATCGCCTTCATGCCCTGGAACGGCTACAACTTCGAAGACTCGATCATGATCTCCGAGCGCGTGGTCGCCGAAGACCGCTACACCTCGATCCACATCGAGGAACTGGTGGTCATGGCGCGCGACACCAAGCTGGGCTCCGAAGAAATCACCCGCGACATCCCGAACCTGTC
>JAGOKC010000053.1:0-12945 GCA_017994835.1 Aquabacterium sp. | reverse complement strand
TGACCCAAGGCGACGAGCTGCCCGCTGGCGTGCTCAAGATGGTCAAGGTGCACCTGGCCGTCAAGCGTCGCCTGCAGCCTGGCGACAAGATGGCCGGCCGTCACGGTAACAAGGGTGTGGTCTCCAAGATCGTCCCGATCGAAGACATGCCTCACCTGGCAGACGGTACGCCGGCTGACATCGTGCTGAACCCGCTGGGCGTGCCCTCGCGGATGAACGTGGGTCAGATTCTGGAAGTCCACCTGGGTTGGGCCGCCAAGGGCATCGGTCAGCGCATCGGCGACATGCTGCAGCGCGAGGCCGCTGTGGCCGAGCTGCGCAAGTTCATGGACGAGCTGTACAACCAGTCGGGCGGCAAGCCGGTCGATATCGACAGCCTGAGCGACAGCGAAGTCGTCGAGATGGCCGGCAACCTGTCCAAGGGTGTCACCTTCGCCACCCCGGTGTTCGACGGTGCCAAGGACTCGGAAATCCGCGCCATGTTGCAACTGGCTTACCCCGCCGACATCGCCAAGGCCAAGGGCCTGACGCCGACGCGCACGCAAGCCACCTTGTACGACGGCCGCACCGGCGACGCCTTCGAGCGTCCGGTGACCGTGGGTTACATGCACTTCCTGAAACTGCACCACTTGGTCGACGACAAGATGCACGCTCGTTCCACCGGTCCGTACTCCCTGGTCACGCAGCAGCCGCTGGGTGGTAAGGCGCAGTTCGGTGGTCAGCGCTTCGGTGAAATGGAAGTGTGGGCCCTGGAAGCGTACGGCGCCTCCTACGTGCTGCAGGAAATGCTCACGGTCAAGTCCGACGACGTCAACGGCCGGACCAAGGTTTACGAGAGCATCGTCAAGGGCGAACACTCGATCGAGGCCGGCATGCCGGAGTCGTTCAATGTGTTGGTCAAGGAAATCCGGTCCCTCGGCATCGACATCGAGTTGGAGCGTAACTGACTTGTCAAAGACCCGCCATGCGGCGTTGTTCGGTCGGTTGCATAGCGCTGCTATGCGGCCCTCCCTCTCGCCTTGCCTGGCGCGCCTTTGCCGGCGTCATTTGCCTTCCACCTTTGAGCACTGAATTTAGGAGAAAGCCATGAAAGGCTTGCTGGACCTCTTTAAGCAATTCACCCCTGATGAGCATTTCGATGCCATCAAGATCGGCCTGGCCTCGCCCGAGAAGATTCGGTCGTGGTCTTTCGGCGAAGTGAAGAAGCCTGAAACCATCAACTACCGCACGTTCAAGCCTGAGCGTGACGGTCTGTTCTGCGCCAAGATCTTTGGCCCGATCAAGGACTACGAGTGCCTGTGCGGCAAGTACAAGCGCCTGAAGCACCGCGGCGTGATCTGCGAGAAGTGCGGCGTTGAAGTCACGCAGACCAAGGTTCGCCGTGACCGCATGGGTCACATCGAACTGGCCGCACCATGCGCCCACATCTGGTTCCTGAAGTCGCTGCCGTCGCGTCTGGGCCTGGTGCTGGACATGACGCTGCGCGACATCGAGCGCGTGCTGTACTTTGAAGCGTACGTGGTGGTGGACTCGGGCATGACCCCGCTGAAGAAATTCAGCATCATGTCCGAAGACGACTATGACGCCAAGCGCATCGAGTACGGTGATGAGTTCGAAGCCCTGATGGGTGCCGAAGGCATCCAAAGGCTGCTGGCCGAGATGGATCTCGATGTCGAGATCGACAGGCTGCGCAACGACATGACCGGCTCCGAGCTGAAGGTCAAGAAGAACTCCAAGCGCCTGAAGGTCATGGAAGCCTTCAAGAAGTCGGGCATCAAGCCCAACTGGATGGTGATGGATGTGCTGCCGGTGCTGCCGCCAGACCTGCGTCCGCTGGTGCCGTTGGACGGTGGTCGTTTCGCGACCTCTGACCTGAACGATCTGTATCGTCGCGTCATCAACCGCAACAACCGTCTGGCGCGTCTGCTGGAATTGAAGGCTCCTGAGATCATCGTGCGCAACGAAAAGCGCATGCTACAAGAGTCCGTCGATTCGCTGCTGGACAACGGCCGTCGTGGCAAGGCCATGACCGGCGCGAACAAGCGTGCCCTCAAGTCGCTGGCCGACATGATCAAGGGCAAGAGCGGTCGCTTCCGTCAGAACTTGCTGGGCAAGCGCGTGGACTACTCCGGTCGTTCCGTGATCACCGTGGGCCCGACCCTCAAGCTGCACCAGTGCGGTCTGCCCAAGCTGATGGCGCTGGAGCTGTTCAAACCCTTCATCTTCGCGCGTCTGGAAGCGATGGGCATCGCCACGACCATCAAGGCCGCCAAGAAAGAAGTCGAATCCGGCACGCCGGTGGTGTGGGACATCCTCGAAGAGGTCATCAAAGAACACCCGGTCATGCTGAACCGTGCACCCACGCTGCACCGTTTGGGCATCCAGGCCTTTGAGCCCGTGCTGATCGAAGGCAAGGCCATCCAGCTGCACCCGCTGGTTTGCGCCGCCTTCAACGCCGACTTCGACGGTGACCAGATGGCCGTTCACGTGCCGCTGTCCATCGAAGCGCAGATGGAAGCCCGCACGCTGATGCTGGCATCCAACAACGTGCTGTTCCCCGCCAACGGCGAGCCCTCCATCGTGCCGTCGCAAGACGTGGTGCTGGGCCTGTACTACGCCACCCGCGAGCGCATCAACGGCAAGGGCGAAGGCATGATCTTCTCCGATCTGCCCGAGCTGCAACGCGCACTTGACAATGGTGTGGTCGAGATCACTGCCCGCATCAATGTGCGTCTGGTCGAGTACGTCAAGGACAAGGTCACGGGTGAGTTCGTGCCTGAAACCAAGCTGGTCGAGACCACCGTCGGTCGCGCCCTGTTGTCCGAGATCCTGCCCAAGGGGCTGCCTTTTGCGAACATCAACAAGGCGCTCAAGAAGAAGGAAATCTCGCGTCTGATCAACACCTCGTTCCGCAAGTGCGGTCTGAAGGAAACCGTGGTGCTGGCTGACAAGCTGCTGCAAAACGGTTTCCGTCTGGCCACGCGTGCTGGCATCTCGATTGCCATTGACGACATGCTGGTGCCCAAGCAAAAGCACGAGTTGATCGAGCGCGCCGAGAAGGAAGTCAAGGAAATCGAGCAGCAGTACGTTTCCGGTCTGGTGACCTCGGGCGAGCGCTACAACAAGGTGGTGGACATCTGGGGCAAGACCGGCGACGAAGTCGGCAAGGTCATGATGTCGCAGCTGTCCAAGCAAAAGACCATTGACCGCAACGGTGCGGAAGTCGATCAGGAATCGTTCAACTCGATTTACATGATGGCCGACTCCGGTGCCCGTGGTTCGGCTGCCCAGATCCGCCAGCTGGCCGGTATGCGCGGCCTGATGGCCAAGCCTGACGGCTCCATCATCGAGACCCCCATCACGGCGAACTTCCGTGAAGGTCTGAACGTGTTGCAGTACTTCATCTCCACCCACGGTGCCCGTAAGGGTCTGGCGGACACGGCGTTGAAGACGGCGAACTCGGGTTACCTGACCCGTCGTCTGGTCGACGTGACGCAAGATCTGGTCGTGACGACCGAGGACTGCGGCACCGATCAGGGCATCAACACCCGCGCGCTGGTGGAAGGTGGTGAAGTCATCGAGTCCCTGCGCGACCGCATCCTGGGCCGCGTGCCTGCGATCGACGTGCTAAACCCCGAGACCCAGGAAGTCCTGATCCCCGCCGGCACCATGCTGGACGAGGACGTGCTGGACATCCTGGAAGCCGCTGGCGTTGACGAAGTCAAGGTCCGCACCCCGCTGACCTGCGCCACCCGTTTCGGTCTGTGCGCCAAGTGCTACGGCCGCGACCTGGGCCGCGGTGGTCTGGTCAACACCGGTGAAGCGGTCGGCGTGATCGCCGCCCAGTCCATCGGTGAACCCGGCACGCAGCTGACGATGCGTACCTTCCACATCGGTGGTGCCGCTTCGCGCGCTGCCATCGCCTCGAGCGTGGAAGCCAAGTCGGACGGCATCATCGGCTTCAATGCCACGATGCGTTACGTGACCAATGGCAAGGGCGATCTGGTGGTGATTTCGCGTTCCGGCGAAATCGTCATCTCCGACCAGCACGGCCGTGAGCGTGAGCGTCACAAGGTACCGTACGGCGCGATCCTGACGATCAAGATCGACCAGACCATCAAGGCTGGCACGATCTTGGCCAACTGGGATCCGCTGACGCGCCCGATCATCACCGAGTTCGCCGGTACTGCCCGTTTCGAGAACGTCGAAGAAGGCGTGACCGTGGCCAAGCAGGTGGACGAAGTGACCGGTCTGTCCACCCTGGTCGTGATCGATCCAAAGCGCCGCGGCGCTGCCAAGATCGTGCGTCCGCAGGTCAAGCTGCTCGACAGCCATGGCCAGGAAGTCAAGATTCCGGGCACCGATCACCCGGTGACCATCGGCTTCCAGGTGGGCGCGCTGATCCAGGTGCGCGACGGTCAGGAACTCTCGCCAGGCGAAGTGCTGGCGCGTATTCCTATCGAAGGTCAGAAGACCCGAGACATCACCGGCGGTCTGCCGCGTGTGGCCGAGCTGTTCGAAGCCCGTTCACCCAAGGACAAGGGCTCGCTGGCTGACATCACCGGCACCGTGTCCTTCGGCAAGGAAACCAAGGGCAAGGTTCGCCTGCAGATCACCAGCCCTGAAGGTCAGGTCTGGGAAGATCTGGTGCCCAAGGAAAAGAACATCCTGGTGCACGAAGGCCAGGTGGTCAACAAGGGTGAGTCCATCGTCGACGGTCCGGCCGATCCGCAGGACATCCTGCGTCTGCTGGGCATCGAAGAGCTCGCGCGCTACATCGTCGACGAAGTGCAGGACGTCTACCGTCTGCAGGGTGTGAAGATCAACGACAAGCACATCCAGGTCATCGTTCGCCAGATGCTGCGTCGCGTGCAGATCACCAATTCCGGTGACACCCACTACATCGTGGGCGAACAGGTCGAGCGTTCGGAACTGCTGGACACCAACGACCGCATGCGCGCCGAAGGCAAACTCATTGCCACGCACGCCGACGTGCTGCTGGGCATCACCAAGGCTTCGCTGTCGACCGATTCCTTCATCTCGGCCGCTTCCTTCCAGGAAACGACCCGCGTGCTGACCGAGGCTGCCATCATGGGCAAGCGCGACGAGCTGCGTGGCCTGAAGGAAAACGTCATCGTGGGTCGTCTGATCCCCGCGGGTACCGGCATGGCCTACCACCAGGCTCGCAAGGCCAAGGAAGAGATGGACGACAGCGAACGTCGCGCCATCGCCATGCAGGAAGCCCAGGAGCGTGCGTCGCTCGAGCTGGCTGCCCTGGATGACGAAGCCGATGCCACCGCTGCCGAGGGCGATGCTGCTGCCGAATAAGCAGACAACATCGACCTGATGGTCCAAGCGCCAGCACCCTCACGGGTCTGGCGCTTTTTTGATGGGCGGCGGCGGACATTCTTCGACCCGGCCTGACGTCACCGCGTCAGCTTGGATCGGGGGGTGTGAGCGCGGGATGGGGCCAGTTCAGCAGCTCGGCAAGCCGAGTCACCACCCAGCGCGCCTCTGCGGCGGTCACCACGCTGTCGGGTGACAGCAGGCCGCGCTCGCATCTTTGCAGCACCTCCTGCTCGTCCACACCAATCTCCACATGAATGCCCCGGCAATGCTCTGTGAGATGTTGGGCCAGGTCTTCGCACAGCTCGTAGCGCTCCCGCAGATACGGCGCAGGCATGGTCAATCTGCCGCGCGCATCCGCGTGCAAGCCGATGAACGAAGGTGGAATCTCGATCTGGTAGGAGTCGAACATGGTCCGTTTGTACCTCATTGCCTGACATCACGCATCAGAGGCGGCGACAATCCCTGATCCCGTCTTGTTTTTTGCCAACCTTGTCTGACGCGCGCCAGTTTCGTTTTCGCCCCTGCCTGACCTTGCAAACCCTCAACCGAGGGGATGGCTTGTTGGGCATGGTGGCCAGCGGCCGATTCGGGCCACGCAGCGGGCAGGTGACGGTGGCCAAGGTGGACTGGACCTATGCGAACGATCAAGGGCTCTTTTGGGCCTGTCCCGCGCCCACCTCGGTGTTGGGCGCGCGCAGCCTGGCATCCATCATGGTGGGTGAGGGGCAAGGGCCGCATCAGGTCTTGCAGCGTGACACCGTGGCCGAGTCCGATGCCCTGGATGCTTTGCGGGACACCGGTCTGCGTCCCTTGCCTGACGATGCGCTGCAGTGGCGCGCCCCGGCACTGCCCAGACAGCAGTTTGACGAAGGCGAGATCCTCTGGTCCCTGCCGCAGGAAGATGACTTCGCAGCCCTCTGGGCAGACACGGTGCCGCAGCTTCAGGCACGTGGCTGGCGCATCGTGATGCGGCCGGGATTCGCCCACCAAAGTGTGCCGGTGAGCGCCTGGCGTTTGGTCGTGCGTGCCGACAATGGCGAGGCCCAGGGCCACGAGCCGATCGGTGACTGGCACGTGGCGGCACCCCAGATTCAGGCCTTGCAGGCACCGCGCCGGGAAGGTTCCTGGCTGCTGACGCTGGGGATCGAGATCGAGGGCCAGACGGTTGACCTCGCCCCGATGATTGCCGACCTGCTGCGCCGTGACAAACGCTGGCTGAATGCCCACGACATTGCAGCCATTTCCGACGCCGAGGTGATCCGCCTGCGTGCACCGGGTGGGCGACGTGTGGATGCGCCGGCGGCACCGCTCAAAGCCATTGTGGGTACCTTGGTGGACCTGCTCGCAGACCCACGGCGCAAAAGCGGGCCACTGCAGATTGCAGGCTGGGATGTGGTGCGTCTCGCCAACCTGCGTGAAAACCTCGCGGCTACCCAGGTCGAGCGAGTCGGTCCGCACGGGCGTTGGCAACTTGAAGGTGAGGCGGGTCTGTTTGATCTCGCTCAGCGACTGCGCCGGGCTGGGACCCCTCAGCCGGTCGAGGTGCCACGTGGCCTGGCGATCAAGCTGCGCCCCTACCAGCGCCACGGGCTGGCCTGGTTGCAGTACCTGCGTGCCCATGATCTGGCTGGTATTCTCGCTGACGACATGGGGCTGGGCAAGACTGCGCAGGCGCTTGCGCACGTGTTGCTGGAGAAAGAGGCCGGGCGACTGAGCCGACCGGCCTTGGTCGTTGTCCCCACCTCCCTGCTGTTCAACTGGCAGGCCGAAGCACAGCGCATGTCCCCTGACTTGCGCGTGCTGACCCTGCATGGTCCCGCGCGTGGCGAGCGTCATGCCGAGCTGGCCGAGCATGACCTTGTGCTGGTGACCTATCCCCTGGTGTGGCGGGACATAGCCGCCCTGGCGGCGCAGCCCTTTCACCTGCTCATCCTCGACGAAGCGCAAACCGTCAAAAATGCGACCAGTCGTACTGCAGCGGCCGTGCGTCGGCTGCAGGCACGGCATCGCCTGTGCTTGACCGGCACTCCGCTGGAAAACCACCTGGGGGAACTGTGGGCCCAGTTCGATTTCCTCATGCCGGGCTTTCTGGGTGATCAACGCAGCTTCCAGCGACGATGGCGCGACCCCATTGAGCAGCGCGGCGAGACCCTGCTGGCACACCTGTTGGCGCAACGCTTGCGACCCTTCATTCTGCGACGCCGCAAGGCAGAGGTTGCATCAGAGCTGCCTGCACGGATCGACACCGTACAGCGACTCACCTTGACAGGGCGACAGAAAAACCTCTACGAGAGCGTGCGGGTGGCCGCCGACAAGCAAGTGCGAAGCGCGCTCAAGCGCGGTGGGTTCGCAGGTAGTCAAATCACGATTCTTGATGCCTTGCTCAAGCTGCGGCAAGTCTGCTGTGACCCATATCTGCTCCCCGACCATGCCCTGCCACGCGGCACCGAGCGTGCCAAGATGGCCTGGTTGTGTGACACGTTGCCAGCCCTGGTGGCGGAAGGTCGCCGCATTCTCGTTTTCTCGCAGTTCACCACCCTGCTGTACCTGCTCGCGCAGGAGTTGACGCGCCTGGATCTGGCCTACGCGATGTTGACGGGCGAGACACCCGTGAACGCGCGCGGCCAGATCGTGGGCCGCTTCCAGTCAGACGCGGGAGAGCCGATCCTGCTCGTCAGCCTCAAGGCTGGAGGCGTGGGCTTGAACCTGACGGCCGCCGACACCGTCATCCACGTTGACCCGTGGTGGAACCCCGCCGTCGAGCAACAGGCCACCGACCGGGCACACCGTCTGGGTCAGACCCGAACGGTCATGGTGTACAAACTGGTGGTGGCGGGCAGCATCGAGGAGCGCATTCTGGCGCTGCAAGCACGCAAGGCCGCATTGGCCGAGGGTGTGCTGGGGCATGATGAGGCCGAGGCCATCAAGTTCACGCCAGCAGACCTCGACGCGCTGCTCGCTCCCTTGGACGCACCGAGTTCGGGCCATGCAGGATGAAAAAAACCCGCTCTGGGCCGAAGCCTGGAGCGGGTGTCATCACCGTCGCAACGGTGATCAACTGATGCCGCGAGGATCAGCGAACGCGGCGGCGACGCACGGCGGCGATGCCTACCAGGCCCAGGCCCATCAGGGCGTAGGTGCTGGGTTCCGGCACGGCGGCCACGGCGGTCAGGCCGTTCAGACGGAAGGTGGTCAGAGCGCTGGTGCCTTGCAACTTGAACACCGTGCCGACGACATTGCTCAAATTGAGGGTGTCGGTCCCGAGGATGTTGAGATCGAGCGGAGCGCCCGCGAGACTGACGCTACCGCCCGCCCACGACAGGGTGACGCGGTCCACGCTGTCCCATCCCGCCACTTTCAGGCTGCTCAGGTTGACCGCTTGCGAGAACGTCAGCGTCAGGGATTCATTGTTGCCAATGCCGCCCAGATCAGCCAGGCCAGTGCTGACGCCCAAGCCATCGCTGCTGCGCGTCACGTCCAGCGAACCGCCCAGGGACGGTCCAGTGACGTTCAGGCCGATGCCGCCGCTGGCAAACGTGGCGGTGGCCGTCGTGCCGCTGCCGCCGGTGAGGTTGAAATCAGCTGCCTGCGCCATTGCAGGAAGCGTCGCCGCTAAAACGACTGCGGCAAGAGTCTTCAATGTGGACATGGAGTCTCCTTGAAAGTTTGCCGCAGAGGTTTCTGGGGCATCTTGTAGGCGACTTTAGGGTGTTGACACGTTTAATGCATCACCCTGACTGAGGGACGGGCTGACCCTAATTCTGGTCTTGCCGGGGCGTTTGCCCGACACGCATTGGTGCGATCTCTTGCATTGATGGCGCGCTATCCCCTACAATGGAAGGCTTTTCGGCTTTCGCTTGCGCAACATTTTGCGGGGCGAGGCCGTTTTGTGCTTGGTTCAGGCGCGCTCTGCGGTTCGTTCAAACTTCAGTAAGCGCTTGATTTGCAAGTGAATCTTCAACGGGAACCAAAGAAATGCCAACGATCAATCAGCTCGTGCGCCATGGCCGTCAGGTCGAGGTCACGAAGTCCAAGTCGCCTGCGATGGAAAACTGTCCGCAGCGCCGTGGCGTGTGCACCCGCGTGTACACCACCACGCCTAAGAAGCCTAACTCCGCTCTGCGTAAGGTCGCCAAGGTGCGCCTGACCAACGGTTTCGAGGTCATCTCCTACATCGGCGGTGAAGGCCACAACCTGCAAGAACACAGCGTCGTGCTGGTTCGCGGCGGTCGTGTGAAGGACTTGCCAGGTGTGCGTTACCACATCGTGCGTGGCTCCCTTGACCTGCAAGGCGTCAAGGACCGCAAGCAATCGCGCTCGAAGTACGGTGCGAAGCGCCCGAAGAAGGCCTGATCGCCTTCTGCAAAGTAATAGTCGGTCCTCTTCATCGGCGTGTCACCCAGTGGGTGCAGTCTGGCGCAGAGAAGGCCGAGGTGGCGGTAGAGCCCGGATGGTCCGGAGTCTGCCGAGTAAGTGGAGTCTTCAGTTAAGAGACTCCAGGATGTCGGCGAAAGCCAGCATCAACTGAAGCATTGAAAGGAATAGAAATGCCTCGTCGTCGCGAAGTACCCAAGCGTGAAATCCTCCCTGATCCCAAGTTCGGATCGGTGGACCTCTCCAAGTTCATGAACGTGATCATGGAATCCGGCAAGAAGGCTGTGGCCGAGCGCATCATTTACGGTGCCCTCGAACAAGTCGAAAAGAAGGCCGGCAAGGATCCGCTGGAAATCTTCAACATCGCGCTGAACAACATCAAGCCCGTGGTCGAAGTGAAGTCCCGCCGCGTCGGTGGTGCGAACTATCAGGTTCCCGTTGAAGTTCGCCCCTCCCGTCGTATCGCACTGGCCATGCGCTGGTTGAAGGAATCGTCGCGCAAGCGTTCCGAGAAGTCGATGGCCCAACGTCTGGCCAACGAACTGCTCGAGGCCTCTGAAGGCCGTGGCGGCGCGATGAAGAAGCGTGACGAAGTGCACCGCATGGCTGAAGCCAACAAGGCCTTCTCGCACTTCCGCTTCTAATCCACCACCCGCAGCACAACTGCAAAAAAGGCGCTCGGATCGTGCACAACACATCCGGCGCCTCGTCAAATCTGGAGTGACCACATGGCACGCAAGACCCCGATTGAGCGTTACCGCAACATTGGTATCTCGGCTCACATCGACGCCGGTAAAACCACCACCACTGAACGCATCCTGTTCTACACCGGCGTGAACCACAAGATTGGTGAAGTGCACGAAGGTGCCGCCACCATGGACTGGATGGAGCAAGAACAAGAGCGCGGCATCACGATCACCTCGGCTGCCACGACCTGCTTCTGGAAGGGCATGGATCTCTCCTTGCCTGAGCACCGCATCAACATCATCGACACCCCGGGCCACGTGGACTTCACCATCGAAGTCGAGCGCTCGATGCGCGTGCTCGACGGTGCCTGCATGGTGTACTGCGCCGTGGGTGGTGTGCAGCCTCAGTCGGAAACCGTCTGGCGTCAGGCCAACAAGTACGGTGTCCCCCGCCTGTCTTTTGTCAACAAGATGGACCGCACCGGTGCCAACTTCTTCAAGGTCTATGACCAGTTGAAGCTGCGCTTGAAGGCCAATCCGATCCCGGTGGTCATCCCGATCGGTGCCGAAGAAAACTTCGAAGGCGTGGTTGACCTGCTCAAGATGAAGGCCATCTACTGGGACGAAGCATCCCAGGGCATGAAGTTCGACTACCGCGAGATTCCTGAATCTCTGCAGGCCGAAGCCAAAAAATGGCGCGAAGGCATGGTCGAAGCGGCAGCTGAAGCCAACGAAGAGCTGATGAACAAGTACCTTGAAGAAGGTGACTTGACCGAAGCTGAAATCAAGCTGGCTCTGCGCACCCGTACCATCGCCTGCGAAATCCAGCCGATGCTGTGTGGTACCGCCTTCAAGAATAAGGGCGTGCAGCGCATGCTCGACGCGGTCATTGACTACCTGCCGTCGCCCATTGACATTCCTCCCGTGGAAGGTCTGGACGACGACGAGAAGCCCACCAGCCGCAAGCCAGATGACAGCGAGAAGTTCTCCGCACTGGCTTTCAAGCTGATGACCGACCCGTATGTGGGTCAGTTGACTTTCGTGCGCGTCTATTCGGGCGTGCTGAACTCTGGCGACTCCGTTTATAACCCCATCAAGGGCAAGAAAGAGCGCATCGGACGTATCCTGCAGATGCACGCCAACGAGCGTGAAGAAATCAAGGAAATCGTCGCTGGTGACATCGCTGCTTGCGTGGGCTTGAAGGACGTGACAACCGGTGAAACGCTGTGCGATCCGGACAACATCATCACTCTGGAAAAGATGGTTTTCCCTGAGCCCGTGATTGCACAGGCCGTGGAACCCAAGACCAAGGCTGACCAGGAAAAGATGGGCATCGCCCTGCAACGTCTGGCCGCTGAAGATCCATCCTTCCGCGTCAAGACCGACGAAGAATCGGGTCAGACCATCATCGCCGGCATGGGCGAGCTGCACCTCGAAATCATTGTCGACCGCATGAAGCGCGAATTCGGCGTAGAAGCCAACGTGGGCAAGCCGCAAGTGGCCTACCGCGAAACCATCCGCAAGAAGGTCACCGACGTCGAAGGCAAGTTCGTGCGTCAGTCCGGCGGTAAGGGCCAGTACGGTCACGTGGTGCTGACGGTTGAACCGCAAGAACCCGGCAAGGGCTTCGAGTTCGTTGACGCCATCAAGGGCGGCGTGGTGCCTCGCGAGTACATCCCTGCGGTTGAAAAGGGCGTCATCGATACCCTGACCGCTGGTGTGCTGGCGGGTTACCCTGTGGTTGACGTGAAGGTCACGCTGACTTTCGGTTCGTACCACGATGTGGACTCGAACGAAAACGCCTTCAAGATGGCCGCTTCGATGGGTTTCAAGGACGGTTGCCGCAAGGCCCAACCCGTCATCCTGGAACCCATGATGGCCGTGGAAGTCGAAACGCCTGAAGACTACGCCGGTACCGTGATGGGCGACCTGTCCTCGCGTCGCGGCATGGTTCAAGGCATGGACGACATGGTCGGCGGCGGCAAGGTCATCAAGGCCGAGGTCCCTCTGTCGGAGATGTTCGGCTACTCGACTTCGCTGCGTTCGGCAACCCAAGGTCGTGCGACGTACTCCATGGAGTTCAAGCACTACTCTGAAGCGCCCAAGAACGTGGCCGACGCGATCATCACTGCTCGCGGTAAGTAAGGACCACCCCCTACGCGCTGCGCGCGCCCCCTCAAGGGGGCGACACCAGCAGACCGGCGAAGCCGGATCTGCGGTGTCCGCTGGATCGCGTGGGGTGCTGTGCCAAATGAGCTGCGGGTGGTAACATCCGCGGCTGCAAAAAACAAAGCCGGTCTTCGGCGCCACACGTGTGGTTGGCTTGCTGCCCGTGGCAGCCAATGCTGGAGACCTTAAACACGCACGGGCAACTGTTCTTTGTTGGAGAAACAAATGGCAAAAGAAAAATTCGAGCGGACCAAGCCGCACGTGAACGTTGGCACCATTGGTCACGTTGACCACGGCAAGACCACGCTGACGGCCGCCATCACCACCGTGCTGGCCAAGAAGTTTGGCGGTTCCGCCAAGGCTTACG
>JAGOKC010000115.1 GCA_017994835.1 Aquabacterium sp. | reverse complement strand
GACGATCCCGATGAGCCTGATCCTGTCAGGCGAGGTGCTCGTCGCGTATGGCCAGAACGGTGAAATGCTCCGGCCGGAAAACGGATATCCACTGAGACTCGTTGTGCCGGGTGTGCAGGGTGTGAGTTGGATCAAATACCTTCGCAGGGTTGAAGTGGGAGACAAACCCTACGGAACCAAGGACGAAGCGATTCACTATATCGACCTCCAACCTGATGGCACCCATCGGCAGTACACGAGCATTCAGGAATGCAAAAGTGTCGTGACCACACCTTCGGGTGGTCAGGTTCTCCTGGACAAGGGCTTCTACAACATCACCGGATTGGCCTGGTCGGGTAAGGGCAAGATCAAGAAAGTGGACGTGTCGGTTGACGGCGGCCGCAATTGGCGCCAGGCCCGTCTCGAAACGCCCGTTTTGTCCAAGGCGTTCTCCCGATTCAATATCGACTGGGTGTGGGACGGAAAGCCCGCCATCATCCAGAGCAGAGCGGTCGATGAAACCGGCTATGTACAGCCGACCTACAAGCAATTGCGTGCTGTTCGTGGCACGCGGTCGATCTATCACAACAACGCAATCCAGTCGTGGCTGGTCCAGGAAAACGGAGAGGTCAAGAATGTTCAGCTGTCGTAAAGCATTTTTGACGCTGGGCCTGATAGCCGTAACCGGTTATGTAAGCGCCCAGGCAACCGGCATGTATCCCGGAATCGGGCGTAACGCGACACCCAAAGAGGTTGCCGCATGGGACATCGATGTCCGCCCTGATTTCAAGGGACTGCCCAAAGGCAGTGGAACTGTTGCCAAGGGGCAGGACGTCTGGGAAGCCAAGTGCGCCCAGTGCCACGGCATATTCGGTGAATCCAATGAGGTGTTCAATCCCCTGGTCGGTGGCACGACGGCCGAGGACGTCAAGAGTGGGCGCGTTGCCAAACTGAAAGACCCCGATGGCGGACGAACGACCTTCATGAAGGTGGCTTCCCTGTCAACCGTATGGGACTACATCAACCGCGCCATGCCCTGGACGGCGCCCAAATCGTTGTCCACCGACGAGGTCTATTCGGTGACCGCGTTTCTGCTCAACCTGGCGGGTGTTGTTCCGGACAATTTCACTCTGTCTGACAAAAATATCGGTGAAGTCCAGGCCCGCATGCCCAACCGCAACGGCATGCAGACCCGGCACGCCATGTGGCCCGGTAGCGAGTTTGGGGGAACCAAGAGGCCAGATACCGCAAATGTGGCGTGCATGAAGAATTGCGCTACCGAGCCAACGGTCGCGTCTTTCCTGCCGGACTTTGCGCGTGACGCTCACGGCAACTTGCAGGAACAGAACCGCATTGTCGGACCTCAACGCGGAGCCGATACCAGCAAGCCAGAAGGCAAGTCGGCGGCCACAGGCACAACGACTCCCGTTGCTGTGGCACAGGCAACCACCGCTGCCAAGCCCGCGGCCGCTTCGGATGCTGCGGCACCCGATGGAAAGGCGGCGCTTGCCTTGGCGACCAAGAGCGGTTGCACGGTATGTCACGGCGTCAGTAACAAGATTGTTGGCCCAGCCTTTTCCGATGTTGCCAAGAAGTATGCCGGCAAGCCGGACTATCTGGCTGGAAAGATCAAGTCGGGCGGCTCGGGGCTGTGGGGTCCCATCCCCATGCCGCCGCAGACCTTGAGTGACGCCGACGCGAAAACAATCGCAGCTTGGCTGGCCACCGGCTCGGTCAAATGAGTTCGGGATTACGCGAGTACCCTTACCCGTATTTTTTATTAGCATCCATCTAACCAAGGAGATTTCATATGCAAACTCGCCGCGAGACACTCAAACAAAGCGCATTGGTAGCCGGTCTTCTGGCCTCTACCGGGCTTTTCCCCCAATACGCCCATGCGGCGTTCAACAAGACGGCATTTGAAGCCAAGAACGTGGCTGACGCGTTGAAGGCTCTGGGTGCTGGTGCGCCGGTTGAAAGCAAGGACGTCACCATTACTGGCCCGGATATCGCTGAGAACGGCGCTGTCGTTCCCTTGGGCGTCAGCACGTCGCTCGCAGGCGTCAAACAGATGCTGATTCTGGTGGAAAAGAACCCGACGTCGCTCGTGGCCGTATTCAACGTGACCGACAGCGTGGATGCGAACTTTGCGACGCGCTCCAAGATGGGCCAGTCCTCGGACGTGTATGCAGTCGCCGTCATGGCGGATGGCAAGACACTGTTCGCCAAGAAGGAAGTCAAGGTCACGCTCGGCGGCTGTGGCGGCTGATGCACGGGCAATTCCGTCGAACCTATTGAATCACTGAACAGGAGAAAGAAAATGGCAGATCCGATGCGCATTCGCGCCCAAGCAGCAGGTGACAAAGCGACCGTCCGTGTCCTGATGAGCCACGAGATGGAGTCCGGACAGCGCAAAGATGCGGCCGGCAAGGTCGTTCCCGCCTGGCATATCCAGGAAGTGGAAGCCAAACTCAATGGCAAATCCGTGATGACCGCCGAATGGGGCGCAGCGGTTTCCAAGAACCCATTCCTGCAATTCAACGTCAAGGGCGCCAAAGCCGGCGACAAGATTGCAGTGACCTGGAAAGACAACAAGGGCGACACCCGGACCGACGAAGCCACGGTGTCCTGACACCTGCGGTCGCATTGAAAAAAGGGTGAAGAACTTCACCCTTTTTTTGATCCCGAATCGACTCCAAAACAACGAGAGGCAAACATGATGTTGCATCGATCCATCTCCCTGCTCACTGTGGGCTGCCTGCTGGCGAGCGCTGCCTTGGCGCAGAAAACGGCCGTCCAGAGCATTGAGGAATACCGCGCCATGCTCCAGGATGGCAACCCGGCCGACCTCTTTGAGGCCAAAGGCGAAGACCTCTGGAAACAAAAGCGCGGACCGAAGAACGCCTCACTGGAAAAATGCGACCTTGGCAAAGGCCCAGGCGTTGTAAAGGGCGCGTTTGTCGAACTTCCTCGCTACTTTTCAGACACCAACAAGGTGCAAGACCTCGAGTCTCGCCTGTTGACCTGCATGGAAACCTTGCAGGGCTTCAACGCCGTCGAGATCGCTAAGACGCCCTTCGGCAGGGGCGAGCAGAACAACATGACCGCATTGGTCACCTGGATCTCCGCCGAGTCGAAGGGCATGAAGTTCAATCTGTCGCAGGTTCACCCGCAAGAGAAGACGTTCTATGAAGTGGGCAAGCGCCTGTTCTTCCAGCGGGCAGGTCCGCATGACTTCTCCTGCTCATCCTGCCACGGCCAGGACAACACCCGCATCCGCCTGCAGGACTTGCCCAACCTGACCAAAAACCCGGGAGACGGTATCGGCTTTGCAGCCTGGCCCGCATACCGCGTCTCGAACGGGCAGATGTGGGGCATGCAACAGCGTCTGAACGATTGCTATCGCCAGCAACGCTTCCCCTACCCGGGCTTTGCCAGCGATGCCACAGTCGCTCTGGGCGTCTATCTTGGCGTCAACAGTCAGGGTAGCGCCTCTGTTGCTCCAGCCATCAAGCGTTGATCGATCAGGAAAAAGCTCATGAAGACGCAACACAAAATCACGTTGTCCGTTCTGGTTGCTGCGGCGATCATTGCCGGCTGCGCTACCGCGCCCAGTTCTGCCGACCTCGACAAGACGACCGCAGCCGTCGTCAAGTCATCGTTCCGGGATGAAGGCATCGTCAAGGCTTCCGTGCTGGATACGGATGAAACCAACAAGGCCTGCAGTGCCGCCGATGTGGCGGGTAAGCCCTTGGATGAAGCGACAGCCAAGGCCATCGAAGCGTCCAACATGAAGACCATCAAGTGGCCGGCCAATGGCAAGTTCCTGGGCAATTGGCAAGAAGGCGAGAAGTTGGCTCAGAGCGGCCGCGGCCTGACCTGGACCGACGATGCCAAGACACCGAACGGTGGGAATTGTTACAACTGCCACCAGATCGACAAGAAGGAAATCTCTTTCGGCACGATCGGCCCCAGTTTGTACAACTTTGGAAAACTGCGCGGCGTCTCAGACCCAAACAGCCCAGCTTCAAAAGCCATTGTCGAGTACACCTGGGGCAAGATCTGGAACGCCAAGGCCTATAACGCCTGTTCCAACATGCCGCGGGCAGGGCACATGGGCATCATGACCGAAGCCCAGGTGGCTGACCTGGTTGCCCTGCTGCTGGATCCGAAGTCGCCGGTCAATCAGTAAAGACGAGCGAGACGCCTGAAGCCCGGCTTTGCCGGGTTTTCTTCGAATTCTTAGTTCAGTGAATGCAAAGATATGAATTTAACCAAGCGTGAGTTTTTCCAGTTGATTGGCGCGGGCACCATGGCGGGCATGGGCATGGGCCGCTATGCGGACGCGGATGCCGCCACGGCCGCCAATGGCCTGTACGACATCCCCAAGTTCGGTAACGTGTCTTTCCTGCACATGACCGACTGCCACGCGCAACTCAAGCCGATCTATTTCCGTGAACCCAGCATCAACCTCGGTATCGGTTCGATGAAAGGCCAGTTGCCCCATCTGGTCGGGGAACACCTGCTGAAGGTGGCCAAAGTACGGCCGGGCACGGCCGAGGCGCACGCGTTGACCTACCTGGATTTTGACCAGGCAGCCAAACGCTACGGCAAGGTTGGAGGCTTTGCCCATCTGGCAACGCTGGTCAAACGCATGAAGGCCAGTCGTCCGGGCGCCTTGCTGCTGGATGGCGGCGATACCTGGCAGGGCTCCGGAACGGCACTTTGGACCAATGGCCAGGATATGGTCGATGCCTGCAAGCTGCTCGGTGTGGACGTCATGACGGGGCACTGGGAGTTCACGCTGGGCATGGAACGTGTCAAGGAGATCATCGAGAAGGACTTCAAGGGCAAGGTCGATTTTGTCGCCCAGAACGTGAAGACCCAGGACTTCGGTGACCCCGTGTTCAAACCCTATGTGATCCGGGAAATCAATGGCGTCCCCTGCGCCATCATCGGCCAGGCCTTCCCCTACACGCCGATCGCCAACCCGCGCTACATGGTGGCCGACTGGGCCTTCGGCATTCAGGACGAGAACATGCAGAAGATGGTGGATGAGGCCCGGGGCAAGGGCGCCCAGGTGGTTGTCGTCCTGAGCCACAACGGCATGGATGTGGACCTCAAGATGGCCAGCCGCGTCAGTGGCATCGATGCCATCATGGGTGGCCATACCCACGACGGCATGCCGGTGGCATCCGTTGTGA
>JAGOKC010000114.1 GCA_017994835.1 Aquabacterium sp. | reverse complement strand
GGTCCAGCACGCGGTGATCGCGGAACAGGCGCTCGCGGCGCTCGAAGTGTTCGCTGATGCGGAACTGCTCCTGACGCCAGTCGAGCAGGCCCAGAGTGAGCACCAGCATGCCCGTGATGCTGAGGCCGGACTCCAGGATGTTGTCCCACCAGACGCCGTCGGCCAGCTGAAAGAACTCGTCGAGGCAGTCGAGCCAGCTGCCCAGCATGATGGCGCTGAGCCCGCCTGTGAGCAACAAGGTGACGCGCCCGCCCGGGCGGCTGCGGGCCACCAGGGCCGCCCAGAAACCGGCCAGCAGGGCCACACCGCCCTCGCCCACGATGTCCACGGGCTGCCACTCGGCGGCCGGGATGGGGGTGCCTTGCGTGGCGTACAAGAGCAGGCCCAGGGCCAGGCTCAGGCTCAGGAAGGACACCGTGCTGACGTGCAACTGGTGCAGCAGGGTGTCGAGGCGGTCGTGCAGCAATCTGATCATGGGCGCAGCCTAAGCCGCCGACATGACGGAGCTGTGGCAAGAGACACCGCAAACCAAGGGGGGTTCAAACGGCTCACGCTGGTGAGTGAACACGCCCATCGAGCGTGCGAACGCGATGGAGGGGCGGCGGGTCGATTTGGCTCATGACCTGACCTTTTGATGCCCCATTGGGCCTGTGTGCAGGGATCGGGCCGCCTCCTGTCACGGGTCCGTCATGGGGCGTTCCTACAGTCCGCCCGTTCTCGACACCCCGTGACCCCCCTTCTGGAGCAGACCCCATCATGAACGGCGCAGTTCTCACCCCTTCACAGGCCACGCCGCTGGCACGCAGCGTGTTGGCCCATGCGGCCTGGATCGCACTGATGTCCCTGGCCTGGCCGCTGCAGGCCCAGGCGCAGCAGGCCACCTCCGCAGCCGCAGCTACTCTGCCGACCGTGACGGTAACCGGCCAGGCGGCCGGTGTGCGCAATGCGCTCGACGTTCAGCAGGCGGCCGACAACGTGGTCAGCGCCGTGCGCTCGGACGACATCGGTCAACTGCCCGACCGCAATGCCGCCGAGGCCTTGCAGCGCCTGCCCGGTGTGTCGGTGGAGCGTGATCAGGGGGAGGGACGCTATGTACGCATCCGTGGCCTGGGGCCGGACTTCAATGCCGTCACTTTCAACGGCAGCCTGATCCCCGCGCCCGAAGCCGATCGCCGGGCGGTGGCGCTGGATGTGCTGCCCGCTTCCCTGGTGCGCTCGATCGAGGTCAGCAAGACCCTGACCCCGGACATGGACGCCAACTCCCTGGGCGGCACGGTCAACGTCAAGACCCTGTCGGCCTTCGACCACAAGGGTCGCTTCCTCAGCCTGGAGACAGGCCTGTTCCGGGACACCAACACCGATCGGACCAGCCCGAACGCCGCCCTGACCTGGAGCGACCGCTTCATGGATGGCAAACTGGGCATCGCCGCCGGCATCAGCCACGATGTGCGCAAGTTTGGCTCGGACAACGTCGAGGCCTCTGGCTGGACCGACGATGGCGAGCTGGAGGGCTTCGAGCGCCGCGATTACCGCATCACCCGTGAACGCACCGGCCTGGCGCTGAACCTGGACTACCGCCCCACCAAGGGCGAGAGCTACTACCTGCGCAGTCTGCACACGCGCTTCAGCGACGACGAGGTGCGGCAGGCCCACGCGGTGGAAGGCGTCGAGGACGCCGACGAGGAGATCATCGCCCTCCAGCCGGGCGTGCCCGGTGAGGTGACATCGGTGCGCGAACTGAAGGCGCGCAAGGAAACCCAGAAGGTTACGTCCATCGTGCTGGGCGCCGAGCGAGAGCTGGCAGGCTGGGGTGTTCACGCCGCGCTGGGCATGAGCCGCGCCAGCGAGACCATGCCTCGCAGCATCGCCGGGGCGGTGTTCGAAGGCACAGACAGCTTCACCGGCGTGGGCTTCACGAACACCCGCTCGCCGCGCTTGTTCAGCGGTCCGGTCATCCATGACGCCTCGCAGTATGTCTTCAAGGAGGCCGAGCTGTCGGCCAGCCGCACCAGCGACAAGGAAGCCAATGTGCGCCTCGACCTGAGCCGCAAGACCACCTGGTTGGGGCACCCTGGTCAGATCAAGTTGGGCGGCAAGGTCAGTCGCCGCACCAAAACGAGCAACGAAGACGTCTGGCTGCTGGAGCGCGACGCCCTGTCCGCCTCGGACGAGGATCTGGCGCTGAGCCACTTCAGCTCAGGTGCCGTGCAGCATGGCTTGGGTACCTTCGGGCCGGGTGTCGATCCCGCGAGCGTGCGGGCGCTGGTGGGCGATCAGGCTGAGTTGCTGGACGGCGACTCGCAGATCAACGACTATCGGATGAAGGAGCGCATTCAGGCGGCGTATGCCATGGGCACGGTGGATGTGGGCCTGTGGCGCGTGCTGGCTGGCCTGCGCTGGGAGCGCACCCGCTTTGACGCGACCGGCACGGGCGACAACGACGGCACGTTCGAATCGGTGCAGGCCCGCAAGAGCTATGACGACTGGCTGCCTGCGCTGCATCTGCGTCGCGACCTGGACGACGACACCAGTATCCGCGCCGCGTTGACACGCTCGGTGGTGCGTCCCACCTTTGGTCAACTGGCCCCGGGCTTCCAGATTGATGGCGATGAGGCCGAGTTCGGCAACCCCGAGCTCAAGCCCCTGCGCTCGAACAACTTTGATCTGGGCATTGAACACCGCTTCGGTCCGGCCAGTGTGGTGTCGGCCTATGGCTTCTACAAGGACATCAACAACTTTGCCTACCGCAGCAATGTGGCGGGCAGCGGCCTGTGGGCGGGCTTTGACGAGGCCGTCACCTTCCGCAATGGGGATCGCTCCAAGCTGGTGGGCTTGGAGCTGGCTTACACCCACGCCTTCAAGTCTCTGCCGGCCCCCTGGAACGGCCTGCTGGCCTCGGCCAACCTGACCTTGACGCACTCCAAGGCCACGATCCGCGAGACCGATCCGGACACGGGTGAGGTGGTCTCGCGTCGGATCAGCCTGCCCAGCCAGTCCGACCGGGTGCTCAATCTGGCGGTGGGCTATGAAGCCCACGGCTGGAGCATCAGGCTGGCGGCCAACCACAAGTCTGACTACCTGTATGAGGTGCAAGACGTGCAGGACCGCATGCAGGATCTGACCGTGCGCGCCCAGACGCAGTTCGACCTCTCGGTGGCTTACGCTCTGAACAAGCAAATGCAGGTGGTGTTCGAGGGCATCAACCTCAACGACAGCAAGTACTACGTGTACCAGGGGCAGGCCTCCCGCAACGCGCAGTATGAAACCTATGGCCCCAGCTACCGCCTGGGCCTGCGCGTGACCCTGGACTGATCTGGAGAAGTCGCTCTCATGTTGCAATCATTGATCCCCTCGCCGCAGAAATGGCTGGCCGCTGCCGCGCTGTGCGTGGCCCCGCTGCTGGCGCACTCGGCCGCGCCCACGGCGTCCTCGGTGGCGCTGCGTGTCCAGGCACAAGAACTGCGCGCGCTGCCCTCCGGTCACTGGCTGGTCCTTCAGGATGACAGCATTAGCTTGCTGTCTGCCGGTGGGCAAACGCTCGGCCAACTGGCCTTGCGGGCCGAAGGTCTGGACGTTCGTGCCCAGGGGCCCAACGCCCTGGCGGTGGTCACCGACCGTGACACCCGCGATGTGGTGCCCATTGCCGTGGACCTGCAACGCGGCACCCTGACGCGCCTGCCCCCCCTCGACACCGACACGCTCATGCCCGAGTCGGCCTGCCTGCACCGCGATGCCCAAGGGCTGGTGCATGCCGTGGTGCTGGGGCAGGAGGGGCAGGCCCAGCAGTGGGTGCTGCACCAAGGCCAGGCACATCTGCTGCGCCGTCTGGCCATGCCCCTGGGTGCCGAACGCTGTGAGGTGGACGATGCCTCGGGCACGATGTTCCTGCTGGAGCCTGCCGTGGGCCTGTGGGCCTATGGCTTCACCCAGGATGCGCCCATGACGCGCCAGCTGGTGGCGCGTGTGGCCCCGCACGGGCCCTTGCCGGAGGACGCCGAGGTGCTGGCCGTCGGCCCCTCCTGGGTGTCAGTGCTGTCCGGTGACGGACGCAAAGCGCTGGTCTGGACGCGTCAGCGCCTCGGTGCCTGGCAGGCCTCTGCGCCCGTGGCCTTGCCGCATGCCGCCGACGCCCTCATCAGCGAGACCGCCGCCCGCGCCACGCGTTTGTGGTGGCGTGATGCGGACACGCAGCGCTGGTCGGCTCGCACGATGACACCGCCTGCCGGTGCCGCTGTGCCGCGCGAGGCGGTGCCCTTCGTGCTGCCCGTGGCCCAGACCGAGGCGGTGGCCTCGCGGGGGGATGCGGCCGATGACCCGGCCGTGTGGGTGCACCCGGAGCAACCCGCCGCCTCGCGCGTGCTGGGGACCAACAAGAAGCAGGGCCTGGAGGTCTATGGCCTGGACGGCCGCTTGCTGCAGCGCCTGCCCGTGGGTCGCGTCAACAACGTCGATGTGCGGCAAGCGGTGCAGCTGGATGGGGCGGCCTGGGACATCGCCGTCGCTTCCAATCGCAGCGACAACACCCTCACGGTCTGGCAGATCGACCGCACGGGCACCCTGACCGAATGGGGCCGTATCCCCAGCGGGCTCGATGAGGTCTATGGGCTCTGTCTCTATCGCCCCGTTCAGGGTGGCGTGCAGGTCTTCGTCAACGACAAGGACGGTCGCTTCAGGCAGTTTGCCTTGTCTGCACCGCAAGGCGTCCTCAAGGGCCAACTGCTGCGTGAGTTTGCCGTCGGGTCACAACCCGAGGGCTGTGTGGTGGACGACCGCCGCGCCCGCGTCTTCCTGGGTGAGGAAGACCGTGGCGTGTGGACGGTGTCGGCCCATGCACACGAGGCGGCCAGGCCCCAACTGGTGGCCAAAGTGGGCCAGCATCTGAAGGCCGACGTCGAAGGACTGGCGCTGTACCACGGCCCGCGTCAAAGCTACCTGCTGGTGTCCAGCCAGGGGGATCACAGCTTTGCCGTGTACGAAGCCCTGGCCCCCTATCGCTGGGTGGGCAAGGTGCGCGTGGGCATCAACGTGGCGCAGGGCATCGACGGGGTGTCGGAAACCGATGGCCTGGAAGTCACGTCTGCATCCTTGGGGGGGCGTTTTCAGCGCGGGGCGGTGATCGTGCAGGACGGCTACAAGCGCCTGCCCGATGGCACGCAGAACTTCAAGCTCATTGCGTGGTCCGAACTGGTGCGGGCCCT
>JAGOKC010000052.1 GCA_017994835.1 Aquabacterium sp. | reverse complement strand
GGGTTTTGGCGTGGGCTTTTGCTGGGGGCCTGTTGGCGTGCGGGGCCTTTGGGGGGGGGGGGGGGTGGGCTGTGTGGCGGTTCAGCGCTTGGGGCAGGGGGCGGGCTTGCCTGCGCGGCCTGTTGGGCCAGGTGCGAGAACTGTTGCGCCAGGGCATCCCACCAGCGCATGGGGTTGATCAGGTCGTTGCCGGGTTCGGCATCGGTGGCAGGCGCGGCAGCCTTGGTGGATGCTTCCGTCGCGACGGGGGCAGCGGGGGCTTCAGCGGCCGGGGTCGGGGTGCTGGGTACTGCCGCCTTGAGGGTGTCGCGCAGCGTGTCCATCGAAACGTTCATGCCCTTGAGGGTGGACAAGGTCATTTTCTGAACTTCCATGCCCTGGATCGTCATGGCGATCATGCGGCTGTTCTGCTCCAGCCAGAACTGCACGGTCTTGAGTTCCTGAATGCGCTTGTCCAGCTCCTCCGGGTCGAGGGTCGGCAGGGACCAGGCGGGCACGCCCGGAATCGCCGCACCCGGCTGAGCCGTCATGCCTGGCAAGGCCGCTCCGGCTGCTTTCATCCAGTCTTGAAAAAAGCCGAGACCGGCCCCCAGTCCAGCAAAGGGGGCCGTGCCCTCGTGGGTGGACCCGGATGGGTCGGCGGGGTGGGGTCGTGTCGTCATGACGCTCTCCTGTCAAGGGCTGTGGTGAGTTCCATTGTGCCTTTGTGTCGCCGCCTTGGGCATGGGGATGGTCAGGCATCGCATAATCGGCGCCTTCATGCAACGCCGTGCCCTGTTTTCTCATCTCAGTCGAGTCGCTGCTGCCCTGGCCTGGCAGCAGGTATGTGCCACCCGCGCCCAGGCACGGGGCCGGGTGCCGCCCCCTGATGCCTGGCACGCTGCCGACGAGGTGTTCACCCTGGGGGTGGCCAGCGGCGAGCCTCGTCCCGATTCGGTGGTGATCTGGACCCGATTGGTGCCCAAACCCTTGCAGTCAGACGGCGGCATGCCCGCGCAGGTCGTGCCGGTGCGCTGGGAAGTGGCTGCAGATGCCCGCTTTGCGCGGGTGCTGCAGCGCGGCGCAACGGTGGCCGATCCGGCTGCGGCACACAGCGTGCACGTGGAGGTGAAGGGGCTGCCGCCCGGACGGCCTTGCTTTTACCGCTTCGAGGCGGGGGGGCAGCGCAGTCCCGTCGGCCGCACCCGCACCGCGCCCGATCCGGCTGAGCGCAACACCCGCATGCGCGTGGCGCTGGCGTCCTGCCAGCACTACGAGGCGGGCTTCTACACTGTGCACCGCGAAATTGCGGCCAGCGATGTCGATCTGGTGCTGTTCGTGGGCGACTACATCTACGGCACGCAGGCCAAGCCTTACCAGCGCGTGCGCCGTCACCTGCACGTCATGCCGGATCTGCACCAGCGCACCCTGGCCGATTACCGGCAGCACTACGCGGCCTACAAGCTTGATCCGGATCTGCGTGCCTGCCATGCGGCCCACCCCTGGCTGATGGTGTGGGATGACCATGAGGTGGCTGCTGACTACACCGGCCGTCACAGCCCGGACCTGCCCGACCCGCAGGCTTTTCTGGCCATTCGCACGGCGGCGTATCAGGCGTATTTCGAGCACCTGCCCTTGTCCCCGCACCGTGCCCCGGTGGCGGGCAGCATGCCTTTGCACGGGCGTTACACCTGGGGCCAGTTGGCCGAATTGATGACGGTGGATACACGGCAGTTTCGCGACCCCGCCGTGTGTGAGGGGCGGCATGCGCCGCTGAAAGGCAAGTTGCTGTGGCAGTGCGATGCGGCCCAGGCGGCCGAGCGCACCATGCTGGGCCAACGTCAGGGCGATGACCTGGCGGCGCACCTGGCCTCCAGCGCCAGTGACTGGAAATTCATCGTGCAGTCTTCGCAGCTCTCGCCGGGCGTGTTGCGCTCGCCATTGGGGCCCCTGTTGTATGCCGATGGCTGGGATGCGTATCCGGCAGCGCGCCGCCGCCTGACCGAAGCCATTGCCCAACCCCGCGTGCCCGATGTCGTTTGCCTGGGGGGCGACGTGCATCGCCATGTGGCGGCGAATCTGCGCCTGGACCCGGCTGACCCCGCCTCGCCCATCATCGCCAGCGAAATTGTCACCACCTCGGTGAGCAGCCGTGGCCTGAGTGAGCTGATGAGCAGTTGGGTCAAGCGCGGCAACCCCGATTTGTTGCATGTGCGCGGGGACGAGCGCGGCTACACCTTGCTCGACGTCACGCCCCAGCAGGTGTTGTGCGAGTTTCGCAGCACCCCGCATCCGGTCCGTGCCGACAGTCGGCTGCGGACCCAGGCGCGCTATGTGATCGAGCGTGGCCAGCCTGGGCCGCGCAAGGCCTGATTCGTCCGGTTCAGGGCACCTCAGACCAGCGCCCGGTGCAGTCGGCTGTGTGGCGGCACGCTGGCGAGCAAGAAATCCATCTGGTCAGCCAGGATGCGGCGTCCGCGCAAGATCATGTCCTCGTGCAGGCTGGGTACGTAAGGCAGGTAATACAGCGACCAGTTCAGCTCATCGAGGGTGCGGTTGCCCTTGCGGCCATTGCAGTTGCGGCAGGCCGTGATGCAGTTGCGCCAGGTGTCGTGCCCGCCGCGCGAGGTGGGCACGATGTGCTCGCGGGTCAGGGCGTCGTCGGGAAAGCGCTGGCCGCAGTACGCGCACACGCAGCGGTCGCGGGCAAACAGCTTGGGGTTGGACAGGGCCGGTTCGTGCCGCCAGGCCCGGTTTGGGATGCTGCCCCGCACCGCCACGATGGGGTGCAGCGGCAGACGCGAAACCAGACCCGAATGCCGCTGAATGCCACCGCGCAGCACCATGAAGGGGTCACCGATGGTCCAGGCGACTGCGTTGGTGACATACAGCAGCGCCGCATCCCTGGCGGACAGCCAGGCTTGCGGACGACCTGACACGTCAAGTTGCAGCACGTCCATGCCAACCCCATCAAGGCGAAGATGGGTACAGGATAGAACAACTTGTGTGACATCTTCAAGAAGTTGACGACGGATCAGCTTGGTCATTGCCGTGTCGCTGGGAAACCCGGAGGGTGACCCGTCGTGTGCATCCCCCGAGGATGGGGGGAAGAACCCACAGTCCCCACTTTTTTTTCAAGGACTTCACACAGCCGCCATCATTTTCTGCAAAATAGCACGACCGTTCGTTTTATTTTGAGGAAAAACCGTGACCTCTGTGCCCTCCCTTGACGCCAAACCTGCCCACGAGGCCGGGCGAGAGCGTGGGCGTGGGGTGCACAAGGGCCAGCAGACCCGTGCTGCCATTCTGGAGGCGGCGCTGAGCCTGGCGGCGCAGATGGGGATCGAGGGCTTGTCCATCGGTGCCCTGGCTGAGGTCACCGGCATGAGCAAGTCTGGCGTCTTTGCTCACTTTGGCTCCCGCGAGGAGTTGCAGATTTCGGTGATCCGCGAATACCATGAACGGTTTGAGGAAGAGGTGTTCCGTCCCGCCATGCGTCAACCGCGCGGCTTGCCGCGTTTGCGCGCCCTGATCAAAAACTGGGTGAGCAAGGTGGCGACGGAAATCGATTCCGGCTGTATCTACATCAGCGGCGCTGTCGAGTTCGATGACCGTCCTGGTCCTGTCCGTGATGCGCTTGCCGGCATGGTGTTGCTGTGGCATGGCGCGTTGGGCAAGGCCATCCAGCAGGCTGTTGACCTCGGTCATCTGCGTGCCGACACCGACCCGATGCAGATGCTGTTCGAGATTCATGGCCTGATCCTGTCCCTGCATCACGACGCGCGTTTTCTGCGTTCGCCGGATGCCGTGGATCGGGCCGGTGTGGCCTTTGAGCGCGTGGTGCAGTTCTACGCGCAAGGAGCGCCACACTCCCTGTCCCGCAATGAGACGCTTTTGGGCGTTGCTGCTGTTTGACCCCCCCCCGATCGCCTGGCTTATAGATCAGGTAATTTCTTGTTTAACGTGCCTTTCTGACCGAGGAGCTTCACGATGCCTTCTTACAATCCCCCTCTGCGCGACATGCATTTCGTCATCCACGAAATGCTGGGTGCCGTCGATGAACTCAAGCAGATCCCTGCTTACGCCGATCTGGACGCCGACACCGTCAATGCCGTGCTGGAAGAGGGCGGCAAGTTCGCCTCCAAGGTGGTTGCACCTCTGAACCTGATTGGCGACGTGCAAGGTTGCGTCCTTGACAAGGAAACCCACGAAGTCAAGACGCCTGATGGCTTCAAGGAAGCCTACAAGCAGTACATCGAAAACGGCTGGTCGGCCCTGTCGGCTGATCCGGAGTGGGGTGGCCAGGGCATGCCCCAGCTGGTCAACCAGGCCATCTATGAAATGCTCAACGCGGCCAACCAGTCGTGGACCATGTACCCTGGCCTGAGCCACGGTGCCCACGCCTGCCTGGAAGTGCACGGCACGCCCGAGCAAAAGAAGACCTACCTGCCCAAGCTGACCTCCGGCGAGTGGACCGGCACCATGTGCCTGACCGAACCGCATTGCGGCACCGACCTGGGCCTGCTGCGCACCAAGGCCGAGCCCGTTGGCGACGGCACCTACAAGATCACCGGTGCCAAGATCTTCATCTCGGCTGGTGAGCACGACATGGCCGAGAACATCATCCACCTGGTGCTGGCTCGCCTGCCTGATGCACCCGCTGGCTCGAAGGGCATCTCGCTGTTTGCGGTGCCCAAGTTCAACGTCAACGCTGACGGTTCGCTGGGTTCGCGCAATGGCATTTATTGCGGCGGTCTGGAACACAAGATGGGCATCCACGGTAACGCCACCGCCCAGATCGTGCTCGAAGACGCCCTTGGCACGCTGGTGGGTCAACCCCATCGCGGCCTGCCCGCCATGTTCGTGATGATGAACGGTGCCCGTCTGGGTGTGGGCAACCAGTCTCTGGGTCTGACCCAGGTGGCTTATGAAAACGCCGTCACCTATGCCAAGGACCGCGTGCAGATGCGCGCCCTGTCGGGTGTCAAGCGCCCTGACCTGGCTGCCGACCCCATCATTGTTCACCCCGATGTGCGTCGCATGCTGTTGACCGCCCGTGCCTACGCAGAAGGCGCTCGCGCTCTGGTGTACTACGTGGCCATCGAGCTCGACAAGTCCCACAACCACCCTGACGAAGCCGTCCGCAAGGAGTCCGATGACATCGTGGCCCTGCTGACCCCGATCGTCAAAGCCTTCATCACCGAAAACGCCTTCAAGGCGACGGTCGAGTGCCAGCAGGTGTATGGCGGCCACGGCTTCATCCACGAGTGGGGCATGGAGCAGTTCGTGCGCGACGCGCGCATCAACATGATCTACGAAGGCACGAACACCGTGCAGTCGCTCGACCTGTTGGGCCGCAAGGTGCTGGGCGATGGCGGCGCGAAGCTGACCAAGTTCGGCAAGATCGTGGGCCGCTTCGTGAAGGCCAACGCAGACAACGCCGCCATGCAGGAGTTCACCAAGCCCCTGGCCGAGCTGGGCGAGAAGGTGCAAGCCTTCACGATGGAAATCGGCATGAAGGGCATGCAGAACCCTGATGAAGTCGGTGCGGCCTCGTTCGACTACCTGCGCGTGGTCGGCCACATGGTCTATGCCTACTTCTTCGCTCGCATGGCCCAGATTGCACTGGAAAAGCAAGGCGCTGGCGACAAGTTCTACACCGCCAAGCTGGCCACCGCCCGCTTCTACTTTGCCAAGCTGCTGCCTGAAGTCGAAACCGCGATGATCACCGCCAAGGCTGGTCTGAAGCCCCTGATGGAAATGGACGAAGCCCTGTTCTGATCGACAGGTTCTTCACGGAGAGGGAGTCCCTCTCCGTTTGCCATTTCCCCTCAATCTGAAGTTCCCCTAGGAGAGAACATGAGTCAATTCAATGTGCGCAAGGTGGCCGTGCTCGGCGCCGGCGTCATGGGCGCCCAGATCGCTGCCCACCTGGTCAACGTGAAGGTGCCGGTCGTGCTGTTCGACCTGCCCGCCAAGGAAGGCCCCAAGAACGGGATCGTGACCCGTGCGGTCGAGAACCTCAAGAAGATGAAGCCGGCGCCCCTGGGCGTGGCCGATGACGCCGTGCTGATCGAGCAGGCCAACTACGAAGAGCACCTCGAAGCCCTGCGTGGTTGCGATCTGATCATCGAAGCCATCGCCGAGCGTCTGGACTGGAAGGAAGATCTCTACAAGAAGATCGCCCCCTTCGTCAACGACACGGCCATTCTGGCCACCAACACGTCCGGTCTGTCCATCACGGCCATGGCCAATGTGCTGCCCGAGCAGCTGCGTTCGCGCTTCCTGGGCATCCACTTCTTCAACCCGCCGCGCTACATGCACCTGCTGGAGTTGATCCCCACGGCGTTGACCGACCCGAAGGTGGCCGATCAGCTCGAAGCCTTCGCTGCCTCCGTGGTCGGCAAGGGCGTGCTGCGTGCGTATGACACCCCCAACTTCATCGCCAACCGCGTGGGCGTCGCCAGCATGATGCTGACTTTCCGCGAAGTCGAGCGTTCGGGCCTGGGCTATGACGTTGTCGATGACCTGACCGGCAAGAAGATGGGCCGCGCTTCGTCGGCCACCTTCCGTACCGCCGACGTGGTGGGTCTGGACACCATGAACCACGTCATCAAGACGCTGCAAAGTGGTGCCCGTGACGACGTGTTCGCTGCCGCGTTTGAAACGCCTGCTGCCCTGACCGCCCTGCTGGAAAAGGGCAACTTTGGTCAAAAGACCAAGGCTGGTTTCTTCAAGAAGGTGGGCAAGGACATTCTGCAGTTCAACGCTGCCACGGGTGAGTACGTGGCCGGTGGTACCAAGTGTGACAAGGACGTCGCCGACATCCTCAGGAAGCCGGCTGCCGAGCGTCTGAAGGCGCTGCGCGAGTCCACCAACCCGCAAGCCCAGTTTGTGTGGGCCATCTTGCGCAATGGTTTCCATTACGCTGCGGTCACGCTGGAAGGCATTGCCGAATCCGCGCGCGACATCGACTTCGCCATGCGCTGGGGTTTCGGTGCCAAGCAAGGCCCCTTCGAGCTGTGGCAAGAAGCCGGCTGGAAGCAAGTGGCCGAGTGGGTGAAGGCCGACATCGACGCGGGCAAGGCCCTGTCGTCGGCCCCGTTGCCCGCCTGGGTGTTCGACGGCCGCGACGGTGTGCACACCGCCGAAGGTTCGTGGTCGCCCAAGGCCGGCAAGTATGTGCCGCTGCGCGATCTGCCGGTTTACAAGCGCCAGTATTTCCGTGAAAACGTGCTGGGCTCCAACGCCGCGCACGCCGCCACCGCTGGCAAGACCTTGTTTGAAGACGAGGCCATCCGCCTGTGGACCCTGGACGACGAAGTGGTCATCGCTTCGATCAAGTCCAAGATGCACACGATTTCGGATCAGGTCACGGCCGGTCTGGCCAAGGGCCTGCAGATGGCCGAAGCTGGCTACAAGGGTCTGGTGATCTGGTCGCAAGAAGGCCCGTTCTCGGCCGGTGCCGACCTCCAGTCCATGATGCCCGCTTTCATGAGCGGTGGTGGCAAGGCCATCGCCCCGTTCGAGAAGCAACTGCAGGACTTCATGCTGTCGCTGCGCTACTCCAACGTCCCGACCGTCGCTGCCATGCACGGTCTGGCCCTGGGTGGTGGTTGTGAACTGGCTGTGCACGCTGCCAAGCGCGTGGCCGCGATGGAAACCTACGTGGGTCTGGTCGAAGTTGGCGTGGGCTTGATCCCCGGTGGCGGCGGTCTGGCTTACCTGGCGCGCCGCGCAGCCGAACTGCTGGAGCCGTCCAAGGGCGTGTCCGGCCAGATCGGTGGCGAGCTGATGGGTTTCGTCAAGGAAGGTTTCCAGGCTGCAGCCATGGCCAAGGTGGCCACCTCTGCCGTCGAAGCCAAGAAGTTCGGTTACCTGCTCGATGGCGACGTGATCGTGGCCAACAAGGACGAGCTGCTGTATGTGGCCATCGCCCAGGCCAAGGCCATGTTCGAGTCCGGCTACCGTGCGCCGGCCAAGCGCCTGTTCCCGGTGGCTGGCCGCAACGTCAAGGCCACGCTGCAATCGTCGCTCATCAACATGCGTGACGGTGGTTTCATCTCGGCCCACGACTATCACATCAGCTCGTGCATCGCTGACGTGATGACGGGCGGTGATGTGGATGCGGGCACCCTGGTGAGCGAGGAGTACCTCCACGCTCTGGAGCGCAAGCACTTCTGCGCGTTGCTCGACAACCCCAAGACGCAAGAGCGCATCATGGGCATGCTGTCGACCGGCAAGCCTGTCCGTAACTGATCGATCGGAGACAAACACATGTCCAAGCAACTTCGTGACGTTTACGTCGTCGCCGCCACCCGTACCCCGATCGGCAAATCCGGCCGCGGCGTGTTCAAGAACACCCGTCCGGACGATCTGCTGGTGGCCACCATCAAGAACGCCCTCAAGCAAGTGCCCACGCTGGACCCTGCTGCCATCGAAGACGCCATCGTTGGCTGCGCGATGCCCGAAGGCGAACAAGGCATGAACGTGGCCAAGATCGCCACGCTGCTGTCGGGTCTGCCCAAGACCGTGGCCGGTGCCACCGTGAACCGCTTCTGCGCGGCCGGTATCACCGCCGTGTCGATGGCTGCTGACCGCATCCGCGTCGGTGAAGCCGAGGTCATGATCGCCGGTGGCGTCGAGTCCATGTCCATGGTTCCCATGGGCGGTGCCAAGCCTTCGTTCAACCCCGCTGTGGTGAACCTCGACGAGAACGTCGGCATCGCCTACGGCATGGGCATGACCGCCGAGAAGGTGGCCGAGCAGTGGGGCATCAGCCGTGAAGAGCAAGACGCTTTCGCGGTGGAGTCGCACCGTCGCGCCATCGCCGCTCAGCAAGCGGGCTTCTTTGATGCGGAAACCACCCCGATCGAAGTCGAAGTGCGCACGCCCAACCTCGAAACCGGTGAAGTGACCATCAGCACGAAGGTCATCAACCGTGACGAAGGTGCCCGTCCTGACACCTCGATGGAAGGTCTGGCCAAGCTGCGCACCGTGTTCGCGGCCAAGGGTTCGGTCACGGCCGGTAACTCGTCGCAAACCTCCGACGGCGCTGGCTGCCTGATCCTGGCTTCGAAGGAAGCTTGCGAGAAGTACGGCTTGACCCCGCTGGCCAAGTTCGTGGCGTTCGCTGTCAAGGGCGTGCCGCCCGAGATCATGGGCATCGGCCCGATCGAAGCCATCCCCAAGGCGCTGGAATACGCTGGCCTGAAGGCGTCGGACATGGACTGGGTTGAGCTGAACGAAGCCTTCGCTGCGCAGTCGCTGGCCGTGCTCAAGGATCTGGACAGCAAGGGCCACGTGCTGGACCGCGCCAAGGTGAACCCGATGGGCGGCGCGATCGCTCTGGGCCACCCCCTGGGTGCGACCGGCGCGATCCGTGCGGCCACCGTGGTGCACGGTCTGCGTCGCACCGGCGGCAAGTACGGCATGGTGACGATGTGCATCGGCACCGGCCAGGGCGCTGCTGGCATCTTCGAGCGCGTGGACAGCCTGTAATTGGCCCCTTCGCGTTCAACGCCTGAGAAAGCCCGCCTGTGTGCGGGCTTTTTCTTGAAAGCTGTATGGAACACCTGACGCTTCACACCGACGATGGCCACACGCTGGCCGCCCGTTGTTACCGCCCGGCCGATGCGTCGGTGGCGGCGCAGCGCGTGGTCATCATTGGCCCTGCGTTGGGGGTGCCGCAGTCGTTTTATGCGCGCTATGCGCGCTGGCTCAGTGGGCATGGCTGCCATGTCTATACCCTGGACTGGCGCGGCATGGGCGAGTCGGCTCCGCCCGATCTGCGACGCTACCGGGCTAGGCTGATCGACTGGCCCCTGCACGATGCGCCAGCGATCTTGCGTTGTGCGCGCGAACGTCATCCGGATTTGCCCATCAGCTGGTTTGGCCACAGCATGGGCGGCATCTTGTATGGTCTGATGCCGCAACTGCCCCAGATCGACCATGTGGTCACGCTGGGCAGTGGCAGTGGGCACGTCTCGCATCTGGCGCGGCCGCTGCGCTATGGCATGCTGGTGTTCTGGCATGTGATCGTGCCGCTGAGTGTGGCTCGGCATGGCTTCTTTGCGGGCAAGCGCATCCGTGCGGTGGGCGATCTGCCGCGCGGTATCGTGGCGCAGTGGAAGCGCTGGTGCGCTTCGCCCGACTTTTGCTGCGCCGAAGGGCCGCATGTGCGCGAGGCCTATGCGGGCGTGCGCCAGCCGATCACGGCGGTGATGTTCACCGATGACAAGATGGCGCATCGGCGCGGCGTGGAGGCGATTCACCGCCTCTACACTGGCACATCGGTGCGCTACCTGATCTTGCATCCCAAGGATGTGGGGGCAGCCTCGGTGGGCCACTTTGATTTTTTTCACACGCGCACCGGCCCCAGGGGCTGGGCGCACAGCCTGAGCTGGCTGGGAGTGTCTCCCACAGAGCCTGCTGCTTCCTGAATTCCTTTTCCGTTCTTGAGGAACACACCATGACCGACGCCATTTTGTCGAACCGCGAAGGCGGCATCCTGACCCTGACTTTCAACCGGTTGGACAAGAAGAACGCGATCACGCGTGCCATGTACACCACCCTGGCCGAGGCGCTGGAAGTGGCCACTGCCGATGACACGGTGCGTGTGGTGGTGATTCAGGGTGATCCGACCTGTTTCACGGCGGGCAACGATCTGCTGGATTTCTTGAGCAATCCGCCCGACATGACGCCAGGGGCCGAGCCAGCTCCGGTGGTGCGTTTCCTGGACATTCTGCGCGACTTCCCCAAGCCGCTGATCGCTGCGGTGGCAGGTCCGGCTGTGGGCATTGGCACCACCTTGCTGCTGCATTGCGACCTGGTCTATGCAGCCGATAACGCGGCGTTCAGCCTGCCGTTCGTGAACCTGGGCCTGTGCCCGGAAGCCGGATCCAGTCTGTTGTTGCCGCAACTCGTGGGCTACCAGCGTGCAGCCGAGAAGCTGTTGTTCGGTGAACCTTTCTCGGCCGAGGATGCGCTCGACATGGGGCTGGTCAATCGCGTGCTGCCACCCAGCGAGGTCAATGCCTACGCGCAGGCGCAGGCTGCCAAGCTGGTGGCGCGTCCGGCCACGTCCTTGCGTGTGAGCAAGGCCTTGATGAGGCAGAGCAACACCGAGGCCCTGCATGCGGTCATGCTGGCAGAGTTGCAGCAGTTCGGCACGTTGTTGCGCGGCCCGGCCACCAAGGAGGCCATCAGCGCCGTGATGGAAAAGCGCAAGCCTGATTTTTCAAAGTGCTGAGGGTGTGAGGCGTGGCCCCCTGTCTGGCGACAGGGTTGGCGGCGCATCCAGTCAGGGCGCTGGACTCAGCTTCTTGCCGGATACCTGCACGCGGGCACCGACAGCAAAGCGCTGGCCCACGGTGAAGGACTGCACGCTGCCGTTGTCGAGCTTGACCTTGGTTTTGTACAAGGTCTTTTTCTTGACGTGTTTTTCCACTTCGTTGCCGGCGTAGCCACCGGCCACCGCACCGCCAGCGGTCATCAGGGTATTGCCCGTGCCTTTGCCCACCTGGTTGCCCAGCAGGCCGCCCACGACGGCACCCGCAACGATGCCCACGCCACTGCCTTCGCCTTTGACCTCAACCGCTTGAACATGGGTCACGGTGCCGCGTTTGACCGCGGACTGGCTGGTGCGGGGCGCGTCCGCGGCCTCGGCTGAGAGTGTGGTCAGCAGGCCAGCTGTGAGCACGCCCAGACCGATCAGGCTGGCCAGCAAGCGAGTCGCCACCTGCTGACGCAGGTGTGCCCGGGTGGATGCGTGACGGGTGCGGTCAGCATGTGAAACAGGGTGATGCATGGGGTGTCTCCTGGCAGTCGTACCGTTTCGAGTCTGACACAAGTTCGGTGCGGGACTGTATCGGGGTGTGCCTGAGGTCTCGTCCCCGCCTGCCGGGATCACCCCTGGACGGGCCGTGGCTTGCCTGCCAGGTCGATGGCGACGTAGGTGATGTTGGCCTCGGTGACTTTGAACAACTGGGGATCGCTGGGGTTGCGTTCGGCCCAGGCCTCCATGTGCACGCTGATGGAGGTTCGTCCGATTTTCTCGATGCGGCCATAGAGCGAGACCACGTCACCTACCGAGACGGCCTGCTTGAAGGTGAACTGGTTGACGGCCACGGTGGCGATGCGCCCGCGTGAGACGATGCCCGGCAGGATGGAGCCGGCCAGGTCCACCTGGGCCATGATCCAGCCACCAAAGATGTCGCCATTGCCGTTGGCATCCGAAGGCATGGGCACCACGCGCATCAGCAACTCCATGTCGGGGTGCAGATCCGGGGGGCACATGAGGATATTGGGCTTGGGTGCAAGGGTCATGATCATTCAGGCCGACAATCGACCGTTCTCACTTCAATCGGTCATTGTTCCAGAATGCGTCGCCACGATTCACCGAAAGTCGGTGAAAACCCGAACTCCGTCACAGATCAACCCCGTTCCGAACGGGACACCTTGACCCGTCTGTGGCCCTATCTGTGGGCTTACAAGGGCCGGGTGATGCTGGCGCTGGCCTTCATGGTGGGTGCCAAGCTGGCCAATGTGGGCGTGCCCCTGCTGCTCAAAGACCTGGTGGACACGCTGGCCCCCAAGGCGGGTAGCACCCAGGCGTTGCTGGTGGTGCCGGTGGGCTTGCTGGTCGCCTATGGCTTGCTGCGCCTGTCCACAGCCTTGTTTGCCGAGTTGCGTGAGCTGGTGTTTGCCAAGGCCACCGAAGGGGCGGCGCGGCGCATCTCGCTGGAGGTGTTCGGGCACCTGCACGCACTGAGCTTGCGCTTTCACCTGGAGCGCCAGACCGGCGGCATGACGCGCGACATCGAGCGCGGCACGCGGGCGGTGCATTCGCTGATCTCGTACTCGCTCTACAGCATCATCCCCACGCTGATCGAGGTCACGCTGGTGCTGACCCTGCTGGCCACCCGGTTCGACATGGTGTTCGCGTGGATCACCCTGACGGCACTGGTCGTGTACATCACCTTCACGGTGACGGTGACGCAGTGGCGCACGCGCTTTCGCCGCGAGATGAACGAGCTGGACTCGAAGGCGCACACACGTGCAGTGGACTCGCTGATCAACTATGAGACGGTGAAGTACTTCAACAACGAGGCGTTCGAAACGCGCCGATACGATGAATCACTCGACCGTCTGCGCCAGGCGGCTTTGAAGTCGCAGCGTTCGCTGTCGCTGCTGAACACGGGGCAGCAGACCATCATCGCCGTGGGCCTGATCGCGATGTTGTGGCGCGCCACCGAAGGCGTGGTGGCCGGGCGCATGACGGTGGGTGACCTGGTCATGGTCAACGCCTTCATGATCCAGCTCTACATCCCGTTGAACTTTCTGGGCGTGATCTACCGCGAGATCAAGCAGTCGCTGACCGACCTGGACAAGATGTTCACGCTGATGACGCGCGACCGCGAGGTGGCCGATGCGCCCGATGCGCGCCCGCTGCTGCTCAAGGGCGCGCCGTCGGTGCGCTTTGACCAGGTGCAGTTTGCCTACGACTCCAATCGGCCCATCCTGCACGACCTGAGCTTCGAGATCCCGGCGGGGCAGACGGTGGCGGTGGTGGGGCCCTCGGGCTCGGGCAAATCGACGCTGGCGCGCCTGCTGTACCGCTTCTATGACGTGCAGGGCGGGCGCATCATGGTCAACGGCCACGATGTGCGCAAGCTCACGCAAGACAGCCTGCGCCGCCACATCGGCATCGTGCCGCAGGACACGGTGCTGTTCAACGACACGGTGGCCTACAACATCGCCTATGGCCGACCCGATGCCACGCACGACGAGGTGGTGGCCGCCGCGCAGGCGGCCCGCATCCACGATTTCATCAGCGGCACGCCCAAAGGCTACGAGACCATGGTGGGCGAGCGGGGGTTGAAGCTGTCGGGCGGTGAGAAGCAGCGCGTGGCGATTGCCCGCACGCTGTTGAAGAACCCGCCGGTGCTGGTGTTCGACGAGGCCACCTCGGCGCTGGATTCGGCCAACGAGCGCGCCATCCAGGCCGAGCTGGCGGCGGTGGCGCAGGGCAAGACGGTGCTGGTGATCGCGCACCGCCTGTCCACCATCGTGCATGCCCACGAGATTTTGGTGATGGAGCGCGGCCGCATCATCGAGCGCGGCACACATCCGCATCTGCTGATGGCCAATGGCCGTTATGCCGAGATGTGGCGTTTGCAGCAGGCGGAGCAGGATGGGGCCGTTGACCGGCGAGAAAGGACGCATCCATGAACCCGAACACACGGCCCTCGCTGGCAGGGTTGCTGCCTGAGGTGGTTGCGCTGGCCGAGGCGGCCGGGGTGGACATCATGGCCATCTACAACGCCGGGCCAACCGCCGTGATGCACAAGGTCGATGACAGCCCCCTGACTGCGGCCGATCTGGCCGCCCATGGCCGCATCGTGGTCGGTTTGCAGCAGTTGACGCCCGACATCCCGGTGGTGTCGGAAGAGGGCTGCGTGCCCGATGAGGGCGCGCGTGCGGCGCCGGTTTTCTGGCTGGTCGATCCGCTCGATGGCACCAAGGAGTTTGTGGCCCGCAATGGCGAGTTCACGGTCAACATTGCCTTGATCGAGCAGGGCCGGTCGGTGCTGGGGGTGGTCACGGTGCCAGCTCAGAATGTGAGCTACTGGGGCTTGGTGGGGGAGGGAGCTTACCGTCGTCGTGCGGGTGAGACGCAGGCGCAGCGTCTGCACGTGGCGGTGCCGCGCGAGGCGGGCCGTCCCTTGCGGGTGATGGCCAGCAAACACCATTTCCATGAAGACACGCGCGCCCTGATCGCCCGCATGGGGGCGCATGAGCTGGTGCAGGCCGGCAGCTCGCTGAAGTTTTGCCGCATTGCCGAGGGAGGTGCCGACGTGTACCCGCGCCTGGGCCCCACGTGCGAGTGGGACACGGCGGCCGCTCAGGCGGTGGTCGAGGCCGCAGGTGGCCACGTCTGTACCCTGCAGGGCGAGCCCTTGCGCTATGGCAAGACCGATGTGCTCAACCCGGATTTTGTCGTGTCAGCCGTGCCGCTGGCGGACCTGCTGATCGACTGACTGGATCAGACCCCTTCAGCCTTGAGCGCAGGCAGGCACCCGCGCGCCTGCATGGGGCTCAGTTTTTGCCATCCACGTTGATGAAGGGTACAGCCCCCGAGGTCACGTTGGGCAGCTTGCCATCCCACTTGCGGATGGCTTCGCGCTCGTTCTCGATGCGACGCAGCGCGAGCAGGTCGGGTGTGATCTGCTGACGCTGCAGCGCCAGGGCTTCAGCTTCGGCGCGGGCACTGGCGACCTTCTGCTTGGCCTCCACCTCGATGCGCTGCAGGTCGCGCTCGGCCTTGAGTTTTTCCTGTTCGGCCTTGACCTTCAACTCAATCGCCTCAGAGAAGGAACGAGAGAAGGCAAAGTTGACGATGGCAAACTCGTCCAGCACCAGGCCATGGCGCTGCATCTTGTCGCGCAGCATCTTGCCGATGGCCTCGCGCACCTCGGTGCGGTGGCTGACCAGTTCTTCGGCGGTGAAGCGGGCTGTCACGGCCTTCACGGCTTCCTGGGCGGCGGGGATGATGATGCGGTCGGCGGCGATGTCGGTGCTGGGGCCGATGTTGCGAAAGACATTGACGACCTGCTTGGGGTCGAGGTGGTAGTTGATGGCGATGCGGGTGTGCACCGACTGCAGGTCTTTCGAGGCGGCGTCGCCTTCGCCTTCACCCTTTTGCAGACGCACGTCCATCGTGTGCATGACCTGTGCCAACGGCACCTTGAAGTGGATGCCGGGCTCATAGACCTGTTCATCGGCCTTGCCGAACGTGGTCTTGACGCCGCGTTCGCCAGACTGGATCACCACGACCGGACTCAGGACCCACAGGCCCAGCAGCACGGCCCCCACGATGACGATGGTGTGGATGATGGTTCGGCCGCCGGAGCGGGGGTTCAGGTCTGCCATGCAAAATCCTCTCTGAGTGAAATGGTGTGTGAGTGCCGCACATTGTGGCGCAGGCCGGGGTCTGACCGAACGGTTGTGGAGGTGCGAAAATCCCCGATTCGTTCTGCCCCTAATCTGCACCCGAGCGGCCCGCCATGACCACGCACACCCCTCAGACCCTGACCCTCACCCGCCCCGACGACTGGCACCTGCACGTGCGTGACGGCGATGCCATGGCGGCGGTGGTGCCCGCTACGGCGCGTCAGTTCGGCCGCGCCATCGTGATGCCCAATCTGCGCCCGCCGGTCACGACGGCTGAGCAGGCCATCGCCTACCGCGACCGCATCCGTGCCGCCGTGCCCGCTGGCCTGTCGTTCGAGCCCTTGATGGTGCTGTACCTGACCGACAACACCCCGGCTGACGAGGTGGCGCGTGCCAAGGCCATGGGCGCGGTGGCGTTCAAGCTCTACCCTGCCGGGGCCACCACCAACAGCGATGCGGGCGTGACCGACCTGCGCAAGACCTACAAGGCGCTCGAAGCCATGCAGCGCGAGGGCCTGGTGTTCTGCGTGCACGGTGAGGTGACGGACAGCGAGATCGACGTGTTCGATCGCGAAAAGGCCTTCATCGACGACAAGCTGATCCCGCTGCGCCGCGATTTCCCTGAGCTGAAGATCGTCTTCGAGCACATCACCACCCAGGACGCCGCGCAGTATGTGACCGAGGCGGACCGCTTTGTGGGGGCTACCGTCACGCCGCAGCACCTGCTCTACAACCGCAACGCCATCTTCATGGGCGGGATCCGGCCGCATTACTACTGCCTGCCCATCCTCAAGCGCGAAGAGCACCGCGTGGCCCTGGTGCAGGCGGCCACCAGCGGCAACCCGAAGTTCTTCCTGGGCACCGACAGTGCGCCGCACGCATCGCACTTGAAGGAGCACGCTTCAGGCTGTGCCGGTTGCTACACCGCGCCGTGCGCCATCGAGCTGTATGCCGAGGCTTTTGAGGCGGCCGGGGCGCTTGACAAGCTGGAGGCCTTTGCCAGCTTCTACGGGGCCGATTTCTACGGCCTGCCACGCCACACCGACACCATCACCCTGGTGCGTGAGGACTGGGTGGTGCCCGAGTCGCTGCCGTTTGGCGAAGCCGAGATCAAGCCTTTGCGGGGCGGCGAGACGCTGCACTGGCGTCTGCGTTGAGCGATGGCTCGGGTGTGGGCATGACCAACTTGCCCTCATTGAGGGCTTGATACAAGGTGGTCAGACCGTAGAAGGCCAGCATGCTGTGGCGCACCAGGTCGTCCAGCGAGGTGGCGTAGTGGCTGGCCGCCCAGACGCGGGCGTGGCTGGTCAGGGCTCCGGCCAAGGCGGCCACTGTCAACTCAATCTGGATGCCGTGGCGGGCCAGGTCGGGGTGCAGGGTGTCCACCAGCCGCATCAGACCTGCGTGAAACTCTTGCGCCGCTGTGTTGGTGCGCTCGGCGTCCAGCCCATCGACGACGTTGGCATCGAACAGCATGATGCGCGCGCGCCGTGGATCAGCCTGCAGAAAGCCGTACCACAGACGCAGCCCGGTCTCCAGTTGCAACAGGGCGATCTCCGACGGTGACTTGTCGCTGGGTGGCAGAGGTGTGCTGGTGATTTGCAGCAACTCGTTGCGCAACTGTTCGTGAACGGCATCGAACAGCAGGCGCAGCGATTTGAATGACTCGTAGAAATAACGTTCGGTGAGCCCCGCTGCCACGCAGATGTCGCGCACCGTGGTGTGGTGGTAGCCTTTGTGACCGAACACTTCCAGCCCGGCATCCAGCAGTCGCTGGCGGCGCTCCTGACGGCGCGCTTCGGCCTTCACGCCGCCGTAGGGGCGGGTGACGGTGGTGGCGCGTTTCGGGTGTGCAAGTGGCTGAGACATGAGGTGGTCAGTGGTGGCGGATGCGGGGGTGCCGGCTCAATTGGGAGGCGGTGGACGGGATGTTGTGCGGGTCTCTTCCAGGGTGGTGCGCAACTCGGCGATTTCCTGGCGAACAGCGCGCAGCTGGTTGTGCATGTCGTGCAGGATCTCTCGTTCGACCTGGCGTTCCTGGGTGCCTACAAACATGGCGGCGATGCTCGCGGTCACCAGCGACAGCACACCGTAGCCGAGCAGCACAACAAACACCGAGAAGATGCGCGAGGCCGTGTTGCTGGGCACGATGTCGCCGTAGCCCACCGTGGCTGCGGTTGAAAAGGCCAGCCACAGACCTGCTGTCACCGAATCGACGGCCGGATCGAGCCAATAAAAACCGATGCCGCACAACACCAGCACTGCCCCTGCCATCATCAGCAGCCGTGCCAGCCCAGCTTGATGCAGCAGCGGCAGGCTGATGCGCAGCAGTCGAAACAGCATGAACAGCGCCAGAACGATGCGCCAGGCCAGCGCGAGGGGTGAGTCATGGCTCTCCGGCAAGGTGGCCGTCAAAAGCAGGGCGACACCCAAGACCCAGTCCAGGCGCTCCTGGTGGGGCCTCATGCCCCAGGCGTGGCTGGGGTGCGGGGAGGTGGCTGCGCGTCGGCTCTGACGGCGCTCATGCCAGGCCGAACCCAGCACGACCAGTCCGCTCAACACATACATCCCCACCGCCCAGGTGACCGGGGTCGGCATCAGCGAGTCGTAAAACGCCGGGATGCTCGCCACCAGTGCGATCAGGATGGGCCATGGCGACGGGCTTTTGGTGGTGGGGAAATGCAGCATGGGTGGACGCTCTGGCGGCGCGCGTTCGGATCAGGCAGGCAGGTAACCTTCGACCGACAGGTAGCGCTCGCCGGTGTCATAGCAGAAACCGATCACGCGGCTGCCGGCTGGCAACTCGGGCAGTTTCTGGGCAATGGCCGTCAGGGTCGCACCTGAGGAGATGCCCACCAGCATGCCTTCTTCGCGGGCGGCGCGGCGGCCGTACTCGCGGGCGTCCTCGGCATCGACCAGGATCACGCCATCGAGCAGGCTGGTGTCCAGGTTGCCGGGGATGAAGCCCGCGCCCAGACCCTGGATGGGGTGCGGGCCGGGTTGACCGCCTGAAATGACGGGGGACGCCGTCGGTTCGACCGCATAGACCTTCAGGTTCGGCCAGGCGGCCTTGAGCACGCGGGCGCAGCCCGTGATGTGGCCACCTGAGCCGACGCCGGTGATCAGGACGTCCAGGCCTTCGGGGAAGTCGGCCAGGATTTCCTGGGCGGTGGTGCGGGCGTGCACTTCGGTGTTGGCAGGGTTGTCGAACTGCTGCGGGATCCAGCTGCCGGGGGTGGCGTCACGCAACTCCTGGGCGCGGGCGATGGCCCCCTTCATGCCTTTTTCGCGCGGGGTCAGGTCGAAGCTGGCACCGTAGGCCAACATCAGACGACGGCGCTCGATGGACATGCTGTCGGGCATGACCAGGATCAGCTCGTAGCCTTTGACGGCCGCCACCATGGCGAGACCGATGCCGGTGTTGCCGGAGGTGGGTTCGATGATGGTGCCGCCAGGCTGCAGGGCACCGCTGCGCTCGGCGTCTTCCACCATGGCCAGCGCAATGCGGTCCTTGATGGAGCCGCCAGGGTTGGCGCGTTCGGCCTTGATCCAGACTTCGCTGCCTGGGAACAGGCGGCTCATGCGAATGTGCGGGGTCTGGCCAATCGTTTCGAGGATGTTCTGGGCTTTCATGAGGCGCTTTCGGTGGAAAGGGGGGTCACCAAAGTGGTGCAGATACGTGGAACTTACACGATGTGCCCGCTCAGGTCAGAATAGGGTGTATGAATTATTCCAGTTTGAGGGCGTTCGGGCGTCGTTGGGTGACACTGGCGCTGTGGTGGGTGCCGTTTTGGCTGTCATGGTGGGCGTTGATGGCGGGGGCCACAGTGGCGTCGGCGCAGACGTTTCTGCCTGTGGAGCAGGCGTTTCGCCTGGAGGTGCGCGCGTCCGGCCCGCGTGCCGTGCAGGTGTCGTTCGTGCAGGCACCTGGGGTGTACCTGTACCGCGAGCAGATGACGGCTACCTGGCGTGCCGCCGGTGGTGCGGAGCAGCCGCTGGGCTGGGACTTGCCACCCGCCGAGTCCAAGTTCGACCCCAATTTCGAAAAAACGGTGGAGGTGTACCACCAGAGCCTCCAGGGTGGGCTGACCTTGCCCGCCGATGCGAGGGGGGAGGCCGTGCTGACGCTGGGCTACCAGGGCTGCGCCGACGCGGGCATCTGTTACCCACCTCAGAAGCGTGCGTTCAAGGTGAGCCTGGATGCCCAGGGGCTGGTCACCACGGTGCAACCCTTTGCGGCGGAGATGCCTGGGGGGCGCGCCGGGAGCGGTGGGCTGCTGGCGGGGATGGTGGGCTCGGGGCGTGATGCGTCCGAGTCTGATGTGTCGTCCGATGGCGGTATCCGCCAGGCGCTGGCCAGTGGCAGCATCTGGGTGATCGTGCCGGCCTTCCTGCTGGCGGGCGTGTTGCTGTCGCTGACACCGTGCGTGCTGCCCATGGTGCCCATCCTGTCGTCCATCATCGTGGGCCAGAAGGACCGGGTGGGCCGAGGTCGCGGTTTCGCGCTGGCGCTGGCCTATTC
>JAGOKC010000051.1 GCA_017994835.1 Aquabacterium sp. | reverse complement strand
TGCCGGTCATCCTTTTTATCCTGGTTGGCGTCGGCGTTGGTGTCGCCCCCCAGTTGCTGGGCTTTTTGCTCGGCCCGCGTCGCCCTGACGCAGCCAAGAACTCCCCCTACGAGTGCGGCTTCGAAGCTTTCGAGGACGCCCGGATGAAGTTCGATGTGCGCTACTACCTGGTCGCCATCCTCTTCATCTTGTTTGACCTGGAAATCGCGTTCCTGTTCCCTTGGGCTGTGGCGCTCAAGGAAGTGGGCATGACAGGCTTCCTGACCGTCATGCTCTTCCTGAGCATCCTGGTCGTGGGCTTCGTCTACGAATGGAAGAAGGGTGCGCTGGACTGGGAGTGATCCCGTCTGGCCCGTCCCCCACAGGAATCTGAAGAGGTAATACACATGGGTATCGAAGGCGTCTTCAAAGAGGGCTTCATCACCACGTCGGCCGACACGCTGATCAACTGGTCCAAGACTGGTTCGCTGTGGCCGATGACGTTTGGTCTGGCCTGTTGCGCGGTCGAGATGATGCACGCCGGTGCGGCGCGCTACGACATCGACCGCTTTGGCATGTTGTTCCGCCCCAGCCCCCGCCAGTCCGATCTGATGATCGTGGCCGGCACGCTGTGCAACAAGATGGCGCCCGCGCTGCGCAAGGTGTACGACCAGATGGCCGAACCCCGTTGGGTGCTGTCCATGGGCTCGTGTGCCAACGGCGGTGGCTACTACCACTACAGCTATTCGGTGGTGCGCGGTTGTGACCGCATCGTGCCGGTGGACGTGTACGTGCCCGGTTGCCCCCCGACGGCTGAAGCGCTGCTTTACGGCATCCTGCAACTGCAGGCCAAGATCCGCCGCGAAAACACCATTGCCCGCTGATCAGGAGCCATTGCATGAGCCAGAAACTCGCCAACCTGCAAGCCGCCCTGGAGCGCATCCTGGGTGACAAGATCAAGCGCCTGGACAGCATCAAGGGTGAACTGACCCTGACCGTGTCCGCCGCCGATTACCACGACATCTGCCTGACCCTGCGTGACCACGCCGAGCTGAAGTTCGAGATGCTGGTCGACCTGTGTGGCATGGATTACTCGGCCTACAAGGACGGTGGCCCCAGCATCTACGCCGACGGCCCACGCTTTTGCGCCATCACCCACCTGCTGTCGGTCAACAAGAACTGGCGTCTGCGCCTGAAGGTCTTTGCGCTGGACGACGACTTCCCGGTGCTGGCCTCCGTCACCGACGTGTGGAGCAGCGCCAACTGGTTCGAGCGTGAAGCTTTTGACCTCTACGGCATCATCTTCGACGGTCACAACGACCTGCGTCGCATCCTGACGGACTACGGCTTCATCGGCCACCCCTTCCGCAAGGACTTCCCGACCACCGGCTACGTGGAGATGACCTACGACGAAGTGCAAAAGCGCGTGGTCTACCAGCCCGTCACCATCGAGCCGCGCGAGATCACCCCGCGCATCATCCGCGAAGACAACTACGGTGGTCTCCACTGATGCACAAGGCCTGAGTCATGTCAGAAATCAAGAACTACACCCTGAACTTCGGTCCGCAGCACCCGGCCGCGCACGGCGTGCTGCGTCTGATCCTCGAGTTGGACGGCGAAGTCATCCAGCGTGCTGACCCGCACATCGGTCTGCTGCACCGCGCCACCGAGAAGCTGGCCGAATCCAAGACCTTCATCCAGTCGCTGCCCTACATGGACCGCCTGGATTACGTCTCGATGATGTGCAACGAGCACGCCTACTGCCTTGCCATCGAAAAGATGATGGGCATCGAGGTGCCGGTCCGTGCGCAGTACATCCGCGTGATGTTCGCCGAGATCACCCGCGTGCTGAACCACCTCTTGTGGCTGGGCGCCCACGGTTTCGACTGTGGTGCCATGAACATCCTGATCTACTGCTTCCGCGAGCGCGAAGACCTCTTCGACATGTACGAAGCGGTGTCGGGTGCGCGCATGCACGCGGCCTACTTCCGTCCGGGTGGCGTGTACCGCGATCTGCCGGACACGATGCCGCAGTACAAGGTCAGCAAGATCAAGAACGCCAAGACGATCGCTCGCATGAACGAGAACCGTCAGGGCTCCTTGCTGGACTTCATCGACGACTTCACCCAGCGCTTCCCCAAGCTGGTGGACGACTACGAAACCCTGTTGACCGACAACCGCATCTGGAAGCAGCGCACTGTCGGCATTGGTGTTGTCACCCCTGAACGTGCGATGCAAATGGGCCTGACCGGTGCCATGCTCCGCGGCTCTGGCGTGGTCTGGGATCTGCGCAAGCACCAGCCATACGAGGTTTACGACAAGCTCGACTTTGACATTCCCATTGGCACCAACGGGGATTGCTACGACCGCTATGTGGTGCGCATTGAAGAAATGCGTCAATCGAACCGCATCATCAAGCAGTGCGTGAACTGGTTGCGCGCCAATCCTGGTCCTGTCATCACCGACAACCACAAGGTGGCACCGCCGTCGCGCGTCGAGATGAAGACCTCGATGGAGCAGCTGATTCACCACTTCAAGCTGTTCACCGAAGGCTTCCACGTGCCCGAGGGCGAAGCCTACGCCGCCATCGAACACCCCAAGGGTGAGTTCGGCATCTATCTGGCTTCCGACGGTGCCAACAAGCCGTACCGCCTGAAGATCCGCGCCCCCGGCTTCCCGCACCTGGCCGCCCTCGACGAAATGTCCCGTGGCCACATGCTGGCCGACGCCGTGGCCATCATCGGCACGATGGACATCGTGTTCGGTGAAATCGACCGCTAAGTGACCGAACAAATCATGCTGAGCGAACAAACCAAAGCGCGCTTCGACCGCGAAATCGCCAAGTACCCGGCTGACCAGCGTCAGTCGGCGGTCATGGCCTGTCTGTCCATCATCCAGCAAGAGCAAGGCTGGGTTTCACCCGAGGCCGAGCAGGCCATCGCCGACCACATCGGCATGCCTGCCATTGCCGTGCATGAGGTGACCACGTTCTACAACATGTACAACCAGAAGGCGATGGGCAAGTACAAGCTGAACATCTGTACCAATCTGCCTTGTCAGTTGCGCGATGGTCAGAAGGCGCTGCGTTACCTCTGTGAAAAACTCGGTATCGAAGATGGTGGCACCACGCCTGACGGTTTGATCACCGTTCAGCACTGCGAATGCCTGGGTGCCTGTGCCGATGCACCTGTGGCGCTGGTCAACGACCGTCAGATGGTCAGTTTCATGAGCAACGACAAGCTCGACGAACTGGTCTCGATGCTCAAGGCTCAGGCCAAGTAAGGGTAAGACAAGATGCTTGACCTTTCCAAATTTCAGGCGACCGGCAAGGAAACTGTTTTCCACGGCCGCCATATTTCGCCTCAGATTTACGCTGATCTCGATGGCAACAACTGGTCGCTGAAGGACTACGAGTCGCGCGGCGGTTACGCGGCGCTGCGCAAGATCCTCGGCAAGGATGGCGGCGAAGGCATGACCCAGGATCAGGTCATTGCCGAAGTCAAGGCTTCGTCGCTGCGTGGTCGTGGCGGCGCGGGCTTCCCCACCGGTCTGAAGTGGAGCTTCATGCCCCGCACCTTTCCGGGCCAGAAGTACCTCGTCTGCAACTCCGACGAAGGCGAACCCGGTACAGCCAAGGACCGCGAGATCCTGCGCTTCAACCCGCACATCGTGATCGAGGGCATGATCATTGCCGGTTACGCCATGGGCATTGCCGTCGGTTACAACTACATCCACGGTGAGATCTTCGAGGCTTACGAGCGTTTTGAAGCCGCTTTGGAAGAAGCCCGTGCCGCCGGTTATCTGGGCAACCAGATCATGGGCAGCGACTTCAGCTTCCAGCTGCACGCGCACCATGGTTTCGGTGCCTACATTTGCGGCGAAGAAACCGCGCTGCTGGAATCGCTGGAAGGCAAGAAGGGGCAACCCCGCTTCAAGCCGCCTTTCCCGGCCAGCTTCGGTCTGTACGGCAAGCCGACGACCATCAACAACACCGAGACCTTTGCGGCCGTTCCCTGGATCATCCGCAACGGTGGCGAGGCCTTCCTGGCGGTGGGCAAGCCCAACGCCGGCGGCACCAAGCTGTTCACCATCAGCGGTGACGTCGAGCTGCCTGGCAACTACGAAATCCCCCTGGGCACGCCATTCTCCAAGCTGCTGGAGCTTGCAGGTGGCGTGCGCGGTGGCAAGAAGCTCAAGGCTGTGATCCCTGGCGGCTCGTCGTCGCCCGTGATCCCTGGTCACATCATGATGGACGTGACGATGGACTACGACGCCATCGCCAAGGCCGGCTCCATGCTGGGTTCCGGCGCGGTCATCGTGCTGGACGAAACCCGTTGCATGGTCAAGAGCCTGCAGCGCCTGTCCTACTTTTATATGCACGAGTCCTGCGGTCAGTGCACGCCTTGCCGTGAAGGCACGGGTTGGCTGTGGCGCGTGGTTGAGCGCATCGAAACCGGTCGTGGGCGGCCGGAAGACATCGAACTGCTGGACAACGTGGCCGAGAACATTCAGGGACGCACGATTTGCGCCCTGGGCGATGCGGCTGCCATGCCGGTGCGCGCCTTCATCAAGCACTACCGCGATGAATTCGTGCACCACATCGAACACAAGACCTGCACGGTCCCTGCCTACCTCTGATCGGCGCGACACCCATGGTTGAAATCGAAATCGACGGACAGAAAGTCCAGTGCCAGGAAGGCAGCATGGTCATGCATGCGGCCGAGCAAGCTGGCACCTACATCCCGCACTTCTGCTATCACAAGAAGCTCTCGATCGCGGCCAGCTGCCGCATGTGCCTGGTGGATGTCGAGAAGGCACCCAAGCCCATGCCCGCCTGCGCCACGCCCGTGACCCAAGGCATGATCGTTCGCACCAAGAGCGAGAAGGCCGTCAAGGCGCAGCAGAGCGTGATGGAGTTCCTGCTCATCAATCACCCGCTTGACTGTCCGGTCTGTGACCAGGGCGGTGAGTGTCAGTTGCAGGACATCGCTGTCGGCTACGGCGTGGGTGCCTCGCGCTACAACGAAGAAAAGCGCGTGGTGTTCCACAAGAACGTTGGCCCGCTGATCTCGATGGAAGAGATGAGCCGTTGCATCCAGTGCACCCGCTGTGTGCGTTTCGGTCAGGAAGTGGCCGGCGTCATGGAGCTGGGCATGGTCAACCGTGGCGAGCATGCTGAAATTGCCACCTTCGTCGGCCAGAGCGTGGACTCCGAGCTGTCGGGCAACATGATCGACCTGTGCCCGGTCGGTGCCCTGACCAGCAAGCCCTTCCGCTACAGCGCCCGGACCTGGGAGCTGTCGCGTCGCAAGAGCGTGAGCCCGCACGATTCGACCGGTGCCAACCTGATCGTTCAAGTCAAGAACGGCAAGGTGCTGCGCGTCGTGCCGCTCGAAAACGAAGATGTCAACGAGTGCTGGATCGCCGACCGCGATCGTTTCAGCTACGAAGCCCTCAACAGCGAACAGCGCATCACCAAGCCCATGCTCAAGCAGGGTGGGCAATGGCGTGAGGTGGACTGGACCACGGCTCTCGAGTATGTGGCTCAAGGCCTGAAGTGCATCAGCAAGGAACAGGGTGCAGCCACCATTGGTGCACTGGCGACCGAGCACAGCACCGTCGAAGAGTTGTACCTGTTGGGACAGCTGTTGCGTGGTCTGGGCAGCGACAACGTCGATACGCGTCTGCGTCAATCCGATTTCAACGAGGGTGTCGGTGTGCGTTGGTTGGGCATGCCGATTGCCGAGCTGTCCACGCTCGATCGCGCTCTGGTGGTCGGCTCCTTCCTGCGCAAAGACCACCCGCTGTTTGCCGCGCGTCTGCGTCAGGCCACCAAGCGCGGTGCCCAGGTGTCCGCGATCGGTGGCGTGAACGACGACTGGCTGATGGCCATTGCCAACCGCGTCACCGTGGCACCGAGCGCCTGGGTGCAAGCCCTGGCTGATGTGGCTGTTGCGGTGGCCGCCGAGAAGGGTGTGAATGCACCGGTCGCTGGCAATGCCACCGATGCTGCCAAGGCCATCGCCGCCTCGCTGTTGTCGGGCCAGCGTGCTGCCGTGCTGCTGGGCAACGCCGCCGTGCAACACCCGCAAGCTTCATCGCTGCAGGCTCTGGGCCAGTGGATTGCCGAGCAAACGGGTGCCAAGCTGGGTTTCCTGTGCGAGTCGGCCAATTCGGTCGGCGCTCAACTGGTGGGCGCGCAGCCGTTGCGCGATGGCCTCAATGCCGGGCAGATGCTGGCGGGCAAGGCCTTGAAGGGTCTGCTGTTGCTGGGTGTCGAGCCCGAGTTCGACGCAAACAACCCTTCGGCAGCTTTGGCTGCGGTGCAGGGCGCCGAGATGGTCGTCTCGCTGTCGTCATTCAAGACGGGTGCCACAGAGTACGCCGATGCGATCTTGCCGATTGCAGCGTTTGCCGAAACGTCGGGCACGTTCGTGAACGCCGAAGGTCGCGTGCAGAGCTTCCACGGTTCGGTCAAGCCTCAAGGTGATGCGCGTCCGGCCTGGAAGGTGTTGCGTGTGCTGGGCACGATGCTGGGTCTGCCAGGTTTTGGCTTCGAGACCTCGGAAGAGGTCAAAGCCGCTGCGCTGGGTGATCTGGCTGCTTTGCCAGCCAAGCTCAACAATGCGACTTCGGCAACCGTCAATCTGGGTGCTTCGACCGGTGGTCTGGAGCGTCTGGCCGATGTGCCTGTTTACAGTGCTGACGCTCTGGTGCGACGTGCACCTGCGCTGCAAGCGACAGCCGATGCCAAGGGTCCTGTGGCCAGCTTGCCGCAAGCTCTGTGGGCCGAGTTGGGTCTGGCCAAGGGCGCCAGGGTCAAAGTGACACAAGAGGGGGCTTCTACCGTGTTGCCAGCGGCGCTGGATGCCAGCCTGCCGGCCAACGTCGTGCGCGTTCCTGCAGCCACCGCTGCCACCGCCACTTTGGGCGCTTCCTTCGGCGCGATCCGCGTCGAAAAAGCCTGAAGGGTAGGGGAGACAACCGATGATTGATACTTTGTACAACGCAGGTGCTGCCAATCTGGGCATGGCTTGGCCCGTGGTCTGGTCGCTGATCAAGATCGTGGCGCTGTTGCTGCCTTTGATGGGCTGCGTCGCTTACCTGACGCTGTGGGAGCGCAAGGCCATTGGCCGCACGCAGAGTCGCCCCGGTCCCAACCGTGTTGGGCCTGCGGGTTTGCTGCAACCTATTGCCGACGCTGTCAAGCTCATCTTCAAAGAGGTGATCATCCCGACAGCGGCCAACAAGAGCCTGTACTTCCTTGGCCCGATCATGACCATCATGCCGGCCCTGGCTGCCTGGGCTGTGGTGCCATTTGGTCCGGAAGTCGCATTGGCCAACGTCAATGCCGGCTTGTTGTTTCTGATGGCGATCACCTCGCTTGAAGTCTATGGCGTGATCATCGCTGGTTGGGCTTCCAATTCGAAGTACGCCTTCCTGGGTGCGTTGCGCGCGTCCGCTCAAATGGTGTCCTACGAAATCGCGATGGGCTTTTGCCTGGTGATCGTGCTGATGACGGCCGGCTCGCTCAACATGACCGACATCGTGCTGAGTCAGGACAAGGGCCAGTTTGCGGACATGGGCTTGAGCTTCCTGTCCTGGAACTGGTTGCCCCTGCTGCCGATCACCGTGGTGTACTTCATCTCTGGTCTGGCTGAAACCAACCGTCACCCGTTCGACGTGGTGGAAGGTGAGTCCGAGATCGTGGCGGGTCACATGATCGAGTACTCGGGCATGTCGTTCGCCATGTTCTTCCTGGCTGAATACGCCAACATGATTCTGGTGTCCACTCTCGCGGCCGTCATGTTCTTTGGCGGTTGGCTCGCTCCGGTGGAGTTCCTGAACTTCATCCCCGGCTGGATCTGGCTGGGCATCAAGACATTCGTCATCGTGACCATGTTCCTGTGGGTGCGTGCTTCGTTCCCCCGCTTCCGCTACGACCAGATCATGCGTCTGGGCTGGAAGATCTTCATTCCCATCACGCTGATCTGGCTGGTGATCGTTGGCGGCTGGATGATGTCGCCCTGGAACATCTGGAAATAAGGGGCCACTGAAATGTCTGCTACGTCCCTCAAGGAATTCGTTTCCAGCTTTTTCCTGCTGGAAATGTTCAAAGGTCTGGCCCTGACCGGCCGTCACTTCCTCAAGCCGCACATCACCGTGCAGTTCCCGGAAGAAAAGACCCCGCTGTCGCCCCGCTTCCGTGGTCTGCACGCCCTGCGCCGCTACGACAACGGTGAAGAGCGCTGCATCGCCTGCAAGCTGTGCGAAGCGGTCTGTCCGGCCATGGCCATCACCATCGAGTCCGATGTGCGTGATGACGGCTCGCGCCGCACCACCCGCTACGACATCGACCTGACCAAGTGCATCTTTTGCGGCTTCTGCGAAGAAAGCTGCCCGGTGGATTCGATCGTGGAAACCCACATCTTCGAATACCACGGCGAAAAGCGCGGCGATCTGTACTTCACCAAGGACATGCTCCTGGCGGTGGGCGATCGCTACGAAAAGGAAATTGCAGCCAACAAGGAGGCGGACGCGAAATACCGCTGACCCGTTATGGACACTTTAGCCCTACTTTTCTATACCTTCGCCTTCGTGCTGGTTTACGCGGGCTTCCGCGTGATCACGGCCAAGAGTCCGGTGACCGCCGTCCTGCATCTGGTGTTGGCGTTCGCCAGTGCCTCGTGCGTGTGGATGCTGCTGCAAGCCGAGTTCCTCGCTATCTCCCTCGTGCTCGTGTACGTGGGGGCGGTGATGGTGCTTTTCCTGTTCGTGGTGATGATGCTCGACGTCAACACCGATGCGGTCCGTCAAGGTTTCTGGAAGCACTTCCCAGCTGCCGGTCTGATCGGTGTGTTGATTGCACTGGAGATGTCGTTTGTTCTGACGCGCGGCTTTAATCTACCGGTCGCCAAGCCGATGGCACCTGAAGTCGCGGCGGTGCCCAATGCCAAGGCGCTGGGGATTGAGCTGTTCACCAACTATCTGTTCCCCGTGCAGGTGGCGGCCGTCATCTTGCTGGTGGGCATCATCGCTGCCATCGCCCTGACACTGCGTCAACGCAAGGACTCGCGTTCTCAAAAGCCGTCTGAGCAGGTTCGTGTCAAGAAGGCCGATCGTCTGCGTGTGATGAAGGTGGCACCTCAGGTCGAAGTGCCTGTGGCTGCTTCCGATGCCAACAAACAGGCTGGAGGCCAAGCATGACGTCGATCACCCTCGGGCACTATCTGTCGCTGGGCGCAATCCTGTTCACGTTGTCGATCATCGGCATCTTCCTGAACCGCAAGAACCTGATCGTGCTGTTGATGGCCATCGAGCTGATGCTGTTGGCCGTCAACCTGAACTTCGTGGCGTTCTCTCATTACCTGGGAGACATGGCCGGTCAGGTCTTCGTCTTCTTCATCCTCACCGTGGCGGCCGCCGAGTCGGCCATCGGTCTGGCCATTCTGGTGCTGGTCTTCCGTAATCGCCTGGCGATCAACGTGAGCGAGCTGGACACCCTCAAGGGCTGATCGGGAGAGATACAACAATGTCTGAACTTTCTCTCAATTCGCTGCTGGCGGTGCCCTTGGCACCGTTGGTCGGCTCGATTGCTGCCGGCTTGTTCGGCAAGACAATTGGCCGTCGCGGCGCACACATGCTCACCATCCTGGGTGTGCTGATCTCCTTCATCATTTCGGCGATGACGCTCAAGGCTGTCGCCGTCGATGGGGCCAGCTTCAATGCCACCGTCTATGAATGGATGAGCCTGGGCACGCTCAAGATGGAAGTCGGCTTCCTGGTGGACGGCCTGACCGCGATGATGATGTGCGTGGTGACCTTCGTGTCGCTGATGGTGCACATCTACACCATTGGCTACATGGAAGAGGACGACGGCTACCAGCGTTTCTTCTCCTACATCTCGCTGTTCACCTTCTCCATGTTGATGCTCGTGATGAGCAACAACCTGCTGCAGTTGTTCTTCGGCTGGGAAGCGGTGGGTCTGGTGTCTTACCTGCTGATCGGTTTCTGGTACAAGAAGCCCACAGCCATCTTCGCCAACATGAAGGCCTTCCTGGTCAACCGTGTCGGTGACTTCGGCTTCATCCTGGGCATTGGCCTGCTGCTGGCTTACACGGGCACGCTCAACTACACCGAGCTGTTCGCCAAGGGCAGCGAGCTGAGCCTGCTCACACTCCCCAAGACCGACTGGGCGCTGATCACCGTGATCTGCATCTGCCTGTTCATCGGTGCGATGGGCAAGTCGGCGCAGTTCCCGCTGCACGTGTGGCTGCCTGACTCGATGGAAGGTCCGACCCCGATCTCCGCGCTGATCCACGCCGCCACCATGGTGACGGCTGGCATCTTCATGGTATCGCGCATGTCGCCGCTGTTCGAGCTGTCGGATGCGGCACTGAACTTCATCGTGATCATCGGTTCGATCACCGCGCTGTTCATGGGCTTCCTGGGCATCATCCAGAACGACATCAAGCGTGTGGTGGCTTACTCCACGCTGTCGCAGCTGGGTTACATGACCGTGGCCCTGGGCGTCTCCGCCTACAGCGTCGGCATGTTCCACGTGATGACGCACGCCTTCTTCAAGGCGCTGCTGTTCCTCGGTGCCGGCTCCGTGATCATCGGCATGCACCACGATCAGGACATCCGCAACATGGGTGGCCTGTGGAAGCGCATGCCCATCACCTGGATCACCTTCCTGCTGGCCAGTCTGGCCCTGATCGGTACGCCGTTCTTCTCGGGGTACTTCTCGAAGGACTCGATCATCATGGCGGTGGAAGCCAGCAACCTGCCTGCCGCTGGTTTCGCCCAGTTCGCGGTGCTGGCAGGCGTGTTCGTCACGGCCTTCTACAGCTTCCGCGTGTACTTCCTGGTCTTTCACGGCAAGGAAAACTTCCATCACAAGCCCTTCCCCGGTGAGCACGATCACCACGACGACGGGCACGGCCATGGCCACGCCCATGAGCCGCATGAGTCGCCCTGGGTGGTGACGGCTCCTCTGGTGCTGTTGGCAATCCCTTCGGTGGTCATCGGTTTCCTGACAGTCGGCCCGCTGCTGGTCGGTGATTTCCTCAAGTCGGCGATCGTCGTGGACGCGGCCAAGCACCCGGCCATGGCCGAGCTGGCACACCACTTCCACGGTGCAACAGCCATGGCGCTGCATGGCTTCCAGGCCGCGCCGTTCTGGCTGGCCCTGGCCGGTGTGGTCACGGCTTACGTGTTCTACATGGTGGCCCCGCAGATCCCTGCGACCCTGGCCAAGGTGCTGCGTCCGCTGATCGTGATCGGCGAGAACAAGTACTTCCTGGACTGGTTCAACGAGAAGATCCTGGCCGCCGGCGCACGACTGCTGGGCCGCATCTTCTGGAAGGTGGGCGACGTGGCCATCATCGACGGGTTCATCGTCAACGGCTCTGCCAAGGTGGTGGGCCTGATTGGCTCGCTGACACGTCTGTTCCAGACGGGTTACCTCTATCACTACGCGCTGGTCATGATCCTGGGGGTGCTCGCCCTCATGACCTGGTTCGTGTTCATGCAACACTGAGCGCGAGGACCGGTTCATGCAAACAATGCCCAATCTCCTCTCCCTCGCCATCTGGATTCCAGTGGCATTCGGAATTTTGCTGCTGGTTGCTGGTCGTCAGCAGCACGCTGGCGTCGCACGCTGGATAGCGTTGATCGGTTCGGTCATCGGCTTTCTGGTGACCTTGCCGCTGATGACCGACTTCGACACCAGCACTGCAGCGATGCAGTTCGTCGAGAATTCATCCTGGATCGAGCGCTTCAATGTGTTCTATCACCTGGGTGTCGATGGCATCTCGATGTGGTTCGTGCCGCTCACCGCTTTCATCACGATCATCGTGGTGCTGGCCGGCTGGGAAGTCATTGAAGATCGTCCGCACCAGTACTACGGCGCTTTCCTGATCCTGTCGGGTCTGATGGTGGGTGTGTTCTCGGCGCTGGACGGGATGCTGTTCTACGTGTTCTTTGAGGCCACGCTGATCCCGATGTACATCCTCATCGGTATCTGGGGTGGTCCGCGTCGGGTCTATGCCGCATTCAAGTTCTTCTTGTACACGCTGCTGGGCTCGCTGCTCATGCTGATCGCGCTGGTTTATCTGTACTACAAGTCGGGTGGCAGTTTCGACATCCTGACCTGGCACAAATTGCCTTTGCCAGCCACGCCCCAGGCGTTGTTGTTTGGCGCGTTCTTCGCCGCTTTCGCTGTGAAGGTGCCAATGTGGCCGGTGCACACCTGGTTGCCTGATGCCCACGTGGAAGCGCCTACAGGCGGCTCCATCGTGCTGGCCGCGATCATGCTGAAGCTGGGTTGCTACGGTTTCCTGCGTTTCATGCTGCCGATCGTGCCGGATGCGTCGCATCAGTTCGCCCCGGTCGTGATCACCTTGTCGCTGATCGGTGTGATCTACATCGGCCTGGTCGCGATGGTGCAGCAGGACATGAAGAAGCTGGTGGCGTATTCATCCATTGCGCACATGGGTTTTGTGACGCTGGGCTTCTTCATCTTCAACGAGCTGGGCATCGTTGGTGGTCTGGTGCAGATGATTGCCCACGGATTCGTCTCGGGCGCCATGTTCTTCAGCATCGGCGTGCTGTACGACCGCGTTCACTCGCGAGACATCGCCAGCTATGGCGGTGTGGTCAACACAATGCCCAAGTTCGCGGCCTTCGCCTTGTTGTTCTCGATGGCCAACTGTGGTCTGCCGGGTACGGCCGGGTTTGTGGGCGAGTGGCTGGTGATCCTGGGTGCCGTTCAGTACGATTTCCTGATCGGCCTGCTGGCTGCCACCGCCTTGATCTTTGGTGCCGCATACACGCTGTGGATGTACAAGCGCGTGTACTTTGGCGAGGTGACCCATGACCATGTTCGCGAGCTGAAGGACATCAACGCCCGCGAATTCCTGATTCTGGCCGTGCTGGCGGCCGCCGTGCTGTGGATGGGCCTGCAGCCCAAGCCCTTCACCGATGTGATGCACGTTTCGGTGACGGAGCTGATCAAGCACGTCTCCCTGAGCAAGTTGAACTAAGGGCCGACAGAAAATGACTGATTTGAACTGGCTCGCGGTGACCCCCGAGATCTTCCTGCTGGGCATGGCCTGTGTGGTGGCGATCATGGATTTGTTCGTCACCTGTCCGCAGCGCAAGCCCACTTACTTCCTGACCATGCTGTCGCTGGCGGTGGTGGCTGGCTTGCACCTGAGCGCGCTCGACAGTGGTGCCTCGGTGTACGCCATGCAGCGCATGGTGGTGACCGACCCGATGGGGCACCTGTTGGCGCTGTGCGCCACTTTGGCCGTGATGGGCTCGCTGGTGTATGCCCAGACCTATGCTGCCAGCCGTGATCTGCTCAAGGGAGAACTGTTCAGTCTGAGCATGCTTTCGCTGCTGGGCATCTCGATCATGATCATCGGTAACAACTTCCTGGCCATCTATCTGGGTCTGGAGTTGATGTCGCTGTCCCTGTATGCCTTGGTGGCCATGCGTCGTGACCATGCACAGGCGACCGAGGCTGCCATGAAGTACTTCGTGCTAGGCGCTCTGGCTTCGGGGTTCCTCCTGTACGGTCTGTCAATGATGTACGGTGCCACAGGGTCGCTGGACCTGGCATTGGTTTATCAGGCAACGCTGAGTGGTGAGAACAATCAGGTGCTGGCGTTCGGCGTGGTGTTCATCGTTGCCGGCCTGGCTTTCAAGCTGGGCGTGGTGCCTTTCCACATGTGGGTGCCTGACGTTTATCAGGGTGCGCCCACAGCCGTGACCCTGCTGGTAGCGGGTGCGCCCAAGCTGGCTGCGTTCGCGATCACCATTCGCCTGCTGGTGGAAGGTCTGATCAACAGTGCCACCGACTGGCAGCAGATGCTGATGATCATGGCGGTGGCCTCGATGGCCGTGGGCAACCTGGCCGCCATTGCACAGAGCAACCTCAAGCGCATGCTGGCGTACTCGGGTATTGCGCAACTCGGCTTCATGCTGCTGGGCTTCATTCCCACCGTGGTGGCCGGTAACACGGTGTCGGCGGGCAACGGCTACGGCTCGTCGCTGTTCTATGTGCTGACCTATGTGCTGACCACTCTGGGTACGTTCGGTCTGATCATGGTGCTGTCGCGTCCTGGGTTCGAGTCGGAAGAGATCTCTGATTTGGCTGGCTTGCACAAGCGCAGCCCCATGCTGGCCGGTGTCATGGCTGTGTTCATGTTCTCGTTGGCCGGCATCCCGCCGACCGTGGGCTTCTACGCCAAGCTGGCCGTGCTGCAGGCGCTGATCACCACCAACTCGCCGGTCTTGCTGACGGTGTCCATCGTGGCCGTGATGTTGTCGCTGGTTGCTGCTTTTTACTACCTGCGTGTGGTCAAGGTCATGTACTTTGATGAACCGGCGGCACGTGCTCCGGCCATTCAAGGTGGTGCCGCACCCGCGCTGTTGTCGATCAATGCGCTGGCCGTGCTGGCCCTGGGCATCTTGCCAGGTGCGCTGATGACGTTGTGCGCCAATGTGATCACGCAGTCTCTGGCAGGTTGATGTGAGAACGAAGATGACTCTGTGTCGTCGCGCAGCGCCATGACGGGTCTTGTGCCCGCATGGGCTGTGCTGGTGGTGCTGTTGGCCGCGTTGGTTGCGGCCAATTTGCCTTTTTTGAATGATCGTGTGTTTGCCGTGGGGCCCCTTCGTGCGCCCAAGACGACGGCTTGGCGGTTGTTTGAGTTGCTGGTGTTTGCCGTGCTGGTGGCAGTGCTGGGGCGAGGTTTGGAGGGGCATCTCGGACGTGTCAGCCCGCTGCGCTGGGAGTTTGTGGCGGTGTGGTTGTGTGTGTTCCTCACTCTGGCTTTTCCTGGTTTTGTGTGGCGCTACCTGCGCAAGCACTGACTTTTGATGGCGTGTCGAGCGATGCCACAGTCTGAGACAGACTCCTCCACGTCATCCCCGGATGCACACTTGCGCGAAGATACGCTGACCTCCGAGGCGGTGTACCAGGGGCATTTTCTGGAGTTGCGTCGCGACCAGGTCGTCCTGCCTGATGGTCGGGAGGCCACACGCGAGTACGTGGTGCACCCCGGTGCCGTGATGATCGTGGCCATCTTGCCGGATGGTCGGCTGGTCATGGAGCGGCAGTACCGCTACCCCGTGCGTCAGACCATGATCGAGTTCCCGGCTGGCAAGTTGGACGCGGGCGAGGGGGGGCTGGCCTGTGCACAACGCGAGTTGCTGGAAGAGACGGGTTACCGCGCGGGTCGATGGGCCAAGGCCGGGATCATGCATCCGGTGATTGGTTACGCCACCGAGGTCATCGAGGTCTGGTTTGCCGATGACCTGAGCCTGGGTGAGCGTCAACTCGACGAGGGTGAATTCCTCGATGTGTTCACCGCCACGCAGCAGGAGTTGGAAGACTGGATGCGTGATGGCCAGCTGACTGACGCGAAGACGGTGGTGGGCATGATGTGGTTGTTGCAGTGGCGCGCGGGTCGCTGGCCATTGCAATGGCAGACGGTGTGAGGCACCGAGAGACTCGGTTCACAGCACTGTCAAGGCACCAGCCGACCAGGATTGAGGCGGTGGTCGGGGTCAAGTGCATGCTTGATGGCGCGCATCCACGCTGTGCTGGTGACACTCTGCCGCAGACGCAGTTCGTCGCGTTTGAGCTGCCCGATGCCGTGCTCGGCTGACAGCGTTCCGCCGAGTTGCAGGGCCAGATCGTAAATGACGGTGTGAATGGCGCTTTCGTGCTGCGCGAGAAAGGCTTCCGTGCTGATGCAGGTGGGGGCTTGCACGTTGTAGTGCAGGTTGCCATCCCCCAGATGACCAAAGCAGATCACACGGCAACCCGGTACCAGAGCTTGCAATGCGTCAGCTGCCTGGTCCACAAAGGCGGGCACCTGGGAGGTGGGCACGGCGATGTCGTGCTTGACCATGTGACCTTCTGTTTTTTCGGCCAGGGGAATGGCTTCGCGCAAGGACCACATGGCGCGGTATTGCGTGTCGGTGTGTGACAGCACGGCCCGCTCAATCAGGCCTTGTTGCTGCGCTTCATCCAACAAGGTTTCAAGGTCGGTGTGCAGGGTGCTGTGGCGGCCGGTGTCGGCAGTGTCCATCAGCACGGTCCAGTTGGGCAAGTCGGGTTGAGAGGGGCTGAGCAAGGCGCGCGCCGCATGGGCCTGCTCGGGCAGATGACGCAACGCCAGTTGGATGGGAGGTTGGTGCATGACCTCAAAGCCGGTGAGCCGTGCGTCGAGTTGCAAGCGTGCTTGCTGAAGCAAGCTGACGCATTGCGCCAGGGTGTGGCAACCGATCAGGGCCGCCTGACGGTGGGTCGGGCGCGGGAACAGGCGCAAGGTGGCTGCGGTGATGATCGCCAGCGTGCCTTCGCTGCCGATCAGCAGGTCGCGCAGGTCGTAACCCGTATTGTCTTTGCGCAGGCTCTTGAGGCCATCCCAGACCTCGCCATCTGCGGTCACGGCTTCCAGGCCCAGGCACAGTTCGCGTGCCGTGCCGTAGCGCAGTACCTGGGTGCCGCCAGCGTTGGTGGCGAGGTTGCCGCCAATGGTGCAACTGCCTTCGGAGGCCAGGCTCAGCGGGAACAACAGGCCCGCCTCGTCGGCGGCGCGTTGCACATCGGCCAGCAGGCACCCAGCTTGTACGGTCATGGACAGGTTGACCGCGTCAACGCTGAGCACGCGGTTGAGTCGGCTCAGGTTCAGGACGATTTGCTGGCCACTGTCATCGGGTACCGAACCGCCCACGAGGCTGGTGTTGCCGCCTTGGGGCACGATGCTGACGCGGTGGCGGGCACACAGACCGACGACCTTGGTCACCTCCTGGGTGCTGGCTGGGAACACGACCGCCAGGGCCAGGCCACGGTAACGCTTGCGCCAGTCGATTTGATGGCGATCGAGGGCGTCGTTTGCATCGGCCCTCAACACGGCAGCAGCACCCACAGCCTGACGCAATGCTTCGAGCAAGGCCTCGCTTTGACCGCAGGGCGATGACGGGGTGTCGGTCATGTTGTTCGACCTGATTTGGACTTGGGCGGCAGCACCCGCAGACGCAACCGGATGTAGATGGCGCAGGCGGTGAACAGGCCAACGCTGAGGGCGACTTCAACACCTGCGAGCAGCTGTGAGACACCCGTGTCGCCCGAGGCCCGTACAACCCCTTCGGTGAAGTACAGCCAGATCAGCAGGGTGAGCCAACGGTAGGTATAGAGCCGGTGTTTGAGCAGGCCTGTCAGAGCGAAGCACAGGGGCAACACCTTGAGGGCGAGCATGCCGGTGCCTTGAGGCAATGGGGCCAGCCGCAACTCCCATGCGATGCCCAGGCCGATGAGGCTGATCAGCATGGCCACACACAGAAGGCGCACGCGCTCGATGGTGGCGCGACGCTCGGGAGGGTGGTGAGCCACAAAAGCGTCAGGCTGCTCGTTGGGAGGGGTGGGCGTGTCGGATGAGGGGTTCATGAATGAAAAATCAGGGTCGCACAGCGGGGGCAACATCGCCGGGCGGCGCATGACTGGCATCATAGCCAGATGACGTCACATTCAGCATTCTGGGAGCATATCCGCCAACGGTGGAGGCTGCTGTTGGTCACCATGCAGCAGTGGCCCTGGCGCCAAACCTACGACACTTTGCGGATTCGTTTTCGCGAGGATCATCTGGGCGTGACGGCAGGCAGTCTGACGTTCACCACGACGATCGCCCTGGTGCCGTTGTTCACGGTGATGTTGGCCCTGTTCAGTGCTTTTCCGGTGTTTGCCCGGTTTCGCAAGGTGCTGGAACAACAGGTCATCCAGGGTCTGGTGCCAGATGCGATTGCCAAGCAGGTTCTGCTGTCCTTGACCAAGTTTGCGGGCAAGGCGAGCCAGTTGGGTGGTTTGGGAATGATCGTGCTGGGGATCACGGCGATGGCCTTGATGCTGACGATTGACCACACGCTCAATGGCATCTGGCGTGTGCGTCGGCCGCGTCCGATTGCGCAGCGGGTCTTGGTGTACTGGGCTGCGTTGACCCTGGGGCCTTTGTTGGTGGGCGCCAGTCTGTCGGTGACCTCTTACGTTCTGTCAGCTTCGCGTGGCATGGTCAACGAGTTGCCGGGCGGGGTGGGGCTGTTGCTCAGCCTGATGGTGTTCGCCTTGCAGACGGCCGGTTTTGCGGCGCTTTACCGCTATGTGCCCAACACCTTCGTGCGCTGGGATCATGCCTGGGGTGGAGCGGTGTTTGCGTCGGTGTGTCTGGAAATTGCGCAAAAGGGCTTGGCGTTCTATCTGTCCAAGGTGCCTGTGTACGCAACCATTTACGGGGCGTTTGCGGCATTGCCGATATTCCTGGTCTGGATCTACGTGAGTTGGTTGATTTTGCTGTTGGGAGCCGTCGTCGTGGCGTACACCCCCAGTTTGCTGTCGCAGGTGAAGCGTTGGCCAGACACGCCGGGGCATCGATTTGCCTTGGCGTTGGCGATTTTGAAGGCGCTGTGGCAGGTGCAGAACACGCAGGAACGTGGACTGAGCAACGAGGCTTTGGCGCAGCATCTGCGCACCGATCCTTTGCAGATTGAGCCCTTGCTGGAGGCGTTGCAGGTGCTGGACTGGGTGGGCTTGCTGAATGAGACCGATGACGAGCATGGCGGGCGTTTTGTGCTGTTGTGTGATCCGGAGCAGACACGGGTGGCACCCCTGCTGGCGCGCCTGCTGTTGCGGCGCGAAGCGCTGACTGAGGGTTTTTGGGGTGCGGCCAATCTGGAAAACCTGAACCTGGCACCGTTGCTGCACTGAGGTGCGTCGCGAAATCGTCGTGCATCAGGGTCTGCCCGCTGTTCAGAAATGGCTGGCTCTGTCGCAATGAGAGCGTGCGGTGCAGATGGCTGGCCCGAGTCTTGGACACATGACCTGACACCTTGATGTGCACAGGGTCTGGGGCTATATTGATCGCCTTGGCGGCCGCTTTTGTGTCGTGAATCGAGGAGGAACACCCATGAAAGTCAGTGACATTTTGCGCGTCAAGGGCAGCACGCTGTTCACCATTCAACCCGAGCAGCCCCTGGCTGAGGCAGCCACGTCCATGGCCGATCACGACATCGGTTCACTGGTGGTGATGGACCACGGTGATGTGGTGGGCATGTTGACGTTTCGCGAGGTGATCAAGGCCACCGTGCGCAACAGTGGCGTGTTCGGTAGCCTGACGGTGCGCACCGTCATGGACGATCACCCCCTGACCTGCACACCCGAGACCGAACTGGACGAGGTGCGTCGCATGATGCTGAGCCGCCATGCGCGTTACATGCCGGTGATGACCAACCGCACGCTGATGGGCGTGATCTCGTTCTACGACGTAGCCAAGGCCGTGGTGGACGGGCAGGACTTCGAGAACCGCATGCTCAAGGCCTACATTCGCGACTGGCCGGTGAACGAAGAGGAAACCGGCAAGGAGCGCCAGGCGCTGCTGTGAGCCCTGTCGCCTGCTGATGCGCAAACGCCCGGTTGAGCCGGGCGTTTTGCTGTGGGGGTGCGGGGGAGGGCCTTGATGGGGGACAATAAGCGCTTCCCTTTGCACTTCTGGTTGGCGCTCTATGGCAGGCAGCACCCTCGGTCTTTTGTTCACGGTCACGAATTTCGGCGAATCGCATGGCCCGGCGATCGGCTGCGTCATCGATGGCTGCCCGCCGGGCATGGCCTTGTCCGAGGCCGACCTCCAGCCCGATCTGGACCGTCGCCGTCCGGGCACTTCTCGTCATGTGACCCAGCGCAACGAGCCCGATGCCGTCGAGATCCTGAGTGGCATTTACGAGGGCAAGACCACGGGCGCCCCGATTGCGCTGCTGATCCGCAACACCGACCAGCGCAGCAAGGACTATGGCAACATCCTGCAGACCTTCCGGCCAGGCCATGCCGACTACACCTACTGGCACAAGTACGGCATCCGTGACCCACGTGGGGGCGGACGTTCGTCGGCGCGCATGACGGCCCCGATGGTGGCCGCCGGTGCGGTGGCCAAGAAGTGGCTGCGCGAGCAGTTTGGCACGGAGATCCGCGCCTGCATGACGCAACTGGGTGAGCACCCCATCGCGTTTGAGGGTTGGGAACATGTGCCCAACAACCCTTTCTTTGCGCCCAACGTGAGCCAGATCGACGCGCTGGAAGCCTATATGGACGAGTTGCGCAAGGATGGGGACTCCTGCGGCGCCAAGTTGATCGTTGAGGCCAGCGGCGTGCCGGTGGGCCTGGGTGAGCCACTGTTTGACAAGCTGGATGCCGACATTGCCCACGCGATGATGGGCATCAATGCGGTCAAGGGTGTGGAGATCGGCGCGGGCTTTGAGAGCGTGCGCCAGCGCGGCACCGTGCATGGCGACGAGCTGCACCCCGATGGCTTTGCCAGCAACCACGCGGGTGGCGTGCTGGGGGGCATCTCGACGGGGCAGGACCTGCGCGTGGCGATTGCGATCAAGCCGACCAGCTCAATCCGCACACCGCGTCAGTCCATCGACCTGAACGGCCAGCCGGCCACGGTGGAGACCTTCGGTCGCCACGATCCGTGCGTGGGCATCCGCGCCACGCCGATTGCCGAGGCCATGCTGGCGCTGGTGCTGATCGACCATGCGCTGCGCCACCGTGCGCAGTGTGGGGA
>JAGOKC010000113.1 GCA_017994835.1 Aquabacterium sp. | reverse complement strand
ACCCGGCGCATGTGCGCCATCAGGCGCTCCAGCTGGTCTTCCGCACGGTGGGCCGCAAAGTAGGCGATCTGCGGCTTGAAAGCGCAGACCAGGTCCTTCGTCGCATCCACGATGGCCGCGCAGAAGTCATAGATTCGGTCGCTCTGGCCCTTCCAGGCACCCGGGAACTTCGACGGCTCGGGGTCCAGGCCCACGCACAGCAGCGAGTTGTTTTGCTGTTGCGCGTGGCGCAGTTGCTCGGTGAAGATCATGGCTGCGCCCTTGCCTTACTTGCCGATGCGCTGGGCCAACTCCACGGCCTTGCCGATGTAGTTGCCCGGGGTCATGGTGCGCAGGCGGGCCTTCTCGGCTTCGGGCAGCTCCAGGGTCTCGATGAAGGCCTGGATGGACTCCTTGGTGATGGCCTTGCCGCGGGTCAGCTCCTTCAGGCGCTCGTACGGGTTGGGCAAGGCATAGCGGCGCATCACGGTCTGGATGGGCTCGGCCAGCACTTCCCACGAGCTGTCCAGATCCTGAGCCAGCGCTTCAGGGTTGACTTCCAGCTTGCCCAGACCACGGGCCAGGCTGTCATAACCCAGCAGGGCGTAGCCCAGCGCCACGCCCATGTTGCGCAGCACGGTGGAATCGGTCAGGTCACGCTGCCAGCGGCTGATGGGCAGCTTCTGGCTCAGGTGGGTCAGCACCGCATTGGCCAGGCCAAAGTTGCCTTCCGCGTTTTCAAAGTCGATCGGGTTGACCTTGTGCGGCATCGTGGACGAGCCGATTTCGCCCGCCTTGGTGCGCTGCTTGAAGTAACCCAGGCTGATGTAGCCCCACACGTCACGCGACCAGTCGATCAGGATGGTGTTGGTGCGGGTGACCGCGTCGAACAGCTCGGCCATGTAGTCATGCGGCTCGATCTGGATCGTGTAGGGGTTGAAGGTCAGGCCCAGCTGGTTCTCGATGACCGACTGGCTGAAAGCTTCCCAGTCCTTGTCCGGGTAGGCCGACAGGTGGGCGTTGTAATTGCCGACCGCGCCGTTCATCTTGGCCAGCAGCTTGACCTCGGCGATGCGGACGCGGGCATTGGCCAGACGGGCCACCACGTTGGCGATTTCCTTGCCCACGGTGGTGGGCGAAGCGGTCTGGCCGTGCGTGCGGCTCAACATCGGGATCTCGGCCAGGTTGTGCGCCAGGCCGCTCATCGTGCCAATCAGGGCGTCGAGCGTGGGCAGGATGACCTGATCGCGCGCGGCCTTGAGCATCAGGCCGTGGCTGGTGTTGTTGATGTCTTCCGAGGTGCAGGCGAAGTGCACGAACTCACCGGCCTTTTCCAGCTCGGGGTGCGTGGCAAAGCGCGACTTGATCCAGTACTCCACGGCCTTGACGTCGTGGTTGGTGGTCTTTTCGATGTCCTTGATGGCTTGCGCGTCGGACTCGGAGAAGTGTGTCACCAGGCTGCGCAGGAACATGCGCGAGGCCTCCGACAGCGGGGGCAACTCGGGCAGGCCGGCGTCGGACAGGGCGATGAACCACTCGATCTCAACCTGCACGCGGCGATGCATCAAACCAAATTCGGACAGCAGCGGACGCAGGGCGGCCACCTTGGCGGCGTAACGGCCGTCCAGCGGCGACAGGGCGGAGAGAGCAGACAGGTTCATGGCGGTGTCCGAATGAGAAAGGAAAATCAGCAGGCCCGCACAGCAACGTGGACACGTCACACGGGCGAACCGACCATTTTACCGTGACGCATCCAACTGCCACATCGCCACGGCTGGCGCACACTGTGGTTCCCCATCCCCCCTGTTGGGGGCCAGAGCGCGCGGACAAGGCCCGCACCCTGTCTGCGGGGAAACCAGATCGTTAAAATGGCTGCAACCTCACTTAACCCACCCCATGAAACTGATCGGATCCCTGACCAGCCCCTTCGTCCGCAAGGTCCGGATCGTGTTGGCCGAGAAAAAGCTCGACTACAAGTTCGAGTTGGACGACGTGTGGGCCGCTGACACACGCATCACCGCAGCCAACCCTTTGGGCAAGGTGCCGTGCCTCGTCATGGATGGTGGCGAAGCCGTTTTTGACTCACGGGTGATCGTGGAGTATGTGGACACCCTCTCACCGGTGGGCAAACTCATCCCCCTGGGCGGACGTGAGCGCGTGGAAGTGCGCACCTGGGAAGCGCTGGCCGATGGCCTGCTGGATGCGGCCGTGCTGGCGCGCATGGAGCAAACCTGGGCCGGGCGCACCGACGCACAGCGCAGCCCCGCCTGGATTGACCGCCAGCTCGACAAGATCCACCACAGCCTGGAAGCCCTCAGCCAGGGTCTGGGCGACAAGCCCTGGTGCACCGGCAATCACCACAGCCTGGCCGACATCTGCGTGGGTTGCGCCCTGGGTTACCTCGACTTCCGCTTTCCGGCCATCGACTGGCGCACCACCCACCCCAACCTTGACAAGCTCTACGACAAGCTGATGCAGCGTCCCAGCTTCACCGACACGGCACCGCCTGCAGCCTGATGGCCCGGCGCGCTGGTTTGGCGCTACACTCGGGTTCACAGCGCCGATTTGTCCAAATTGCGGGCGCTCAAAAAATTCCGCTAAAGAGGGCGCTGCTCACCGGCCCCTGCTTTGATGCGAGGCCGGTTTTTTCTTTGTTCTGCACATCGTAGCGTCATGTCTTCCCTCGGGGTTGTCACCCCTGCCTCCATGCACTTTGAAGCCCCCCTGCCCCTGCAAAGCGGCGCGGCGCTCAAAGACTACACCCTGGTCTATGAGACCTACGGGCAGCTCAATGCCGACCGCAGCAACGCAGTGCTGGTGTGCCACGCGCTCAACGCCTCGCACCACGTCGCCGGCGTCCATGCCGACGCGCAGGGCCGCCCGCTGCCCAAGAGCGAAGGCTGGTGGGACAACCTGATCGGCCCCGGCAAGCCGCTGGACACCGACCGGTTTTTCGTCATCGGCATCAACAACCCCGGCTCGTGCTTTGGCTCGACCGGGCCGATGCACACCAACCCGGACACCGGCCAACCCTACGGCACCGACTTTCCGGTCGTGACCGTGGAAGACTGGGTCAATGCCCAGGCCCGCTTGCTCGACCAACTGGGCATCACCCAGTTGGCGGCCGTGCTGGGCGGCAGCCTGGGCGGCATGCAGGCCCTGAGCTGGACGCTGCAACACCCGCAGCGCGTGCGCCATTGCGTGGCCGTGGCCACCGCCCCCAACCTGTCGGCGCAGAACATCGCCTTCAACGAGGTGGCCCGCCAGGCCATCGTCACCGACCCCGACTTCCACCAGGGCCACTTCTACGCGCACGGCGTGGTGCCGCGCCGCGGCCTGCGCGTGGCGCGCATGATCGGCCACATCACCTATCTGTCGGACGACGTGATGGAAGAGAAGTTCGGACGCGAACTGGTGGGACGCACGCTGGGCGATGCGCCCAACTACAGCACCCAGGACATCGAGTTTCAGGTGGAGAGCTACCTGCGCTACCAGGGCGACAAGTTCAGCGACTACTTTGACGCCAACACCTACCTGCTGATCACCCGCGCGCTCGACTACTTCGACCCGGCCCGCTTGCACGGCGGTGATCTGGCCGCTGCCATGAAACAGGCCCTGGCCAAGTTCCTGGTGATCAGCTTCACCACCGACTGGCGCTTCTCGCCCGCCCGTTCGCGCGAGATCGTCAAGGCCTTGGTCGATAACCAGCACGACGTGAGCTACGCCGAGATCGACGCCCCCCATGGCCACGACGCCTTCCTGCTGGACGATCCGCGTTACCACGGCGTGGTGCGCGCGTACTTCGAGCGGATTGCGCAGGAGCTGCAGGCCACGCAGACGCCATTGACCACCTCACAGGGCCAAGCCCTGAAGGTGGCGGTGTGAGGGATGAGAGCATGAGCCAACACGATGTGCATGACGTGATCGCGCAACTGGTGCCGCCTGGCTCGCGCGTGCTGGACCTGGGTTGTGGCAACGGTGCCCTGCTGGCGCACCTGCGTGACACGCGCCAGTGCACCGGCTATGGGATCGAACTGGACGATGCCAAGGTGCTGCAATGCGTGCAGCGCGGCGTCAACGTCATCCAGCGCAACCTGGAAGAAGGCCTGAGCCTGTTCGACGACAACAGCTTCGATGTGGTGCTGCAACTCGACACCCTGCAACACCTGCGCAACACCGTGGACATGCTGCGCGAGACCGCACGTGTGGGCAAGCAGGGCATCGTCAGTTTCCCCAACTTTGCGCACTGGCCGCACCGCCTGAGCGTGCTGCGCGGCCGCATGCCGGTCACGCGCAGCCTGCCCTACCAGTGGTATGACACGCCCAACATCCGCGTGGCCACGTTTGCCGACTTCGAGGTGCTGGCCGAGCAGAATGGCCTGCGCATCCTCGACTCGTTCGGGGTGAATGAGGGCGAGATCGTCACCCACTGGCCCAACCTGATGGCCAGCAAGGCGGTGTTCAAGTTCGAGCGGCGCTGACGGTGGCCGTGACAGAGTGCTGCAACGGCCCCATGAATGTGAAAAAAGGCACCCGAAGGTGCCTTGCGTGTGACAGCGTGAAATCGCTTTAGAAAGCGTGACGCAGGCCCACCGCGAAGGTGTTGGCGCTTTCGTCAGCAAAACCAAAGTCAGACAGTTTCTTGCTGGTCAAGGCAGCGTACACACCCGAGCGCTTGGACAGCGTGTGGTCGTAGCCCAGCGAGATTTGCTTGAGCTTGCCGTCGATCACATAGAAGTCGTCGTACTTGGTTTGACCGTAGGACACCATGACCTTGCCAGCATCGGTGACGGGTACTTCGGCACCAATCTGGAAGAACTTGGCCTTGCCGTCGCCGCCGCCAGTTTCGCGCTTGACGACCGAATACTGCGCCGACAGCTTGGCGACGCCGAAGTCATAACTGGCACCCAGGCCCCAGTTCTTTTGACGGTCGAAGTAGGCTGTGTTGATGGCACCCGACGAGGTGTACACCCCCATCACGCTGAGCGCGCCAGCGTTGTACGCAGCCGAAACAGCGTAGTTGTTCTTGGCATCACCGCCTGCCGAGGTTTCCTTGGGTGCGAACTGCAGCGATGCAGTGAACCCGCCAAAGTTAGGCGTTTCGTAGGTGACGGAGTTGACCCAACCCGTGTCGTAGCCCAGGCTGGGGGCCAGGTAGCCGCCCAGGCTGTAGTAGGACACCATGGTGGGCGAGAACGTCATCGACGAACCGAAGGGGTTGTATGTCAGCCCCATGGTGAAGAAGGCGTTGTCGTACTGGCCCAGCGCCACGCGACCGAAACCACCGCTCAGACCGACCCAGGAACCGCGCCCCCAGAACCCGGTGGCCAGGTTGGGCACATTGCTGCCGGTATCGCCAGCCAGGAAGCTTTCCAGCACGAATTCGGCCTTCAAGCCACC
>JAGOKC010000050.1:7830-21174 GCA_017994835.1 Aquabacterium sp. | reverse complement strand
TGTACGAATGGATGGACCCGCGCTTTCTGAGCACCCTGGCCTTCAGCGAACCCAGCGATGAGGAGCGCGAGCGCCCGTCGATGTGGCGCTACTGGCGCTCGCTGCCACCCAAGGGGCGCATCGGCATCTTTGCGGGGTCATGGTATTCAGACCCGATTCGCGAGCACATCCGGGGGCATCTCTCGCTCAAGGAGGTCGATGCACGCGCCGACCAGATCAACCGCTTTGAGGCGATGCTGGTCAACGAGGGGGCGTTGGTCCTGAAGTTCTGGTTTCATCTGACCAAGGATGCGCAGCGCAAGCGCCTGAAGGCGCTGGAGAGCGATCCGCGCACGGCCTGGCGGGTCACGCAGTGGAACTGGGATCGGCTCAAGACCTACGACCAGTTGCAGGAGGTGGCCGGGCATGTGCTGCGCATGACGAACACGCCGCAAGCGCCTTGGGTGGTGCTCGATGGCAGCGATGATCGCTATCGCAACCTGACAGTGGGCAAGGTGATGCTCGGTGCGATCCGCGCGCGCCTGGACAAGCCAGAACCCAGTCGCACGCCGGCGGCACCGATGGTGAGACTGGACACCGATGGCCGCAATGTGCTGACGGAGCTGGACCTGACGCTGAAAATGAGCGCATCCACGTATGAGCGTGAGCTGGCGTGCTGGCAGGCCCGCCTGTTTGACCTGGTGCGCGATCCACGTTTCAAGAACCGTGCGCTGGTGTGTGCTTTCGAGGGAGCCGATGCGGCGGGCAAAGGTGGGGCGATCCGGCGCATCTCGGCGGCACTCGACGCGCGGCAGTACCAGATCGTGCCGATTGCCGCCCCCAATGAGGCCGAGAAGGCCCAGCCCTATTTGTGGCGCTTCTGGCATCAGTTGCCGCGTCGAGGGCATCTGACCATTTTTGATCGCAGCTGGTATGGCCGTGTGCTGGTCGAGCGCGTGGAAGGTTTTTGCAGCGAGAACGACTGGCTGCGCGCCTACAGCGAGATCAACGACTTCGAGCACGAGCTGAGCGCCACGGGCATCATCGTGGTCAAGTTCTGGTTGCAGACCAGCCGCGACGAGCAGTTGCGCCGGTTTGAAGAGCGAGCCAAGGTGCCGTTCAAGCAGTTCAAGATCACCGAAGAGGACTGGCGTAACCGCGAAAAATGGGACGCCTATCAGCAGGCCGTGTGCGACATGGTGGAGCGCACCAGCACGGGCGAAGCGCCCTGGACGCTGGTGGAGTCGGACGACAAGCGGTTTGCACGGGTGAAGATTTTGCGCACCCTGTGCGAGCGACTGGAGGCCGAGGCTGCACGTGGTGGGCCGCAGGCAGACCCGGCGCAACGTGGTGGCAAGGCCAAGAAAAAGAAAAAAAAGGGGCTCTCAGACTGAACCGTCGCGCGCCACCCGGCCATCCACCAGTTCGATCACGCGGTCGCATCGGGCGGCGAGCCGGGGGTCATGGGTGACCACCAGGAAGGTGGTGCCCACCTGCTCGTGGATGCGCCGCATCAGCGCGAACACTTCGTTGGACGAGGCGGTGTCGAGGTTGCCAGTGGGCTCGTCGGCGAGCACCAGCTTGGGCGACAGCATGAGCGCACGGGCCATCGCCACGCGCTGTTGCATGCCGCCCGACAGGGCACCCGGCAAACGGTCCATGGCCTGAGCCAGGCCCACGGCATCGAGCAGGTTGCAGGCCTGAGTGCGTTCACGCGTGCCGATGCGCCCATCGCGCGACAACACCGGCAGCAGCACGTTTTCAAGTGCAGTGAAGGCGGGCAGCAGGTGGTGGAACTGGAAGACGAACCCGAGGGTGTCGCGGCGCAGGCGGGTGAGGGCCTCGTCGTCCAGCGCTGCCACCGACTGGCCGTCGAGCACGTAGCGACCGCCCGTGGCCGGCTCCAGCAAACCCAGGATGTTGAGCAGGGTGCTCTTGCCTGAGCCGGAGGGGCCGATCAGGGCGACGAACTCGCCGGTGGTCAAGCGCAGGTTGAGTCCGTGCAGCACCTCGGTCTCGTTGGGTTGACCGACGTTGTAGCGTTTGCACAGTCCTTCGAGCACGACGAGGTCGGCGGGGGGCGGTGTGGTCAAGGTCTGGCTCATCGGATGCGCCTCACACGCGGATGGCCTGGGCCGGGTCCATGTGCGCAGCCCGGCGTGCCGGGGCCAAACCGGCCAGCACCCCGGCAACGCCGGTGATGAGCACGATCTGCAGGGCCATGCCAGGAGCCAGACCGATGGCAAACAAGGGCAAGCCGTCGGCACCTTTGACGAAGGCGGTGAAGCCCGCAATCAGTCCGGCAGCCAGCAGCACCCCGAGCAACGAGCCCAGCGTGGCCACCAGCACGCCTTGCAGCAAAAACACGCGCAGGATCTGAGCACGGGTGGTGCCCATGGCGCGCAGGATGCCGATTTCACGCTGCTTTTGCACCACCGACACCACCAGCACGCTGGCGATGCCCAGCACCACCACCAACATCACCACAGACCGAATCAGCATGGTGCTGACGCTTTGGGCGCGCAAGGCCGAAACCAGTTGCGCATTGGCCTCCTGCCAGCTTTCCACCTTGTTGGGCAGCTCGCGCGCCAGGCCCTGGGCCAAGGTCTGGGCGGTCCAGACGTCGTCCAGACGCAGGTCGATCTGGGTCACGCCGCCGGGCAGGTTCAGCAGGGTCTGAGCCGAACGCAGCGGCACCAGCACCATGCGGCGGTTGAGGTCCTTGATGCCCAGGTCCACCAGGCCGGTCAGGCGCACGGTGTCGCGGCGCTCGTTGATGACCACGGTGATGCGGTCGCCCACGCGCACGCCCAGGTCTTCGGCCAGGGTCTGGCCGATGATGGCTTCGCCGGGGGACAGGGTCAGCGTGCCGGCCACCAATTTGCTGCGCAGGTTGACGATGCGGTCGTAGCGGCTCAGCTCGACACCGGACAGCGCAATGGCCCGCGTGGCCTCACCGCGCTGCGCCAGCGCCGCGCCGGAGGTCATGGGCGAGACCGCCGCCACGCCGGGGCGTTGCGCCAGCAAGGCCACGATGGCCTGCCAGTTGGTGACGGTTTGAAGGCGCTGCGCGCGTGCCTGGGTGTCGCGCCAGCGCAGGGTGCCGGGCTGCGGAGGCGGCAGGGCCGGCGTCACCCGCTCTTGCAGGGCCGTGATGCTGATGTGCGCTTGCGCGCCCAAGGTCTTGTCCAGGGTGTTGCGCTGCAGGCCCGACATGAGGGCAGAAATGTAGGCCACCACGGCCACGCCCGCCGCCACCCCGACGATGATGAGCAGGCTCTGGAAACGTCCTTCTTTCAAAAAACGCACGGCCACCTGCCACTCAAAGCCCAGCGCAAAAAGGGTCGGTGCACGCACGGCAGTGCCTGTTCAGGGTTGGGGGGGGTGCGATCGCACGCGGGTGCCTGGCGGCACGGTGGGGTCGAGCACAATCTGTTCGCCCGCCCGCAGACCTTGGCGCACGGCAACCTGGTCCAGCGTGCGCCAGCCCAAGGTCACGGCACGCACCTGCGCACGCCCATCTTCGAGCACCAGCACCGAGGCGGCATCAGCCGGCCCCCCCGCCACGGCCCCACGCAAGGCCTGCAGGGGCAACGTCAGCACCGCATCCTCACGGGCGGTGGTGACCTCCATCGAGAGGGTCATGTCCTCACGCAAAAAGGCCGGACGCTCACCCTGCACCAGCAGGGTCACTTCCACGGCCCCGCTCTGCGCGTTGACGGCAGGGGCAAGCCGGTCCACCACGGCTTCAAAGCGTTGTGCGGGGTAGGCATCGGCCAGCACGGCGGCGCGCTGACCACGCTGCAATTGCCCCAGGTAGCGCTCGTCCACCTGGGCAACAAGCTCGGTGGGTCCGTCCATCGCCAGGGTCAACAGGCTTTTGCCAGCTTGCACAATCTGCCCAGGCTCGACGCTGCGCAGCAACACCCGGCCCGCACCGGGGGCACGCACCGTGGCCTGGTCAAGCCGGGCGCGCGCCACATCAAGGGCAGCCTGAGCAGCATCGCGTTGAGCCTGACTGCTGGCCCGTTCGGCCCCCTGCGGGCGATGGGCCTGCACCTGAACCCGCGCGGCATCGCGCTGAGCACGGGCCACGGCCACGCTGCGCTGCGCCTCGTCCAGGCGCGACTGGCTGTAAAACTGCTGGGCCACCAGTTCGCGCGTGCGGTCGAGATCACGCTCGGTCTGGCGCAGGGTGGCTTCAGCCTGGGCGAGTGCGGCCTCGGCACTGGGCAGCGACAGCGTCTGCACGCCGTGAACACGGGATTGAGCCTGCTGCAGGTTGGCCCGGGCTTGCTGCCAGGCCGCCTGCCACTCCTGCGCCTCCAGCTCGATCAGGGCGTCGCCGCGCGCCACCGTGTCACCCTCGTGCACACGCACCTGCTGCACGCGGCCGGTCACGGTCACCCCCACCTCGACGCGCGCCGGCGTTTTGACCCTGCCGGTGAACTGCAAGGTGCGAACCAGGGGCTGTTGGCTCACGGTCAGCACCGTCACCGGCTGCGCACGATTCCACCACCAGGCCAGGGCCAGACCGCACAACACCAGGGCAGCCAAATGCCAGCGTAGGCGAAACCACCAAGGGTGGGGAGAATCGGACATGGTTACGCTCTTGAAGATATGAACGCAAAGTGTGCACGAAATCACCGCAACCCCGCCCTGCCCACTGGCATGACCCCGCAATGGCGTCACTTTTCGGACCGATGCCCGCCACAATGGTTTGACTTTGCATTTGTTGTTGCCCACGGAGCTGACCCATGCGTGTGCTGATGTTGTCCTTGCTGAGCCTGCTGTTGAGCGCCTGCGCCACGCCGCCCGCACCCTCGGCGGCACTGCGTCCCGAAACGGTGATCGCGGTCAATGACCAGGCCGAGTTGCTCCGCTTCAACGCGGGCCAGCCCGAGCGTGTCACGGCACGTCTGCCGCTACAGGGTCTGCCGGCAGGTGACACGCTGGTGGGCATCGACTTTCGGGTGGCGCGGGGCGTGTTGTACGCCTTGTCCAGCAGCGGTCAGCTCTACACGCTGAACACCGAGAACGCCCGCCTCACCCCGGTCGGCTCTGCCGCCCCGGCGGTCTTGCAGGGGCAGCGCTTCGGTGTGGACTTCAACCCCGCCGCCGACCGGGTGCGCGTGGTCAGCGATCAGGGCCAGAACCTGCGCCTGCACCCCGACACGGGTGCTGTGGCCGCCACCGACGCCACCCTGGCCTATGCCCCGGCTGATACCGCCCCCCGCACACCCCAGGTCAGTGCGGCGGGCTACACCTACAACCCTGACGAAGACAAGCTGACCACCAACTACGCAATCGACCTGGCGGCGGGCACCTTGGTGATGCAGGGTTCACGCGAGGGGCAGATGCCCGTGGTGTCGCCCAACACCGGACAGTTGCGCACGGTTGGCAAACTGGGCGTGGGACAACTCGAAGACGCCGCCCTCGACATCAGCGATGTGCGCAACACGCCCCTGGCAGCCTTGCGTGTGGCCGGACAGACCCGTTTGTATCTGTTGAACCTGAACACAGGTCAGGCCAGCCTGCTGGGCATCGTCCACGACGGACGGGCGCTGTGGGGCATGGCCATTGAACCCTGATCCCATGAAAACACTGCCTGCCCATGTCCGGTTGGTGCTGGAGATCACGCTCGCCGCAGCCTTGATCGAAGTGCTCGTCATGCGCGTTCTGCCGCTGAGTCTGCCGGGCCTCAGTGGCTGGCAGCAGGTGGGGATGAACACCCTGCTGCTGGGCCTGGTGCTGGCCCCGATGGTGTGGTGGCGCAGCGGGCGGGCGCTTCGGCGCCAGGCGCGTCAGGCCAACACCGGCGTGGTGCCCATCGAAGCCGGCGGCAGCCTGGCGCTGAGCATGACGGTGCTGGTGGTGGGCGTGCTGCTGAGCCTGTGGGCAGGACAGCGCACCGGCGACGCCATCGAAGCGCAAGCGCGTGAACGCTTCGATCGGCTCACGCTGCGCGTGGAAAGCAGCATCCGACAGCGCTTTGACATGCCGCTCTTCGGCTTGCGTGGCGCGCATGGCATCCACAACGCCAGCGAGAAACTCGACCGCATCGAGTTCCGCGACTATGTTCATGCCATCCGTCTCGGCGAGCAATTCCCCGGCGTGCGGGGTTTTGGCTACATCGTCAAGGTGCCCCGCCAGGATCTGGCCACATTCGAGCTGGCAGAGCGCGCCGACAACGCGGAATCGTTCAGGGTGAAGACCTCGGGCAACGCGCCGGATCTGTATGTGATCAAGATGCTCGAACCCATTGCCAACAACGGCCAGGCAATGGGGCTGGATGTGGGCTCCGAACCGGTGCGACGTGCGGCGGTGCTGCGGGCCATCGACTCGGGCGAGGCCACCCTGACCGGGCCGATCAAACTCAAGCAGGATGCACGACAGCGCCCTGGTGTGCTGTACCTGCTGCCGCTGTACCAAGAAGGGGCCACACCCCCCCAGGATGCGGCGCAGCGACGCGCCAGGCTGGTGGGCATTTACTACGCCCCCATCGTGATTGATGAGCTGATGCAGGGCCTGTTTGAAACCGCCGACCTGCAGCTTGACATCAGCCTGAACGATGAAACCGACGCTCAGCCGGTCACCACGTTTGAAGTGGGCGGCTTCGCGGCCATGGACGATGTGCGCCGCTTCAAGGCCGAGCGCCATTTGTCGATTGCGGGGCGGCACTATGTGCTGCGCACCGAGCCCAATGCCGCTTTCGCGCAGGTGGTGGACCGCAGCACCGCCAGCTGGGTGGTGCTGGGCGGCTCCTTGCTGAGCGCCCTGCTTGCCTTTGCCACCTGGATGCTGGCCAGTGCCCAGGCGCGCACCGAGGCACATGCTGCCCGCCTGACTGCAGACCTGGAACACCTGGCCCAGGTCGCCCGCCTGACCTCGAATGCGGTGATCATCAGCGATCCTGAAACGCGCATCACCTGGGTGAACGAAGGCTTCACCCGGCTGTACGGTTACACCCTGGACGAGGCGCGCGGCCTGACCATGCGGGAGCTGGTCGGCACCGCAGAGTGTCCGACCGAGAACCTGTCCACCCTGGCGACCACCCTGGCCCAAGGCGAAACCTGCCGGATCGAACTGCTCAATCGCAGCAAGGATGGGCAGGCTTTCTGGATCGACACCGAGGTCCAGCCCCGCCACAACGCGCAGGGCGAATTACTGGGTTACATCGAAATTTCGCAGAACATCTCGGTGCTGAAGGAGGCCACCCGCCGCCTGGAAGCCGCCCAGCACGAAACCAGCGCCTTGCTGCAGATCCTCAACGCCCACGCCATCATCTCGATCGTCGATCAAAAAGGGCAACTGATCGAGGTCAACGATGCCTACTGCACCCTGGCGGGTTTCAGCCGGGCCGAACTGCTGGGCCACAACCCCAAGCTCACCAATTCAGGGGTTCACAGCCCGGCGTTCTGGACCGAGATGTGGGCAACCATCTCGTCGGGTCGGCCCTGGCACGGCGAAATCTGCAACTGCGCCAAGAACGGTTCGCTGTACTGGGTGGACACGGTCATTGCCCCGTGGCTCGATGACCAGGGGCACATCGAGAAGTACATTGCCATCCGCCATGACGTGACCTCGCGCAAGCTCACCGAACAGCAACTGCGTTCCAGCGAAGCGTTCCTGGAGCGCGCCAGCCGTGTCGCCGGGGTGGGTGGGTGGCAGGTGGACCTGCTCACGCTGGAGATGACCTGGTCGGATCAGGCCTGCCACATTTTTGGTCTGCCCAAAGGCCATCGGTGCATGGCCGCTGACGGCCTGGGCTTCATCGACCCGGCATGGCGCACCCGCCTGATCGAAGCCCTGCAGGTGGCCGGCCAGCGCCACAGCGCCATCGACATGGAGTTGCAGGTGGTCAATGCGGCAGACCAACCCATGTGGGTGCGCCTGGTCGCCGAGGTCGAACTGGAACAAGACACCCCGGTGCGGCTGGTGGGGGCCGTGCAAGACATCACCGAGCGGCGTGCCGACCAGATGCGCCTGCGCGACACCACCACCTTGCTGACCAACGTGCTCAACGCCGCATCCGGGATTGCGGTGATCGCCACCGACGCCGACCTGGTGATCCGGGTGTTCAACACCGGTGCCGAGCGGCTGCTGAACTACCGCGCCAGCGAGATCGTGGGGCAGGCCACCCCCCTGTTGTTCCGCGAGCCGACGGCGCTCGCCGCGCAGCGCGACAGCCTGCGCGCCCGACTCGGTGACATCGAGCCCAGCGCCTTGCAACTGCTGATCGACCCCTCCGTCCTGGGCCTGGTCAGGCAGGTCAACTACATGCGCCGCGATGGCACCCCGGTGCCGGTGTCCCTGGTGGTGACCGAGATGCGCTCGGACGACGGCCAGATCACGGGCTATCTGAGCATCGTGCAGGATCGCACCCAGAGCCTGGAGTACGAGACCTCGCTGCAACGCGCCAAGCAGGCCGCCGAACAGGCCAGTGCGGCCAAGGGGCAGTTCCTGGCCAACATGAGCCACGAGATCCGCACCCCCATGAACGCCATTCTGGGGATGCTGCGCCTGCTGCAGAAGACCCCGCTGAACGAGCACCAGCGCGACTACGCCGGCAAGGCCGAGCGGGCTGCGCAGTCCCTGCTGGACGTGCTCAACGACATCCTCGATTTCTCCAAGATCGAGGCCAACAAGATGACCCTGCACCTGCGCCCCTTCTCGCTGGCGCGGCTGCTGGGCGATCTGGAAGTGGTGCTGTCGGCCAACCTCGGTGACAAGCCGGTGGCGTTGAGCTTCAACCACGATCCAGCCTTGCCGGACCGGCTGATTGGCGACGATCTGCGCTTGTTGCAGGTGCTGATCAACCTTGGCGGCAACGCCATCAAGTTCACCCATCAGGGACACGTACAGGTGGCCCTGGAGGTGCTGGGCCATGATGCCGATCAGATGCGGGTGCGGCTGTCGGTGCGCGACACTGGCATCGGCATGACGCCGGAGGCGCAGTCGCGCATTTTTGAGGGTTTCACCCAGGCAGAGAGCTCCACCACCCGCAAGTACGGCGGCACGGGCCTGGGGCTGGCCATCAGCAAGCGACTGGTCGCGCTCATGGGTGGTGAGCTGCAGGTGCGCAGCGAGCCCAACCAGGGCAGCACGTTCTGGTTTGACATCATCCTGAAGGTGCCCGACGAGGCCGACGACTTCGCCAGCAGTTCGGCCATGCCCCTGCTGCCACCCGCACACACCCCACGTCTGGCAGGCTGGCACCTGCTGCTGGTTGAAGACAATGCCAACAACCGCCAGGTCGCGCGTGAACTGCTGGTGGACGAAGGGGCCGAAGTCAGCATGGCCCACAACGGGGCCGAAGGCGTGCGGGCCGTGCTCAACGGACCTGACCTGATCGACGCCGTACTGATGGACATGCAGATGCCAGTGATGGATGGCGTGACCGCCACACGCACCCTGTGCGAAGCCCTGGGCGATGCCGTCCCCCCCATCATCGCCATGACAGCCAACGCCCTGCCCGCCGACATGCAAGCCTGCCTTGATGCGGGCATGGTGGCCCACGTCGGCAAGCCCTTTGATCTGGAAAACCTGGTCGCCACCATCCTCAAGCACGGACGACGCCTGGGCGACGCGCGGCCCACCCACACCCCGCCCCCCGTGTCATCGGCCACGGCGCTGAGCATCTCGGCGCAGGCCCATGCCCTGGCCCAGGCGCAACACATCGCCCTGGACGACGCCTTGTCCCGCCTGGGGCAACGTCAGGATGTGTACTGTCGCCTGCTGGCAAGCTTCTGTGACGATCTGCCTGCCGCCGTCCAGCAGGCCCGGCAGGCCTGGGCCCAGGCCGATGTCGCCACCCTGAAGACCTGGGTACACAGCTTCAAGGGCCTGGCTGGCACGCTGGGACTGCAGACCTTGCAGCGCCTGGCCAGCGAAGCCGAACGCAACTGCACGGGCATGCCGCGCGGCATCACGCCACCGGCCTGCCTGGACACCTTGCTGCGCGCCATCGAAGAGGCCCACCAGCAGCTGCCCGCTTTGCTGGCGGCGCTCGCCCCCGCCCCGACACAGACCGACGACGCTCCCGCCCCTCTCGACCGTGCGGTGCTGCACGCGCAGCTTCAAGACTTGATTAAACTGCTGCAACGCTCGGACATGAACGCGCTCGATGTGTGCGCCCAACTGCACGGCGCGCATGTGTCGGCGCTGGGTGACGCCGCCTTGAGCCCCCTCAACGATGCGATGGCCCGGCTGGACTTTGCCGACGCCATCGAGCAAGCCCAGCAACTGCTGTTGCGCTGGCCCCTGGAGTGACGTGGATGCCCTCTGTTGACAATGCCCTGGCCGACCTGCTGGCAGAACCCGAGCGCAAGCCCCGGCTGCTGGTGGTGGACGACCAACCCACCAACATCCAGGTGCTCTACCGCGTTTTTGCCGACGACTGCCAGGTGTTCATGGCCACCTCCGGCGCTCAGGCGCTGCACACCGCACACCAGGAGGCCCCCGACGTCATCCTGCTCGACGTGATGATGCCGGACATGGACGGCTACGAAGTCTGCCGCCTGCTCAAGCAGGACAACGTCACCCGCGACATCCCGGTCCTGTTCGTCACCGCCCACCATGAAACGCAGGAAGAGACGCGCGGACTCGAAGCCGGGGCGGTGGACTTCATCACCAAGCCCATCAACCCGGCGGTGGTACGCGCACGCGTGCGCACCCACCTGACGCTCAAGCGCCAGACCGATGTGCTCAAGCAACTGGTCTTTGTTGACGCGCTCACCCGCGCCTTCAACCGCCGCTATTTCGACGAACACCTGCCCGAAGAATGGGGTCGCACCCAACGCACCAGCAAGTCGCTGGGCCTGTTGATGGTTGATGTGGACTACTTCAAACAGTACAACGATGTGTACGGCCACCAGCTTGGCGACGAAGCCTTGCGCAAGGTGGCGCAAGCCTTGCAGCAAGGTGCCCTGCGCCCCGGTGATGTGGTGTGCCGCTATGGTGGCGAAGAGTTCTCGTGCCTGCTGCCCGACACCGATCTGGAAGGGGCCATTCAGGTGGCGCAGCGCATGATGAACGCCGTGCGTGCGATGGCGGTCCCGCATGCGGGCTCGAAAGTGGCCGAGATGCTCACCATCAGCGTGGGTGTGGCCGTGCGCACACCGACCTCGCAGGGTGATGCGCCCGCGTTGCTGGCCCTGGCCGATGCCCAGCTCTACCGCGCAAAAAACCAGGGTCGCGCCCAGGCCTGTGGCACCGTGCTGGACTGAGGCCCGCTCTGATCAGCCCTTCTTGAACACGCGCATCATGCCCTCCTGCATGACCGAGGCCACCAGACGCCCATCACGCGCGTAGTAACGCCCCGCACACAAGCCACGCGCACCGCCCGTGCTGGGTGACTCCGTCACATACAGCAACCAGTCATCGAGCCGGAAATCGCGGTGGAACCACATCGCATGGTCCAGGCTGGCCAGGCGCACATCCCCACGCAGCATGCTCAAGCCATGCGGCTCGGTGGCGGCCAGCAGCAAACCGTGGTCCGAGGCATAGGCCAGCAAGGCGCGGTGCAGCAGCGGGTCATCGGGCAGCCTGGCCAGCGAGCGCACCCACATGGCCGACCCATCGGCACGCGGCTGCGGGTTCATCGGACTCAACGGTCGCACACGCCGTATCTCCAGGCCACGCGGCCCCAGCAGCTTGTCGCAAAAAGGCGGCGGCAACAAATGGCGAATGGCATCGCGACCCACGCTCTCGGGCACCAGGCCATCGGGGCCAGGGTGGCTCGGCATCGGAGCCTGATGCTCAGGCCCGTCCTCTTCCAGCTGGAACGAGGCCGACAGCTCGAAAATGATCTTGCTGCCCTGACGCGCCACCACGCTGCGCATGCTGAAGCTGCGGCCATCGCGCACGCGGTCCACCTCGTAGCTCACCGGCGCATGCTCACCCGGCAGCAGAAAGTAAGCGTGCAGCGAGTGCACCCGGCGCTCTGGCGGTGCCGTCAGGCACGCCGCCATCAAAGCCTGGCCCAGCACCTGCCCGCCAAACAAGGCGGGCGTGCCAATGTCGTCACTCTCGGCCACAAAACGATCATCCCCCTGGGGTGCCAGGCGCATCAGTTCCACCAGGCGGTCCACATCGGGGTGAGCGGGCGGCAAATCGGTCAGGTCAGCGTTCATACAACCACATCCATGCAAGACACCAAGTATGTACCGGAGGGAACCCCCGAATGAAGCGCCCGCCCGCCCTGCAGAACACACCCCACATATTCACCACATCAAGCACATGCCATGCATCACGGCGTTAGCACGCCACACCGCCGGCCCCGACACGGGCAAACCCTCACACCAGGGTTGCACCCATGTCCGATAAACTGATTTGTTAACCTTGGCGAAACGGGGAGTCTCTGTTGTGAAATCTGAAGATGGCCTGCAAGACAACTTGCCCCCGGTGTGCCGAACCTTGCTCATTCCGCTGGTGGCCCGCGCGCGCGGCGGTGAGTGCTTCCCCGGCCTGGCCTGTCACGATGAGGTGGCCGAAGGGTTGCTAACCTGCCTGAACACCGACACCGCCCCCTACCTGCAAGACCGTGCCACGGTGCAAAACATCCTGTGGCGCACACGGGTCATCCAGACCGTTGGGCGGGCCTTCTTTGAGGCACACCCCGACAGTCTGGGCGTGAACCTGGGTTGCGGCCTGTCGCAACATTTCCAGTGGTTGCGTCAGGAACACAACCACTGGCTCGACACCGATCTGCCCGAAGTCATGGCCCTGCGCGGCACCTGCCTGCCTGCCGATGGCCCGAGGCAGCACCGCGCCGAACTGGACCTGCGCGAGCCCGGTTGGTGGCAACGCCTGGGTCTGCCCAGCGGCCCCGCGCACAAGCCCGTGTTCGTGCTGTGCGAAGGCGTGCTCATGTACCTGAGCCCGGCCCAGGTGCAGGCCGTGCTGGCCGAGTTTGCCGAACAGGCCCCGCCCGGGTCACGCATGGTGCTTGACACCATGTCACAGGTGGGGCGCGGCATGGCGCGCCTGCACCCCACCGTGGGCCCCACCGGCGCGCAGTTTCAGTGGTGTCCGGCCAGCTCCAGCGAGCTCACCCGTCCGCACCCGCGCCTGCGGCTGCTGCAAACCCGCAGCGTGTCCGAATGCTATGGCTGGCTGGGCACCGTCACCGAAGCCTGCTGGATGCCCTGGACCGGCACCCCCATGTACGCCATGGTCACGCTGGGGGTGTGAGCAACCCACCTTGCGCCTGATCCGCGAGCGCGGCTACACGCTACCCAACTGAGACCCGGTTGCGCCCGTCATGCTTGGCCTGGTAGAGCGCCTGATCCACCCGCTCCATCAGGCCTGACAAGGTTTCACCGGGCTGCAACTCGGCCACCCCCATCGACACCGTCACGCGCC
>JAGOKC010000050.1:0-7730 GCA_017994835.1 Aquabacterium sp. | reverse complement strand
CGCCGGATGCCCGAAGGTGTCGTTGACGCGCTTGAAGTGATCCACATCCGCCAGGATCACGCAGAACGACTTGCGTCCCTCGCGCGCGGTCATGAACGCCCGCTCCAGTTGCAACTCTCCGGCACGTCGGTTCAGCAGGCCGGTCAGGCTGTCGTGCATCGCCTGCTCGATCAGGGTCTGCTCGGTGAGGGCTCTGGCGGTCTGGTCACGCAGCAGGTTCACGAAATGCGTGACGGTCCCATCGGGGCCACGCATCGGCGAGACCGTGGCCTCGCAGTGCACCAGATGCCCGTGCTTGTGCCGGTTGATGAACGTTGCACGAAAGGTCTCGCCAGCGCGAATTGCCCGCCATAACCCCTCATAAAACGCAGCGTCGTGCTGCCCGGACTTGAGCAGCGACGGCCGCTGCCCGAGCGCCTCGACCCGGCTGTAACCGGTCATCTGTTCAAAGCCGTGGTTGACGAAAACGATCTCACCCTCGGTGTTGGCAATCATCACCGCATCCTGCGTGGCATCGAGCGCTTGCCCCAGCAAACGGCTCACGCCCTGCGCTTCCTTGAGGGCGCTGATGTCTTGTTGAACCGAGACGTAATGGGTGATGACACCGGCCTCGTCTCTCACCGGCGAGATGTTCCACTCCACCGTGTAGGGCGTGCCATCCTTGCGGTAATTGATGGTTGAGCCACGGAAAAAGCGCCCAGTCGTCAGACACTCCCGCAACGACGCAATCACCACCGGATCGGTCAACGGCCCCTGCAGCAAGCGGGGGGTCTGACCCAGCAACTCCTCACGCGGGTACCCCGTCATCTGACACAAGGCAGGGTTCACATACACGATGCGCGGACCATCGGGACCGGGCTGCGCGTCGGTGATCATCACGGCGTTGAACGACTGCGCCACGGCCGATTCCAGTACGCCAGCCTGCGCGGCCCCCATCCCATCTTGAGACACCATCCGGAACCTTCTTGTATGTTGCGTCTATTCACGGCACCATAAGCTTACCCGGGCTTGCCGTCATCCTCGGCACCCCGCATACAGGAGCTTTTTTTGCTGTCTGCCTACATCACCCACCCTGATTGCGCCCGCCACGAAATGGGTCCGCACCACCCCGAGTGCCCCGAACGCCTGGGCGCGATCAACGACATGCTGCTGACCAAGGGCCTGCTGGACTACATGGCCTCCTACGATGCCGAGCCCGCCACAGTGGCACACCTTGAGCGCGCGCATGCGGCCTTGTATGTGCAGGAGCTGTTTGCCGCCTCGCCGACCGAGGGCTACCACCACGTCGATCCCGACACCAGCATGAACCCCCACACCCTGCAAGCCGCCTTGCGCGCGGCGGGGGCCGTGGTGCAGGCGACCGACCTGGTGCTGGGCGGCAAAGCCCCCTCGGCGTTTTGCAACATCCGCCCACCCGGCCACCATGCCGAACGCGACTCGGCCCAGGGCTTTTGCTTTTTCAACAACGTGGCCGTGGGCATCCGCCACGCGCTGGACGTGCATGGCCTGCAGCGCATCGCCCTGATCGACTTTGACGTGCACCACGGCAACGGCAGCGAAGACATTCTGCGTGGCGACGAACGCGTGCTGATGTGCTCCATTTACGAAAAAGGCCTGTTCCCCGATTCGGGCGAGTCCCACGACGGCCCGAACATGGTCAATGTGGGCCTGCCCGCCCGCGTGGGCAGCGACGCCTTCCGCGAAGCCGTGCTGACACACTGGCTGCCCCGCCTGGAAGCCTTCCAGCCTGAGCTGATCTACATCTCGGCGGGTTTTGACGCCCACCGCGAAGACGACATGGGCAACCTGGCCCTGGTCGAAGCCGACTACGCCTGGGTCACCCAGCAGGTCATGCGCCTGGCCGACCGCCACTGCCGGGGCCGCGTCATCTCCTGCCTGGAAGGCGGCTACGCCCTCAGCGCCCTCGCCCGCAGCGCGGCCGCCCACGTTCGTTCCCTCATCGGCGCAGACTGATTGTCATGGACCAACACTTTCTCACCCCCCTGTTCGCGCCCCAATCGGTCGCCATCTTTGCCGGGCCTGCCGATGACCCCGCACAACTGACCGAACAAGCCCGCCTCCTGCACCCGGCCTTGCGCGCGCAGCGCTTCACTGGCACCTACCGCTTCATCGACATCCGCGCCACCAGTGGCACCCTGGCCGACCTGGCCTCGGCCAAGGCCGACCTCGCCATCATCGCCCTGCCTTTTGACGACATCGCCCCCGCCATCGAGCTGGCCAGCCGCATGGACTGCACCGCCGTGATGGTGCTGTCCTCGGGCATCAGCGCCGAACAGGCCGAAGGACTGCACAAGGTGGCACACCAGGCCGGCGTGCACCTGCTCGGCCCCAACGGCCAGGGCATCCAGCGCCCGCCCTCGCAGCTCAATGCCAGCGTGGCGGGCCCGCTGGCGCGCAGTGGCAGCCTCGCGCTGGTGTCGCAATCGGGTTCGCTGACCTCGTCCATGCTCGACTGGGCGGCCAGCAACGCCGTGGGCTTCTCATCGGTCGTCTCGCTGGGCCCGCACTCGGCGCTCGACATCGCCGACGTGCTCGACTTCCTGGCCGCCGACCGCCAGACGCACAGCATCATCATCTACATGGAGGGCATCTCCAACGCCCGCCGCTTCATGAGCGCGTTGCGCTCGGCGGCCACCGCCAAACCGGTGGTCATCCTCAAGGCCGGTCGCAAGCGCGCGGGCAACGAGGCCGCGCAAACGCACAGCAGCGCCATCGTCGGCAGCGATGACGTGTTCGATGCGGCCCTGCGCCGCGCCGGGGCCGTGCGCGTGCAGTCCTTCGTGGCGCTGTTCTCGGCCGCCAAGTGCCTGGCCTCGCGCTACCGCCCGGTGGGTCGCCGCCTGGCCATCGTCACCAACGGCGGCGGTCCTGGCGTGCTGGCGGCCGACTGGGTCACCGAAATCTCGCTGGAACTCGGTCGCCTGTCGCCCGAATCGGCTGCATCCCTGCAACCCCAGCTGCCCCCCAGCGCCTCGCTCACCGACCTGATCAACCTCTCCCAAAGCGCCAGCCCGGAGCACTACCGCGCAGCCCTGCAGGCCGCTGCCAAAGACCGCCAGATCGACGGCGTGCTCGCCATCTTCTCGCCCAAGACCGGGGTGGACGCGGCCGAGGTCGCCCAGGTGCTGGCCGAGGCGAACCGCACCCTCGGCAAACCGCTGCTGACCTGCTGGATGGGCGACGCCTCGGTGGGCGAAGGCCGCAGCGTGCTCAAAAACGCGGCCATCCCGACCTTCCGCACGCCAGAAGCTGCGGTGGGTGCGTTTGGCAACATCGCCAACTTTGCGCAAAACCAGTTGCTGCTGCAGCAAACCCCGCCGCCCGCTTCCACCAGCGCCGAGCCCGACATCGAAGGTGCCCGCCTCGTCATCGAAAGCGTGTTGGCGGAGCGGCGCAAGGTGCTCACCGAAATGGAGTCCAAGACGCTGCTGGCGTCCTTCCACATCCCGGTCACCGAAACCATCCTGGCGCGCAGCGCGCCCGAGGCCATGATGATCGCGATGCAGCTGGGCTTCCCGGTGGCGCTCAAGATCGACTCGCCCGACATCACCCACAAGTCCGACGTGCAGGGTGTGGTGCTCAACGTGATGAACGGCACGCAGGCGCGCGACACCTTCACCGACATGGTCGAGCGCGTGCGCCGCCTGCAGCCCAACGCCCGCATCAACGGCGTGACCGTGCAGAAGATGGCCCGCAACCGACGCGGCCGCGAAGTGCACATCGGCGTGGTGACCGACGACCCGTTCGGCCCGGTGATCGTGTTTGGCGCAGGCGGCACCATGATCGAGCTGATCAACGACCGCGCGATGGAGCTGCCGCCGCTCAACCAGTTCCTGGCCCGCCACCTGATCAACCGCGCCCGCGTGGCCGAGACCCTGGGCGACTGGCACGGTGCCAGCGCGGTCAACATGGAGGCGCTCGAACAGTTGCTGCTGCGCGTCTCGGAAATGGTGTGCGAGCTGCCGCAACTGCGCCAGATGGACATCAACCCCATCATCATCGACGAGGATGGGGCCGTGGCGGTGGACGCACGCATCGTCATCGACCATGCACCGCAAAATCTGGCCGGCCGACCCAACAGCTACCAGCACCTGTCCATCCTGCCCTACCCGGCGCGCTACGAGCAGGTCTGGCCGTTGCGCGGTGGCGGCGAGTACGCCATCCGCCCCATCCACCCGGACGATGCGGAAATGCTGCAAGCTTTTGCCAAGGGCCTGTCGTCCGAGAGCCGCTACTTCCGCTTCGCCTCGGCCATGACCGAGCTGCCCGCCAGCATGCTGGCGCGCTTCACCCTGATCGACTACGACCGCGAAATGGCCCTGGTGGCGGTGGTGAAAGAACGCCGCGCTGACGAAGACGGCGACATCACCGAAACGGCGCGCATCGTCGGCGTGTCGCGCTACATCACCAACCCGGACCAATCGACCTGCGAGTTCTCGTTGGTGGTGGCCGATGACTTTGCGGGCAAGGGACTGGGCTCGCGCCTGATGGAAAGCATCATGGACGTGGCACGCGAAAAGGGCCTCACCGAGATCATTGGCCTGGTGCTGGTCAACAACGGCAACATGCTCAAGCTGATGCGCGGCCTTGGTTTTGCGGTCAAGCCCAATCCGGACGACCCGGACTTCCGCCTGGTCACCCACCAGCTGTGAGGCCCAAGGGGGCTCTGCCCCCCCCTCCGGCAGGTCAATGCAACGTCGCAGCCGCGCTGTCCGGATCGAAATCCATCAGCACGCTGGCCCCTTCCAGCACTTTCCAGAGGTGGGGGGGCATCTGCAGGATGCGGTCGGGGGTGCGCGCCTGACGCACCCAGGCACCAATTTCGGTGTGCTGGTCTGCCGTGAGCAAATTCAGCGCAAGCATCTCGTCAAGCAATGGCATGGCACCCTCCTTTCCGATGTGTCTCCACTATCGCACAGGTGGGGCCAGTGTGGGGGCAAAACAAGAGGGCGATGAGCCCTCACCGCCTCAGTTCGGCCCGGCGGCAAACAGGGCAGCAGCGCGGGTCTTGATCTCCAGCAACTCGTTGACGCTCACGGCGTACTGCCCGGTCGTCTTGTTGACATCGACGCGGAACTCCACCTCTTTGCCACGGTTGCGCAAGATGCCGACGCTGAACTCGTAGTCCTCGCGCTCGCAGGGCAGGCCCTCGATGCCGACGTCGTAGTCCTCGTACTCGACACGCGTGATGTCACCGCTGGCCATGTCCAGCAGGCCGGTCGCATGGACCTCGTCGTCTTCGCTGAACTCTTCGACGATGTTGATGGGCACTTTCAAGTCCACGGCGATACCTTTGAGGGGAAAAAATAAAGGGCAAGGGGGCGAATTCTGGCATGGATCAGGGTTGTGCCCTCGCGGGCAAGCCCAAGCGCCACAGCGACGTCACCTCGGCAGCGCGGGCCACATGCAGCGGGTCATCCGGGTCGGTGGCCTTGCCGTGGCGGGGCCGGATGTCAATGCGGTCCAGCACCCGCAGGCCGGCTGCCTCGATCCAGCCCAGCAATTCGGCACGGCTGCGCAGCCCCAGGTGCTCGGCCAGGTCCGACAGAATCAGCCAGCCTTCACCGCCGGGCTCCAGGTGCGCGGCCACCCCATGCAGAAAACCGCGCAACATCCGGCTGTCAGGGTCGTACACCGCCTGCTCCACCGACGAATGCGGTCGCCCGGGCAACCAGGGTGGATTGCACACCACCAGCGGCACGCGGCCGCTCGGGAACAGATCGGTCTGCAGCAACTCGACCTGCGGCAGCACGCCCAGACGTTCCAGATTGTCACGCGCGCAGGCCAGCGCACGCGGGGCCAGGTCGGTGGCGCGCACCTGTGCGATGCCGCGCCGGGCCAGCACGGCCGCCAGCACGCCCGTGCCAGTGCCAATGTCCCAGGCCTCACTGTGCGCCTGCAACGCGGCCGGCAAAGGTGCGTTCGCCACCAGGTCCAGGTACTCGCCACGCACGGGCGAAAACACCCCGTAGTGCGGGTGAACCGGTGCCCGCAAGGCCGGGATGAACACCCCCTTCTTGCGCCACTCATGGGCCCCGATCAGGCCCTGCAACTCGCGCAACGACAGCACATAGTCCGCATCAACCGGGCCATCGGCCTCGGCGCAGGCGGCCGTCACGTCGGGGGCACGACGCAAGTCAATCCGATGCCCCGCCGACACCCGAATCAACAACTGCCCCAGGATGCGCGCCCGCTCGGCCTGACGCTTGCGGTGCAGGTGAAAGGCCTGAGGGAAGACCGCGTTCATCCCGGTCTCCGACACCGCCCCCTGTGCCTCGCGCTTGTCCAGTCGGCGCACCAGTGCCTGCAAAAGCTGTCGGCCATTCTGGAAATCACCCTGCCACAGCAAGGCCGTGCCCTCACAAACCAGCCGATAAGCCCGGTCTGCCGAAGTCTGGTCATCGGCCCACATCACGCGCCGTGGCGCGGGCACGCCCGACTCACTGCGCCAACGAGCAGTGTGGGGCAGTCCGTTGGGGTCGGTCCAGCTCAGGGTGGGATGATCGGTCATGAGGAGGCGATGGTAGCCCCTCTCAGACCGGGGTCAACCGCACCTCGTGACGCAAGCGCTCGACATCGGCCGGATCGCACAGGTTCGTGCCGGGCAGCAACAGCGCCGCCGCCCCAGCCGCCATGGCATGCCCGAAAGCCTCCTCCAGTGGCTGACCCTGGCTCAGCGCCCACACCAGCCCCCCCACGAAGCTGTCTCCGGCCCCGATCGTGCTGGCCACATTCACGCGCAGGCTCTGGGCACGCCAGGCTTCGTCTGCCGTCACCAACAAAGCCCCATCTCCACCCAGCGACAGGGCCACAATCTGCGCCTGCCCCTGGGCAATGATCTGGCGTGCGGCATCACGCCACGAAGCCTCGTCTGGCAAAGACTGACCGGTGAGCTCGCGCAACTCCCGCAGACTGGGCTTGACCAGGTACACCCCTGCGGCCAGCGTCTCCGCCAGTGCGGCCCCGTTGGAGTCCAGCACCAGCCACCCCCCTGCTTCGCGCACGCGCCGCGCCAGCTGGGCATAGAAATCGGCCGGCACCCCGGGCGGCAATCCACCGCTGACCACCACATGGCGCGCCCGGCCCAAGCCCGCCACCACCGCATCCAGGCAGGCATTCCACTCCGTCTCGGTCAGGGTCGGGCCTGGCAGCACGAAACGGTAATCCTGTCCCGAGCTCCGCTCATGCACCGAAAAACTCTCGCGTGTGGCCCCCTGGATGGGCACCACCTGCGAAGGCACGCCTTCTGCATCCAGCAAGGTCTGCAAGGTCTGCCCTGCCGGCCCCCCGGCGGCATAAATCGCCGTCACCCGGCTGCCCAGGCGGTGCAACACCCGCGCCACATTGACGCCCCCCCCGCCCGGATGGATCTCAGGCGCACCACAACGCAGCTTGTGCACCGGCTCCACCCGGTCGATGGCCGTGAAAATGTCCAGGGCCGGATTCATCGTGAGCGTCAGGATATCGGGCATGTGAAGCAATGAAGGCAACAAGCAAACCACATCCTAAGCTGCAGGACGACCAAAATGCCGGAGCCCCTGCAGCATCCGGCAAAATGGCAGGATGACCGAAGCGCCCCTTCCCGACGTGCTGCGCCCCGAGCGTGGCGGCAGTCCGCACGCCGAGTCGCCCGACAGCCCCAGCTTCGAGAGCTACTTCCGCGACCCCGACTTCCCCCCCAGCCAGCCCCTGGCCTGGGCCCTGGGCCA
>JAGOKC010000049.1 GCA_017994835.1 Aquabacterium sp. | reverse complement strand
TCGAGGAGATGAAGCAACCGGGCGGCGCCATCCTGGCCGGCCTGGAGCACCTCGACGACCGCTACCTGCGTGCGGTGGGCTATGCCACCAAGAGCAAGCGCGGCACCCTGCCCAAGATGATCCTGGTTGGCGACATCGTCGGTGACGACGAAGACCGCGTGGCCCGTGCCACCAGCGAAGTCATCCGCCTGGCCAATGGCCGCTCGGGCGAAGGCTTTGTGGCCGTGAGCGCCGAAGCCCGCAAGAAGTTCTGGGCCGACCGCAAGCGCACCGCCGCCATCGCCAAGCACACCAACGCCTTCAAGGTGAACGAAGACGTGGTGATCCCGCTGCCGCGCATGGGCGAGTACACCCTGGGCATCGAGCGCATCAACATCGAGCTGAGCCTGCGCAACAAGCTGGCCTTGGTCGATGCACTGGACGCCTTCTTCCAGACCGGCACGCAGCACATCGCGAGCTTCATGGGCAAGGTCGAAGATGCCGAAGAGCTGCCCAACGAAGAGGCGCTGAGCGAGAAGATCGCCACGGCCCGTGCCCACCTGGCCACGGTGCGCGCCCGCTGGGCCTTCCTGTCCGAGCACATCGACACCCCGATTGCCGAGGTCGATGAGGAGCTGGCGGCCCACGGCTACCAACAGCACCGCAACGGCACCTACACGCCCGAGGCCGGCGACACCGTCTTCAACCTGCTGCAGACGTGGACGATCCGCGCCGGCTGGAAGCGCGAAATCCGCGACGAGCTGGCGCACGAGTTCAACGGCGGCGCGCTGCGCCCCATCCTCGACGAGCTCAAGCGCATCCACAAAGAGGTGCTGCGTGGCCGTGTGTGGGTGGCCCTGCACATGCACGCTGGCGACGGCAACGTGCACACCAACATTCCTGTCAACAGCGACAACTACGAGATGCTGCAGACGGCGCATGAAGCCGTGGCCCGCATCATGAAGCTGGCGCGCTCGCTAGACGGCGTGATTTCGGGCGAGCACGGCATCGGCATCACCAAGCTGGAGTTCCTCACCGACGCCGAGATGGTCAACTTCACTGCCTACAAGCAGAAGGTGGACCCGGAAGGCCGTTTCAACAAGGGCAAACTGCTACGCGGTGAGGCCCTGCATCGCCTGGGTGACGACGTGCATGCTGCCGATCTGACCGAGGCCTACACGCCCTCGTTCGGCCTGATGGGGCACGAGTCGCTGATCATGCAGCAGTCGGACATTGGCGACATCGCCACGTCCATCAAAGATTGCCTGCGCTGCGGCAAGTGCAAGCCGGTGTGTGCCACCCACGTGCCGCGCGCCAACCTGCTCTACAGCCCGCGCAACAAGATTTTGGCCACTTCGCTGCTGGTCGAAGCCTTCCTGTACGAAGAACAGACCCGCCGTGGCGTGTCGATCAAGCACTGGGAAGAGTTCGAAGACGTGGCCGACCATTGCACCATCTGCCACAAGTGCTACACACCTTGCCCGGTCAAGATCGACTTTGGCGACGTGTCGATGGCCATGCGCAACCTGCTTGTCAAGCTGGGCAAGAAGTCGTTCCGTCCGGCTGGTGCGGCAGGCATGATGATGCTCAACACCAACAGCCCGCAAACGATCAAGATTGTTCGCAGCGCCTTGGTGGACGTGGCCATGCCTTTGCAGCGCCTGGGCAATGACGTGCTCAAGGTGCTGGCCCGCAAGCAAACAGATGCGCCACCAGCCTCGGTGGGACCAGCGTCGATCAAGGAACAGGTCATCCACTTCATCAATAAAAAGATGCCAGGTGGTTTGCCCAAGAAAACCGCCAGGGCGTTGCTGGACATTGAGGACAAGGACTATGTCCCCATCATCCGCAACCCCAAGTCCACCACGGCGGACACCGAGGCGGTGTTCTACTTCCCGGGCTGCGGATCGGAGCGCCTGTTCTCGCAAGTGGGTCTGGCCACCCAGGCCATGCTGTGGCACGCCGGCGTGCAGACTGTGTTGCCGCCCGGCTACCTGTGCTGTGGCTACCCGCAACGTGGCGCTGGCCAGTTCGACAAGGCCGAGAAAATGATCACCGACAACCGGGTGCTGTTCCACCGTGTGGCCAACACGTTGAACTACCTGGACATCAAGACGGTGGTTGTGTCCTGCGGCACCTGCTACGACCAGTTGCAGAGCTACCAGTTTGACAAGATCTTCCCAGGATGCCGCATCATCGACATCCACGAGTACCTGCTGGAGAAGGGCATCACATTGCCACAGCAAGGTGGGTTCCTCTACCACGACCCTTGCCACTCTCCAATGAAACTGCAGGACCCGATGAAGACCGTCAAGGGACTGCTCGGTGATGGCGTGATGAAGTCGGATCGCTGCTGCGGCGAAGCGGGCACACTGGCCGTCAGCCGACCTGACATCTCCACGCAGATCCGCTTCCGCAAGGAAGAAGAGATCCGCAAGGGCGAGGCCGCGCTGCGCGAACAGGGGTTGATTGGCGCGAAGGAGAACGTCAAGGTGCTGACCTCTTGCCCGGCCTGTCTGCAGGGTCTGAGCCGCTATGTGGACGATGCGCAAACCGGCCTGCTGGAAGCCGATTACATCGTCATCGAAATGGCCCGACAGATTCTGGGTGAAAACTGGATGCCGGAGTACGTGGCCCGCGCCAACAACGGTGGGATCGAGCGGGTACTGGTGTAATGGCTTCCAGCTGTGAACTGTGCGAGCAGGATGGCGGCATTCTGCTGCTGCAGACCCCGCAATGGCGGGTGATCCGCGCGGTGGATGCCGACCACCCGGCTTTCTACCGCGTGATCTGGAACGACCATGTCAGCGAGTGGACCGACCTGTCCGCCGCTGACCGGGTCGTGATGATGGGCGTGGTGGAGACGGTGGAAAGTGCCTTGCGCGCACACCTGCAACCGACCAAGATCAATCTGGCTTCACTGGGCAATGTGGTGCCCCATCTGCACTGGCACGTCATCGCCCGTTTCGACTGGGATGCGCGCTGGCCTGCCCCTGTGTGGACCCCGAAAAACAAAGAGGTGGCTGATGCCCCCTCCCGTTTGAAACTGCCGTTGACCGATCTGGATCAACGCATTGCGCAAGTGCTAGCCCCGACCTGAACCGCACGTCAGATCAGGTCTGGCGTTGCGCTCACAACTACCAAACCCGAGCCCATCAGTGGTGGGCAGTTTGATCTGCCAGTCTGAACTGCTCGACCACCGCGGCCAAGCTCTGCGCCTGCTGACGAAGATTGTCGGCCGCCGCCGCAGACTGTTCCACCAGTGCCGCGTTTTGCTGCGTCATCTCATCGAGGTGACTGACCGCCTGATTGATCTCGCCAATGCCCACGGACTCCTGATCGGCCGTCAAGGTGATTTCAGTGATGATCTGGCTGACACGCTGAACGCCCTGAACAATGTCCTGCATGTTTTGCCCAGCTTCATGCACCAGCCTGGACCCCGTCTCCACGCGCTCCGAGGACGTACCGATCAAGGATTTGATCTCACGTGCAGCCTCGGCACTGCGTTGCGCCAACGAACGTACCTCACCCGCCACGACCGCAAAGCCACGCCCCTGCTCACCTGCGCGGGCGGCTTCCACGGCAGCATTGAGCGCGAGGATGTTGGTCTGGAATGCAATGCCGTCAATGGTCCCGATGATGTCGGTGATCTTGCGTGAGGCCGCGTCAATTTCAGCCATGTTGCTCACCACCTGCGTCATCACCAGGCCACCACGGGTGGCCGAATCGACAGCGCTGCTGGCCAGGTTGTTGGCTGTGCGCGCGGCATCGGCGGTGCTGCGCACGGTGCTGGTGAGCTCCTCCATGGACGAAGCCGTTTGCTGCAAGCTCGACGCCGTCTGCTCGGTGCGTGTGCTGAGATCCTGATTGCCCGATGCGATTTCGACCGAGGCCACCCCAATGGATTGGGCCGCCTGCCGAACCGACAGCAAGGATGCCGACAGCTGAACCACCATGGTGTCCAGAGAACGCATCAGATCACCCACCTCGTCATCACTGCTGGCGTGCAACCTGCTGTCAAACCGGCCCTGAGCCACGTGGTGCGCCGCAGCCACCGCTTGCCTGATGTCATGCACCACCCGGCGTTGCGTCACCCAGGTGACGACGCCTGCCACGGCAATACCCAGCACGCCCAGCGCAGCCAACAGCCACTCGCGTTGACGCGTGGAAGCAGCCACCTCGGCCGCAGACTCAACGGCAGATGCCTGAACATCGGTGGACAGGGTGTCCAGCAACTTCCTGACACGCTGGAACTCTGCATCGGCTGACTGCATGGCCGCCACCCCGGTATTGGGGTCGATGGTGGCCATGTCCAGTGCAGCATCAGCGGTCTTGACGTACTGGGCCAAGGTGGTCTGAAGCGCTGCACCGGCACTGACGTCGCGCCCCGAAGACTGCAGCCCTGCCAACAATTCCTTGAGTTGGGCAGCAAGGGTTTGGGTCTGCGTCACCAGTGACTTGCGCAACGCGGCAATGTCGTCTTCCGAGAGTGACCCAATGACCACCATGCTGCGGTAGAGCCGCACATGGTTGTCGGACAGTTGTTGCTCGACCTGCGTGACCACAGCCTGCCGTTGCTGAACGACAGCGTGCGCCTGCTCGGACACCTCGCGGCCTGATTCCACCAGCCACACAGCCGCGCCGACAGACAACAACAGCACCACCGCAGCCAGAGCGGGGGCTGCCATCAGCTTGTGGCCAAGCTTCATGCTGAACTCCGGTCATTCAGCGTGGTGAACACCATCACTTGTAGATGCCGCCACAGACCACGGACTCATTCAAACGCTCGCAGTACATCGACTTGGGTTCGATCTTCTTGTTCTCGGGATTGGTGAACTTGTAGTCCTGCCAGAACGAGGCATTCTTCTTGCCCATCTCGACACGCTCGCGGACGAAGGCCTTGCCATCAATGTCCTTCAGATCAATCAGGTTCTTGCCGATCATCTTGGCGTTGGCCCCGTGCGAGAGCACCACGCCATCGAGCCCATACACCACCAGATAAAGGTCACGATCGCGATAGGTCTGATTGGCCTTGTCGTTGAACTCCGCGTAAGCCGTCTCGGCTCCGCCAGACTTGATCCGCGCAACGCCCTTCTTGACCATGGCCACCGCATCATCCTTGCTCGCGCCGCCCTCTGCAGCCAAGGCGGCAACCGGCACCGCAAGCAACCCCGAGAGCACCAGCACAGACGTCATCAGCGTTTTCTTCATCGTCATCGTGATTCCCCAAAAAAGTTGAACAGCACCCATCCGTGCCTCACGGCCCGAAACCAGATTCAATCAATCAGACCCATGTCAGAACTCATCAGCATGCGCTCGATGTCGAGGAGCACTACCATGCGCTCACCCACCTGGGCCAGGCCAAGGATGTAGGCCGCATCGATGGCCGATGACATTTCAGGGGCCGGGCGAATCGCCTCAGCCTGTATCTCCATCACATCGCTGACCGAGTCCACCACAGTGCCGATGGTGCGCTGCCCAATGTGCAAAATGATGGACACAGTGAACGAGTTGTACTCGGCCGAACTGCAACCAAAGCGCAATCGCAGGTCAACAATCGGCACGATGGTGCCGCGCAGGTTGACCACCCCTTTGAGGAAGTGCGGCGCATTGGCAATGCGCGTGGGGTTCTCGTACCCACGGATTTCCTGCACCTTCAGGATGTCGATGCCGTACTCTTCTTCGCCCAGGCGGAAGGTGAGATATTCGCGCGCCAGGCTGGACTGCGAATTCGACTGGTCGATCACACTCAAGCTACCCATGAACACATTCTCCAAACAGATTCACGCAACGATCAGTGCCGCGAGCGACGCACCAGGCTGCCCACATCCAGAATCAAGGCCACGCGGCCATCACCCATGATGGTTGCACCCGATACGTCGTTGACTTTGCGATAGTTGGTTTCGAGGTTCTTCACCACCACCTGTTGCTGCCCCAGCAGCTCATCAACCAACAAGGCGACGCGGCCGCTTTCGGCCTCGACCACCACCATGATGCCGCAGTTGTGCTCCCAGTCAAATCGGGGTACTTCGAATACCTTTTCCAGTTCAATCACGGGCATGTACTCGTCACGCACCTCGACGACGCGACCCGAGCCGCCAATGGTCTTGATCATTTCAGGGCTGACCTGGAAGCTCTCGACCACAGACGACAGCGGCAGGATGTAAACCTCTTCACCCACCCCCACGCTCATGCCGTCCATGATGGCCAGCGTCAGAGGCAGACGCACCGCCACCCGCATGCCGTAGCCTTCGGCAGAATCAATTTCAACCGTGCCACCAAGGGAAGTGATGTTCTTCTTGACCACATCCATGCCCACCCCACGGCCTGAGACATCGGTGACCTCATCGGCCGTCGAAAACCCAGGGGCAAAAATCAGGTTCCAAACCTCGGCATCGGTCAGGGAATCGGGTGCATCAACGCCCTTCTCTCGCGCTTTGTTCAGCAACTTCTCACGTGACAGGCCCTTGCCGTCGTCACGCACCTCAATGACGATGGAGCCGCCTTGGTGCGAAGCCGCCAGGGTGATGGTGCCAACATCGGACTTGCCTTTGGCCAGGCGCTCGGCTGGCATTTCAATGCCGTGATCACAGGAGTTACGCACCAGGTGGGTGAGCGGGTCGGTGATTTTCTCGACCAGGCCCTTGTCCAGTTCGGTGGCCTCACCCTGGGTGACCAGTTCGACTTTCTTGCCCAGCTTGTTGGCCAAGTCGCGCAGCATGCGCGGAAAGCGGCTGAACACGGTGGACATCGGAATCATCCGGATCGACATCACGGCCTCTTGCAGGTCACGTGTGTTGCGATCCAGGTCGGTCAGGCCGGCCACCAGTTGCTGGTACACCACCGGATCAAGACCCCGGCTGTTTTGCGCCAGCATGGCCTGTGTGATGACGAGCTCGCCCACCAGGTTGATGAGTTGATCGACCTTCTCGACCGAGACGCGGATTGTGGAAGCCTCCAGACCTCCTGTGGGCCGATCAGCCTTGGGTGCGGCGGCGGGCTTGACCATGGCCGGGGCACTGCTTTTGGGCGTTGGAGTGGTCTCGGCTACCTGATTGCCAGGTTTGCCGGGGGCACCCGGAGCGTCGTCGAAGAAACCGTAACCGGCGTCAGGCGCAGCCTTGTCAGCCATGGGCGCAGCGGGTGCCGCTTGCACCGGAGCCGGTTCGTCGTCAAAGAACCCGTAACCCGGATCCGCCACAGGCACGACCGGCGCAACGGGTACATCCAGGGGCAGGAACACAACCTGCTCGCGCGCAACGTGGAAGGTAAACAGATCGAGCAAGTCTGCATCAGAGCTGCTGGTCACCACCTTGAAGCGGCGGGTTGCCTCCAGGGCAGGATCATCCGGCAGAGGTTCGATGCTCCCCAGATCGGTGATTTCCTTGAACAACTCGACCAGGTTGTCGGCATCAGAAGGGTCTGTCAACGGGCCCACTCGCAACTCGACCGTGCGGGCACCCGACGTCGGCGCTGCGACACTCACGGCCACAGGGACCACGACAGGTGCAGCAGCAACAGGTGCGACCGGTGCCACCACGGCGGCTGGCGCGACGCCTTCACCCGAGACCATGGCGCGAATCTGCGACAGCAAGACCGTGGTATCGAATGGGTCTGCCCCGGACCCCTGATGGCGGCCCAACATGGCACGCAGAGCGTCACCCGACTGCAACAGCACATCCACCATGTCAGAGGTGGGCTGGAGTTCATGCCGACGCAACTTGTCGAGCAGCGTCTCCATCTGATGGGTCAGTTCGGCCACATCGCTGAAACCAAATGTGGCGGCCCCACCCTTGATGGAGTGGGCGCAGCGGAAAATGGCGTTGAGCTCCTCGTCATCGGCTGCGGCAAGGTCCACGTTCAACAGGAGTTGCTCCATGTTGTCGAGGTTCTCACCGGCTTCCTCGAAGAAGACCTGATAAAACTGGCTGAGGTCAATGCCTGCAGAAGCGCTGCTGTTGTCTGTGCTCATCTCTGCCATGGAGGCTCCTGAATGGGGTCGCGCGCTGCCAAGTGCAACACACCGCGAGAATCAGCGGATCACCTTCTGGATGACCTCGATCAGTTTATTCGGATCAAAGGGTTTGACCAACCACCCCGTTGCCCCTGCAGCGCGGCCCGCCTGTTTCATCTGGTCGCTCGATTCAGTGGTGAGAATCAAAATGGGCGTGGTTTTGAACTGCGGGGATTCCCGTAGTTTCTTGGTCAGGCTGATGCCATCCATGCGAGGCATGTTCTGGTCGGTCAGGACCAGATCGAAACTGCGACCCCCGGCCTTTTCCAATGCATCCTGCCCGTCAACGGCCTCGACGACGTTGTAGCCTGCGCTCTTGAGGGTGAAAGAAACCATTTGACGCATGGATGCAGAATCGTCGACGGCAAGAATCGAATGCATGTCGCTCTCCGGTGCTTGAATGAACAGTGCTTTGTAAGCAGATCTTAGGGGTGATGTTCCGTCCGAAGTCGGCCGGATTTCATCAAACGAAATGAATTATCAAAATAATTCGACGGATCCTGCATCCATCTCGTCCTGGGTCACCGGGTTGGGCTTGAGAGGCACCGAATCGACCACGGTCGCACCGTCCGGATCGTCGGCACCCAAGGCATCGCGTGCGATCTGATCTACACAACCACGCAAACGCTGATTGGTGTGCGCAATCAACTGGGTTGCCATGTCCTGAAACTGGAGCGCCGTCACAGCCTTGTACAGCTTGTGCCGGACCTCTTGCAGCTCCGGGGTGATTTCGTGCCCACGATCAATCACGTCCGACAACTTGCCTGCCGAACTGTGAAACCCATCAATCAAGGCCAGACAGGCATCGTCCAGAAGTCGCTGCAGGCGCTCCAGATCGGTAGATGCCATCATCAGGTGATCCTGCAGATCGGCCGCAAGCAGCAAAGGCATCTCTGCTGGCTGATTGGCGGCGGATTCGTCGTAGCTCATCTTGGCTCCACTTGACCGGTTTTGAATGTCCTCAACACAAGGCACACGCATCAACCACTAGGTTCTCGGCATATTGTGCCGATCCTTGACACCCGAACAGGCTCCATCATGAGGCGGTTGTTAGAATTTTTCAGTTTCAATGCCACAGATGCCCTCTCCGAGTCGGTAAAACTTGGCGCAAATAGATGGATGGAAGGTTACCCGTGTCAGATCGCTCGTCTGCCCAACCGGCTCTTGTCGGCGATACGCCCCCCATGCCGCCACTGCGTTTGAAGGTTTTGCACATTGAAGACAACGAGGACGACCACGCTCTGGTAGCACTGCACCTGCGTCGTGGTGGCATCAACGCCGATATCCGCCGCATTGAAACCGAGGCGGAACTCGGCGATGCCCTGTTCGAGGACTGGGACCTGATCCTGTGCGACTACAACCTGCCCGGCTATTCCGGCCTGGCCGCCTTGGACAAGGTGCGTGCGCTGGGCAAACTGGTGCCGTTCATCCTCGTGTCGGGTGAAATCGGCGAGGACATCGCCGTGCAGGCCATGCGCAACGGTGCCAGCGATTACCTGCTCAAAAGCAACCTGGCCCGACTGGCCCCTGCTGCCATGCTGGCCATTGAAGCCAACCGCACGCGCATTGCCAAACAACGCGCTGATCTGGCCTTGAGCAGATCACGCCAGCAACTGCGCGAACTGGCACAGCACTTGCAAACCAGCATCGAGCAGGAACGCGCAGCCATTGCCCGCGAGATTCACGACGATGTGGGCGGTGCCATGACCGCTGTCAAATTTGACCTGGCCTGGATCGCACGCCATGCCCCCAACCCACAGATTGCCGAACGAGCCCAGCAGGCACTGGAGGCCGTCGGGCATGCCCACGATGCCAGCCAGCGCATCATGCACAACCTGCGGCCTGCGATTCTGGAACAGGGTCTGGTGCCCGCACTGCAATGGATGGCCGACCGCTTCGGCAAGCGCACCGGCATTGAAACCACCTTTCGCACCAGCCATGAACAACTTGATCTGGCATCTGGCGTGCCTCTGGTGGCCTACCGTTTTGCACAGGAAGCGCTCACCAACGTGTCCAAGCACGCGCAAGCGACCAAGGTCAGTGTGGACCTGACCCAGGCAGCTGGGGTGCTATCGATCGAAGTGACCGACAACGGGCGCGGCCTGAGCAGCGAAGACCTGGCCAAGGCCCGCTCGTTCGGCATCCGGGGCTTGCATGAGCGGGCCGAGACCGTGGGTGGCTGGGTGGACCTCAGCAGCAACCCGCAAGGCACCAGCCTCATCTTGTCGGTACCCTTGTCTGGCGATGAAAATGGCTTCATTGACGCCCTGCTCACAGGCTTGCCTGATGACACTGGCATGATGGATGACGACCACGACGACCCCACCACATGGGGCAATCTATGATCAAAGTCATTCTTTGCGACGACCATGCCCTGATCCGCCGCGGGATCCGAGACACCCTGTCCGACTCCGAAGACATCGAGGTCGTGGGGGAAGCGGCCGACTATGGCGAGCTGCGCGCCCTGTTGCGCGACAAGTCCTGCGACGTACTGGTGCTCGACATCAACCTGCCCGGTCGCAGCGGCCTGGATGTGCTGCACGTGCTCAAGGAAGAAGGCAGCACGCTGCGGGTGCTGGTGGTGTCGATGTACCCCGAAGACCAGTACGCAATGCGTGCCTTGAAGGCCGGCGCCTCCGGCTACCTGAACAAGGGCAGCGACGCGGCCCAGATCGTGGCTGCCGTGCGCACCGTGGCCCAAGGCAAGAAGTACGTGACGCCCGAGATGGCGCAGATGCTGGTGGACAACCTGACCACGCCCACGCAGGAAGATGCCCACCAGAAACTGTCGGACCGCGAATTGCAGACCCTGGTGATGATCGCCTCGGGCAAGCGTCTGTCGGACATTGCCGAGCAGTTGCTGCTCAGTCCCAAGACGGTGAGCGTCTACCGGGCGCGGGTGCTGGAAAAGCTGGCCCTGACCAACAACTCCGAGCTGACGGTGTACGCGATCCGTAACGGGCTGGTCTGATCTCCACCTGAGCCCCATCCCCCCGAGCCTCCCGGCCCGGAGCTGTGGCGTCACTCGATCGGGGTCAGTTTGGCCACGCTCAGCATCAGCCACTTGGTGCCGTGGCGACCGAAGTTGACCTGCACACGGGCATCGGCACCATTGCCTTCCAGCGTGAGGATGACGCCTTCGCCGAACTTGTTGTGGAACACCGACTGCCCGACCTTGAAACCAGCCTCGGACTTGGCCTGCGCCATGGCCTTCGGGATAGGTGCGGTCAGGTCCTTGAAGGACTCCTCACGCTTGCCATAGCCACCTTGGGCCTGCCCGCCATAGCCCCCTCGGCTGCCGCCCGCTGCGCCTGAGGCACCACCACCGCGCCAGGGCTGTGCGCCCGCGCCCACCACCGAACCCATGCCCTTGCCGCTGGACCAGGCATCCTGGTACGAGGCGGCAAAGCCTGAGCCAAAGCCCTGGTTGCGCGGAGTAAGCCACTTCAGCGCCCCTTCCGGCAATTCATCCAGGAAGCGACTCTTGATGTTGTAGCGGGTCTGGCCGTGCAGCATGCGGGTCTGGCAGAAGCTGATGTGCAGACGACGGCGCGCACGGGTGATGGCCACGTACATCAGGCGGCGCTCTTCCTCCAGGCCCTCAGTCGATGTGGCCGAGTTCTCGTGCGGAAACAGCCCTTCTTCCAATCCGGTCAGAAACACGTTGTTGAACTCCAGGCCCTTGGAGGCGTGGATGGTCATCAACTGCACCGCATCCTGCCCGGCCTGCGCCTGGTTGTCGCCGGCCTCCAACGAGGCATGGGTCAGGAACGCCAGCAGGGGCGAGATGATCTCACCCGTTTCGGCATCGGGCAGCATGTCCACCGAGGCCACGACGGCCGGCAAACCCACGGCGATCATGCCCGCGGGCTCGTCCACCGGCAACGCCACGGCGTCCTTGCCGAACCCCTCCTGGGTCACGAAGGCCTCGGCGGCGTTGACCAGTTCGTCCAGGTTCTCCAGGCGGTCCTGGCCTTCCTTTTCGTTGCGATAAAACTCGCGCAGGCCCGAGGTCTCCAGCACATGTTCGATGATCTGGCGCAGCGTCAGGCCGCGCGTGGCCTCACGCATGGCGTCCACCAGGGCCACAAAGCCCTGCAGATTGGCACCCGTCTTGCCGGGAATGGCGGTCACGCTTTGCGTCAGGCTGCGCCCACTGGTGCGCGCCGCATCCTGCACCAACTCCACGCTGCGCGCGCCAATGCCGCGGGTCGGGAAGTTCACCACCCGCAGGAAACTGGTGTCGTCGTTGGGGTTCTCGATCAGGCGCAAATAGGCCAGCGCATGCTTCACCTCGGCCCGCTCGAAAAAGCGCAGCCCGCCATACACCTTGTAGGGCACGCCAGCATTGAACAGCGCCGACTCGATCACCCGCGACTGCGCATTGCTGCGGTACAGCACCGCCACCTCGTGCAGGGGCTGGCCTTCGCGCTTGAACTGACGGGCCTCGTCCACCACCCACTGCGCCTCGGCATAGTCGCTGGCGGCCTCAAAGATGCGAATGGGCTCGCCCAGCCCCTCGTCGGTGCGCAGGTTCTTGCCCAGCCGCTGGCTGTTTTGCGCGATCAGGGTGTTGGCCGCATCCAGAATGTGCCCATGGCTGCGGTAGTTCTGCTCCAGCTTGACGACCTTCGCGACCCGGAATTCGCGCTCGAAGTCGGCCATGTTGCTGACCTGGGCACCACGGAAGGCGTAGATGCTCTGGTCGTCGTCCCCCACGGCAAACACGCTGTTGCCGGTGAGCGCCGGGCTACCCGCAAACATCTTCAACCACATGTACTGCAGGCGGTTGGTGTCCTGGAACTCATCGACCAGAATGTGTTTGAAGCGACGCTGGTAATGATCCCGCACCTCCGGGTGGTCGCGCATGATCTCGTAGGTGCGCAGCATCAGCTCGGCAAAGTCCACCACGCCTTCGCGCTGGCACTGGTCTTCGTACGCTTGGTAAACCATCTGTTGCATGCGTCCCAGCTCATCGCGAGGCGTCAAGTCTTTGGGACGCTGGCCCGCATCCTTCGCATGGGCGATGAAATAGCTGGTCTGCTTGGGCACGCACTTTTCTTCGTCAAACTTCAGCGCTTTGATGATGCGTTTGACGGCCGAAAGCTGGTCTTGCGTGTCCAGAATCTGAAACGCCTGCGGCAAGCCGGCCAGCTGGGCGTGTGCCCGCAAGAAGCGATTGCACAGACCGTGGAAGGTGCCGATCCACATGGCGCGCGTGTTCAGCGGCAACATGGCCGAAAGACGCGCCTGCATCTCTTTGGCAGCCTTGTTGGTGAAGGTCACGGCCATGATGCCCGACGGTGAGACCTGTCCCGTCTGCAACAACCAGGCGATGCGCGTGGTCAACACCCGGGTCTTGCCTGAACCCGCTCCTGCCAGGATCAAGGCAGGGCCCGGTGGGGCCGTGACAGCGGCCAACTGCTCCGGGTTCAGTCCGGCCAGCAAAGGAGAGTGGCCTGCAGGGGCCGCAGAGGGGAACAAACCGGAGGTCGTGCTGTGCTCAATCATCCGGGAATTCTAGGCCCCAGCCGCCCAAACCCTCTCAAACCATGTGCAGGGCTGCAGCAGGGGTGAGCAAACGCTCCATCAATTCACGCACCGAGCGGATCTGCGAACCAAAGGGCAACTCTCCCACACCTCGGAAGAACAAACCCTTCTTCACATCACCCCGCAATGCGGCCGCCAACTGATTGTCGATGCAAAACTGACCCCAGCCCGTCAGGCCATCGCGCAAACCGCACTGCGCCAGGCAATCAAACGCCTTGGTGCAACGGTTCTTGGCGTGCACCACGGACTGCAAGCGGTCTTCAATCTTCAAATAAGCCTTCAGCCAGGGTGTGCCCACTGCACGTGCAGGCAAACCCGCCACACTGGTGAACTCGACCATGTCTTCATCGCGCGCTTCGGCCAGCACCCGCTTGAACTCAGGGTGGGCATCGCCCTCCAGGGTCACGGCGAAAGGCGTGCCCAACTGCACCCCGGCCGCACCCAGGTTCTGCACACGTTGAATGTCGGCGTGCGAACGGATGCCACCCGCGGCAATCAGCGGAATGTCCTTCTCGAACCCTGCCGAGCGCAAAAATGCCAGCGATTCAGGGATGACACGCTCAAAATCAAAACGCGGATCGTTCAGATCAGCAATCTTGGCGGCACCCAAGTGCCCACCGGCCAGACGTGGGTGCTCGATCACGATGGCATCGGGCAAGCGCTTCTTACGCTCCCACTTCTTGACAATGAGCTGTACCCCACGGGCGTCCGACAGAATCGGAATCAGCAAAGCGTTCGGGTGGTCTTGCGCCAGATCGGGCAAATCGAGGGGCAAACCCGCCCCGACCACCACGGCATCGACCCCTGCTTCAAGGGATGCCGTCACATAGCCAGCGTAGTCGCTGACGGCACGCATCACGTTCATGGCAATCAGGCCATGTCCTTGCGAGCACTCACGCGCAGCGCGGATTTCGCGTGCCACCGCCTCGCGGTTGGCCGCATCCACCTGTTTGCGGGTGTCTTCATCCTGTCCGATGCGGCTCGACAAGCCCTCTGTGCGGGCCATCAGATCAGGGTGGTGACGTCGCGCGTCCACTGCCGACAAGGTACCCACGCCGCCCATGGCCGCCACAGTGCCTGCCAAGTGGTGCGCTGACACACCCACACCCATCCCGCCTTGCACGATGGGCAGCAGTTCGCGCCCACCCAAATGCATGGCTTTCAAGCCACTGCCTCTCAACCGCTCAGCCAACGCCTCATCCATGTAAGCAGAATTTTGGAAGTGGGCGGCAGACAGATTGGCAGACATGTTCAGATTCCATCAGAAAGGAACCCGAAGGTAGTCGCCTGAAGCCATCAGGGTCTTGCGGCAGATCAAGTTTCTTGCAGCTTGAACGTTTCACGGTAATCGGGTACCCGTGCTTTCCAGCCAAATTTTTCCTTGATTTGCAGACGCAAGGCATCGGCTGCCTGCGGCTCTCCGTGCGTGACAAACACCTGTTCCGGTTCTTGCCCGAGGGCTCCCAGCCAGTGCAACAAATCCGCCTGATCCGCGTGCGCTGACAAACCTTCGATCTGCGCCACCTCGGACCGAATCGGCACGTACTCACCAAACATCTTGAGCGACGTGGCCCCGGCTGCCAGCGAAGCACCTCGTGTGCCGCCCGCCTGAAAACCGCTGAGCACCACGGTGTTGCGCGAATGCTGACCGTAGTACGCCAAATGGTGCAGGATGCGCCCGCCTGTCACCATGCCGCTGCCCGCGATGATCACCATCGGGTAGCGTTGACGCAACAGTGCTTTGGACTCGTCCACCGTGCGCACAAAACGCGTCATGTCACGCATCCCCTGCACCTCTTCCGGCGTGAGCCGATGATCCTCGGGGTGTCTGACGTAGGCCTCGGTGGCGGAGATGGCCATGGGGCTGTCCAGCACAATCGGCAGATCCGGAATGGCCCGCGCCTGCTTGAGGCGATACAAGGCGTACATCAAACCCTGCGAACGGCCCACGGCAAACGCCGGGATCAGCACCACGCCCCCGCGTGCTGCTGTGCGGCGAATGATGTCGCCCAGCTTGTCGATTGCGTCTGTGGCTGGGTGCTGGCGGTCACCGTAGGTGGACTCCACCACCACCCAACCGGCCTTCTGACCCGTCTCGGGCGGATACATCACCAGGTCATCGTCACGCCCCAGATCCCCCGAGAACAGCACGGACTTGCCCCCATGCTCAATGTGCACACTCGATGCGCCCAGAATGTGCCCGGCACGCGTGAAACGCACCCTCACATCGTCGCCCAACTCAAGCACCTCACCCTGCGAGACGCGCTTGAGGTGTGACAGACATCGCTCGGCATCATGCGTGGTGTAGAGCGGTTGGGCTGGCTCATGGCGCGTCGCTTTGTGTCGATTGCGATAGCGCGCCTCTTCCTCCTGCAAATGGGCCGTGTCCATCAGGAGGATTTCACACAGATCCGCCGATGCCGCCGTCGTCCACACCGGCCCAGTGAAACCGTTGCGCATCAACAAAGGCAAGGCACCGCTGTGGTCAATGTGAGCGTGCGTCAACAGCACTGCATCCAGACTGCGCGCATCGAACGGCAGCGCGTCCCAGTTGCGCTCGCGCAAGGCCTTGAACCCCTGGAACAATCCACAGTCCACCAGCAAGCGCTTGCCCGCCACCTCCACCAAGGTCCGGGAACCCGTGACCGTGTTGGTCGCACCATAGAACGTCATATGCATCGCATGCACTCCTTGCGACGGGGTCTCAAGATCTGGCCGAACGCTGCTGCCACTGACTCCACAACCGCACCGCCAACGGCAACACGCGCCGCGCGGTGGACCACAGCCCCAGAGAGCGTGCGGCCAGTCCCAGCACCGCCTTCGGACGCCATACCACCAGCAACGCCACAGCCCCGGCCACCCATGCCGGATGGGTCTTCACCCACAGCCCCCCCGCCTTGACGCGGTTCGCCACCCGCACAGCAGGCGACATCAACTGGCGAACCTGGATACCCAAGACCTGCCGCTGCACCGCACTGCGCTGCTGCAGCATCAACTTGCGCAACCGCAAGTCATCATCCCTGGAGAACCTCATGGCGAGCCCTCAGGGGCATCTGACCTGCCCGCACGCGCAGACAGTATCAACGCTTGGCGGTCCGCATCCAGTTCGGCCAGCGTGGCGGTCAGCAACTCGCCCGACTCACGCGCTAAAGCCTTGACTCTGGCCATGGCCCAGACACTGATGAGCCCAAACAACAAGGTCATCACGCCCAACACCCACAGACGATAGGTGTCCCAGAACAGCACAGTGATGAACACGGCCGCAAATGCCAGCGCGAAACAGCCCACCAGCACGCTCACGGCACCCCAGGCCATCGTGGCCAGCAGACGCCGCTTCTCTTCTTCAATTTCGGTGACGAGCAACTCCAACCGCGTCTGGAAGATGGCCACCAAGGTGGCCATCAAACCTTGCAGCGAAGCACCCAATCCCCGGCCCTGCGATGAGGGCCCTTTGGACGGATCGGTCATGCCAAGTCAGGCCGCGTTGATCAACGACGACCGATCAGGATCCCCACCAGCAAGCCCACGCCTGCGGCGATGCTGATCGACTTCCAGGGATTTTCGTGCACATAGCCGTCGGTCGCCTTGGCTGCAGCTTTGGCCTTGTCCACCACGGCTGCCTGGGCGTCGATCAGACCATTCTTGGCATGCGCCAGCGTAGCCTGCACGCGGGTACGCAACTCGGCAATGCCACCGCTGGCATCGTCAGCCGTGGCCGCGAGCAGGGCCTCCGCATCGGACATCACCAGCTTCAGGTCACTCATCAACTTGTCTTTCTGGTTCGAGGTCAGTTCGCTCATGGTCAGCTCCTTGTGGTTAATGAATGGATCAATGTAGTACCAATAACGGCACCTGGGAATGGGCCAGCACGCTCTTGGTCAACGAACCGTGAATGAGCGCATCCAAACCATGACGTCCGTGTGAAGCCATCACGATCAGATCACAGTGACGTTGTTCAGCCATGTCGGCAATCGCCTGCTGCACGTTGTCGGAGATGACGAACTGGCCATCAAACGCCACCCCAGCCTGACGCGCCTTCTCGGCAAACGCCAACAACACCTCACGGGCATGCGCTTCGCAGCGCTTCTCATGCGACTGGAACGTTTCCACATCGTAGGCCACAGCGGCTTGTTCTACCACGAGCACGGGCAACGGCGGCTCGGCGGTGAAGCCGGTGATCGACGCGCCCAGCATCTTGGCCAAGCCAATGCTGTGCTCAATGGCCTTGTCAGACAACGCACTGCCATCGACCGGAACCAACAAATGTTCGTACATGCACACCTCCATGCCATCGGGCCGACTTCATCAGCGAACCGGCCTCGTGTTCATCGTATGAGCATCCCCCGCTCGCGCCAAGCGCCCATGATGACACCATCATCCGAATCGACCAAGAACTTGACTCAAATCATGCGGCAAGAAGGGGTGCGACGCATCTGCAACACCTGCGCCTGCACCTAAAATGACGCCTTGCTGCCGAGACTGCTGCGCCACACGGGCGTGGCTCGCCACCCCACACCATGACCGAACTCGCCAAATCTTTCGATCCCGCTCCCATTGAAGCCAAATATGGCCCCCAGTGGGAACAGCGCGGCCTGTACAAGCCCACGCTCGACGAGTCCAAGCCCTCCTTCTGCATCCAGTTGCCGCCCCCCAATGTGACCGGCACGCTGCACATGGGCCATGCCTTCAACCAGACCATCATGGACTCGTTGACGCGCTACCACCGCATGAAGGGCCACAACACCCTGTGGATCCCCGGCACCGACCACGCCGGCATCGCCACGCAGATCGTGGTCGAGCGCCAGCTGCAGGAAAAGGGCCAGAACCGTCACGACCTGGGCCGCAAGAACTTCGTCGCCAAGATCTGGGAATGGAAGGAGCAAAGCGGCTCCACCATCACCCAGCAAATGCGCCGCATGGGTGACTCGGTCTCGTGGGAGCACGAATACTTCACGATGGACGACAAGCTGTCCAAGGTCGTGAGCGACACCTTCGTCAAGCTCTACGAAGAAGGCCTGATCTACCGAGGCAAGCGCCTGGTCAGCTGGGACCCGATCCTCAAGTCCGCCGTGTCCGACCTCGAAGTCGAGAGCGAGGAAGAAGACGGCTCGATGTGGCACATCCGCTATCCGCTTGATGGCAGCGATGAGACCCTGGTCGTGGCCACCACCCGCCCCGAAACCATGCTGGGCGACACCGCCGTCATGGTCCACCCCGAAGACGAGCGCTATGCCCACCTGATCGGCAAGCTGGTCAAGCTGCCCATCACCGGCCGCCTCGTGCCCGTGATCGCCGACGAACACGTGGACAAGGACTTCGGCACCGGCGTGGTCAAGGTCACCCCGGCCCACGACACCAACGACTACCAGGTCGGCCAGCGCCACAGCCTGCCGATGATCACCATCTTCACGCTTGACGCGCAGGTGGTGTCGCACCTGGAAGAGATCCCCGAGGCCTACCGTGGCCTGGACCGCTTCGTGGCCCGCAAGGCGCTGGTGACCCAGCTGGAGGCCGAGGGCCTGCTGGTCGAAGTCAAGAAGCACAAGCTGATGGTGCCGCGCTGCGCCCGTACCGGCCAGATCATCGAACCCATGCTGACGGACCAGTGGTTCGTCGCCATGACCAAGCCCGGTGCGCAGGGTAAGTCGATTGCCGAGCAAGCCATCGAAGCGGTCGACTCCGGCGAAGTCAAGTTCGTGCCCGAGAACTGGGTCAACACCTACAACCAGTGGATGAAGAACATCCAGGACTGGTGCATCTCGCGCCAGCTGTGGTGGGGCCATCAGATCCCGGCCTGGTACGGCAGCAACGGTGAGATCTTCGTCGCCCGCAACGAAGACGAAGCGCGCATCCGTGCCAAGGCCGCCGGCTACGAAGGCGAACTGACCCGCGACGAAGACGTGCTCGACACTTGGTACTCGTCCGCGCTGGTGCCCTTCTCCACCCTGGGCTGGCCTGAGCAGACCAAGGAAATGGACCTGTTCCTGCCCTCGTCCGTGCTCGTCACTGGCTACGACATCATCTTCTTCTGGGTCGCCCGGATGATCATGATGACCAAGCACTTCACCGGCAAGGTACCGTTCAAGCACGTCTACATCCACGGCCTGGTGCGCGATGCGCAAGGTCAGAAGATGAGCAAGAGCGAAGGCAATGTGCTCGACCCGGTCGACCTGATCGACGGCATTGAGCTGGCCCCGCTGCTGGATAAGCGCACCACCGGTCTGCGCAAGCCCGAAACGGCCCCCAAGGTCCGCAAGAACACCGAAAAGGAATTCCCGGACGGCATTCCTGGTTACGGTGCCGACGCGCTGCGCTTCACCTTTGCCGCACTTGCCAGCCTGGGCCGCAGCATCAACTTTGACAGCAAACGCTGCGAGGGCTACCGCAACTTCTGCAACAAGCTGTGGAACGCCACCAAGTTTGTGCTGATGAACACCGAAGGCCAGGACTGCGGTTTCGACATCCACAAAGAGCCTGGCCAGTGTGCCGCCACGGGGTACTTGAACTTCAGCCCCGCTGACCGCTGGATCGTGTCCGAACTGCAGCGCGTGGAAGCCGCGGTCGAACAAGGTTTCGCCGAATTCCGTCTGGACAACGTCGCCAACGCCATCTACCAATTCGTGTGGGATGAGTACTGCGACTGGTACATCGAAATCGCCAAGGCCCAGCTCAACGCTGCCAAGGAGGCCGGCGACGAGGCTGCTGCGCGCGCCACCCGCCGCACCCTGATCCGCGTGCTGGAAACCGTGCTGCGTCTGCTGCACCCCATCACCCCCTTCATCACCGAAGAACTGTGGCAGGTGGTGGCCCCCGTGGCCAATCGCAAGGCCGCTGATGCTGACGACACCATCGTGGTCGCCCCCTACCCGCAAGCCGACCTCGGCAAGGTCTGCGCGGCGTCGGATGCCTGGATGGCCAAGCTCAAGGCCATCGTCGGCACCACCCGCAATCTGCGCAGCGAGATGAACCTCTCGCCCGCCGAGCGCATGCCGCTGCTGGTCACCGGCGACGCCGAGTTCATCGCCAAGGCCGCCCCGGTGCTCAAGGCCTTGGGCAAACTCAGCGAAGTCAAGCAACTGGACGAAGCCGCCTTTGCCGAAGCCACCGCACTGGCGCCCGTGGCCGTGCAAGGTGACGCCCGCCTGGCCCTGCACGTCGAGATTGACGTGGCCGCCGAGAAGGAGCGTTTGACCAAGGAGATCAAGCGCCTGGAAGGCGAGATTGTCAAGGCGCAGGCCAAACTGGGCAACGAAAGCTTCGTGGCCCGCGCCCCGGCCGCCGTGGTCGAGCAAGAGAAGCAACGCATGGCTGACTTTGGTGCCACGCTGGAGCGCGTGCAGCAGCAGTTCAACCGCCTGGGTTGAATGCCTGTCTTGAGCCGTTCATCCGGAACATCACACCAAGGACACGATCTGTGAGCATCACCAAAGCCATCTTCCCGGTGGCGGGCCTGGGCACCCGCTTTCTGCCCGCGACCAAAGCGCAGCCCAAGGAAATGCTGCCCGTGGTGGACAAGCCCTTGATCCAGTACGCCGTGGAAGAGGCGTATAACGCTGGCATCCGCGAGATGATCTTCGTGACCGGCCGCCACAAGCGCGCCATCGAAGACCACTTCGACACCGCGTTCGAGCTGGA
>JAGOKC010000048.1 GCA_017994835.1 Aquabacterium sp. | reverse complement strand
TTTGCGGTGACCCCATGAGCGCTCCTTCCGACAACCAGACCTACGACCCGCGTGCCGTCGAAGCCCGTGCCCAACAGCACTGGGAAGCGAACGACGCCTACCGCGTCACCGAGAACCCGGACAAGAAGTCGTTCTACGCCTGCTCCATGCTGCCCTACCCCTCGGGCAAGCTGCACATGGGCCACGTGCGCAACTACACGATCAACGACATGTTGAGCCGTTACCTGCGCATGAACGGCCACAACGTGCTCATGCCCATGGGCTGGGACGCGTTCGGCCTGCCGGCCGAAAACGCCGCGCTCAAGAACAAGGTGCCCCCCGCCGCCTGGACCTACGACAACATCGCTTACATGAAGAAGCAGATGAAGGCGATGGGGCTGGCGATCGACTGGTCGCGCGAGATCGCCACCTGCCAGCCCGCGTACTACAAGTGGAACCAGTGGCTGTTCATCAAGATGCTGGAAGCGGGCATCTGCGAGCGCCGCACGCAAACCGTCAACTGGGACCCGGTTGACCAGACCGTGCTGGCCAACGAACAGGTGATCGACGGCCGCGGCTGGCGCTCGGGCGCGCTGGTCGAAAAGCGTGAGATCCCTGGCTACTACCTGAACATCACGAACTACGCCGAAGAGCTGCTGGGCGCCGTCGCCAACCCCGAGGACAAGAACTACCTGTCCGGCTGGCCCGAGCGCGTGCGCCTGATGCAGGAAAACTGGATCGGCAAGTCCGAAGGCGTGCGCTTTGCGTTCAGCCACGACATCACCGGCGCCGACGGCCAGAAAATCAACAACGGTCAGCTGTGGGTCTTCACCACCCGCGCCGACACCATCATGGGCGTGACCTTCTGCGCCGTGGCTCCTGAGCACCCGCTGGCCGCCCACGCCGCCGCGCTCAAGCCCGAGCTGCAGGCCTTCATCGCCGAGTGCCAGAGCGGCGGCACCACCGAAGCCGAACTGGCCACGCAAGAAAAGAAGGGCCAGCCCACCGGCCTGTTCGTCACCCACCCGCTCACCGGCGCGCAGGTCGAGGTCTGGATCGGCAACTACGTGCTGATGTCCTACGGCGACGGTGCCGTGATGGGCGTGCCCGCCCACGACGAGCGCGACTTCGCCTTTGCCCAGAAGTACGGCATCGAGATCAAGCAAGTGATCCAAGCCGAAGGCAAGACCTTCAGCCTGGCCGCCTGGGCCGACTGGTACGGTGACAAGCAGCAAGGCGTGTGCGTGAACTCCGGCGTGCTCGACGGCCTGGCCCACAAGGACGCCGTCGCCAAGGTCGCCGAGTTGCTGATCGCCCAGGGCGTGGGCGAGAAGAAAACCACCTGGCGCCTGCGCGACTGGGGCATCAGCCGCCAGCGCTACTGGGGCACCCCCATCCCCATCATCCACTGTGCCGACTGCGGCCCCGTGCCCGTACCCGAAAAGGACCTGCCCGTGGTCCTGCCCGAAGACGTGGTGCCGGACGGCAGCGGCAACCCGCTCAAGTCGCGCCCCGACTTCCTCAACGTCGGCTGCCCGAAGTGCGGCAAGCCCGCCCAGCGCGAAACCGACACGATGGACACCTTCGTGGACTCGAGCTGGTACTTCCTGCGCTACACCTGCGCCGACAACCACGACGCCATGGTCGATGGCCGCACCGACTACTGGATGCCGATGGACCAGTACATCGGCGGCATCGAGCACGCCATCCTGCACCTGCTGTATGCGCGCTTTTGGACCAAGGTCATGCGCGACCTGGGCCTGGTCAAGGCCGACGAGCCCTTCAAGAAGCTGCTCACCCAGGGCATGGTGCTCAACCACATCTACTCGCGCCGCACCGCCAAGGGCGGCAAGGACTACTTCTGGCCGCACGACGTCGAGCACGTGCTCGATGAGACCGGCAAGGTCATCGGCGCGCGCCTGATCCACGAAGCCGACAGCGCCGACGGCAAGCTGCCCGTGGGCACCGCCATCGACTACGAAGGCGTGGGCACCATGTCCAAGTCGAAGAACAACGGCATCGACCCGCAAGAGCTGATCGAGAAGTACGGCGCCGACACCGCCCGCCTGTACACCATGTTCACCGCGCCGCCCGAGCTGACGCTGGAGTGGAACGACGCGGCCGTGGAAGGCAGCTTCCGCTTCCTGCGCCGCGTCTGGAACTTCGGCATGAAGCTGAGCGCCCTGCCCAAGGCCGACACCGCCGCACTCACGCAAGGCGCGACCTCGCTGGCCGACGTGGCCTTCGGCAAGGACGCCAAGGCGCTGCGCCTGGAAGTGCACACCGTGCTCAAGCAGGTGGACTATGACTACCAGCGCATGCAGTACAACACCGTGGTCTCCGGCGCGATGAAGCTGCTCAACGCGCTGGAAGGCTTCAAGGGCACCGACACGCCGGACGGCCAGATCGCCGTCATCGAAGGCTTCGGCATCCTGCTGCGCGCGCTCTACCCCGCCACGCCCCACCTCACGCACACCCTGTGGTCTGAACTGGGCTACACCCATCAGCAAGGTGATCTGCTCGATGCGGCCTGGCCCCAGGTGGACAACGGTGCCCTGGTGCAAGACGAGATCGAGCTGATGCTGCAGGTCAACGGCAAGCTGCGCGGCTCCATCAAGGTCAGCCCCAGCGCCGACAAGGCCGCCATCGAGGCTGCCGCCCTGGCCCACGCCGAGTTCATCAAGTTCTCCGAAGGCAAGGCACCCAAGAAGGTCGTCGTCGTGCCCGGACGTCTCGTCAACGTGGTGGTCTGACCATGCAGCGCCGCCATCTCCTCACCGGCCTGAGCGCCACCCTCGCCCTGGCCACCCTCGGGGGCTGCGGCTTCCAGCTGCGCCGCGGCCAACGCGTCATGGTCTTCCAGACCATCCAGCTCACCGGCTTTGCCAGCACCTCGCCACTGGCCACCGAGCTGGCTCGCGCGCTCGAAGCCAACGGCGTCCATGTGGTGGACAGCACCCTGCAGGCCACCCAGGCGGCCTCAGCCACTCAGGTGCCCACCGGCCACCTGGTGTTCGAGGCCCTGCGTGACACCCGCGACCTGGTCGTCGTCACCAAGACCGCTTACGGCCAGGTGCGCGACATGAGCGTGCGCACCGGTGTGCGCTTTCGCATCCTGCGCGGCGACGGCAGCGAACTGCTCGGCCCCACCGACACCTTCCTGGCGCGTGATCTGAGCTACAACGAACGCGACGCCCTGGCCAAGCAGGACGAAGCCGCCGCGCTGCAAAGAAGCATGCAGACCGACATCGTCGATCAGGTGTTGCGTCGCCTGGCCATGATCCGCAGCGAGCAGCTGGCCGCACCCCAAACCAGCCGCTGAACGGCGACCGCTCCCCATGCAACTGCGCCTGGACCAGCTCCCCGCCCACCTGAGCAAAGGGGCCAGTGCGCTCAAGCCCCTCTACACTCTCTACGGTGACGAGCCCCTGCTGGCGCAGGAAGCAGGCGACACCATCCGCGCTGCGGCCCGGGCCGCCGGCTACACCGAGCGTCAGGTGCACACCGTCAGCGGCGCGCACTTCGACTGGTCGGGCCTGCTGGGCGCGGCCAGCGAAATGTCCCTGTTCGGCGACAAGCAGATCATCGAGATCCGCATCCCCTCGGGCAAGCCGGGCAAAGACGGCTCACAAGCCCTGCAGCAGTACTGCAGCGCCGCCCAGGGCAACGACGGCCTGCTCACCCTCGTCACCCTGCCGCGCCTGGACAAAACGCAGCTCAACAGCGCCTGGTTCACCGCGCTGGACGGCACCGGCCTGACGTTGCGCTGCGACCCGATCGAGCGCGCCCAGCTGCCGCTGTGGATCGCCCAGCGCCTGTCGGCCCAGGGCCAGCAGGTCGAGCCCGGCGAAGCCGGTCAGCGCACCCTGGCCTTCTTTGCCGACCGGGTCGAGGGCAACCTGCTCGCCGCCCACCAGGAAATCGTCAAACTCGGCCTGCTGCACCCGCCGGGCACGCTCACCATCGCGCAGATCGAAGACGCCGTGGTCGATGTGGCCCGCTTCAACGTCTTCAAGCTCAGCGAGGCGGTGTTGTCCGGCCAGATCGAGCGCACGCTGCGCATGATCGACGGCCTGCAGGCCGAAGGCGAGGCCGCCGTGCTGGTGCACTGGGCCCTGACCGAAGACATCCTGGGCCTCTACCGCGCCCGCACCGCGCTGGACGGCGGCAAGCCCCTGCCCATGGTGCTGCGCGAGCAACGCGTCTGGGGCCCGCGCGAGCGCCTGTTCGAACGCATCCTGCCCCGTACCCGCACGGCCGCCCTGGCCCGACTGGTGGCGCACGCCAGCACGGTCGATGGCATCGTCAAGGGTCTGCGCCACCCGCAATGGCCACAAGATGGCTGGGAAGCCCTGCGTCGTCTGGCGCTGGAGTTGGCGCAGACCGCGCAAGGCACCGCACCTGGTGCCACCCACGGCAACGCCCCGGCACAAACTCACCGCTGAGAGCCCCCTCGTATCGGGGGCATCCCTCAATGGAAAGCCCCCTCCAGCGCCCCGGCGTTGCCCCTCTACAGTCAAGGCAACGCCCCCTCGCGATGGAAACTGCTCCGTGAGCCAACCCGACCTGATTCCCCTGAACCGATCCGAGCACCTGTACTGGGCTGCTGAGGGTCGTCTCGGTCCCATCAACCAGCCTTATGTGCTGCGCCTGAGCGGTCCGGTCGATGAGGCCCAGGTCCGCCAGACCCTGCGCGAACTCGTCACCGCCTTCCCACGCATGCGCTCGGTGATCGAGCCGGGCTTCTGGCTCGACCGGATGCGCATCCTGCCCGACGACTTCATCGTGGACCAGTTGTTCGACGACGCCTACCGGGTCGAGCACGGCGTCGATCTCGACGACAGCGAAGCCCTGCAAGCCTGGCACAGCACCCGCCTGAACGACCCCCTGGCACTGGAACACGGCCTGCCCTGGCGCGCCCGCTTCCTGCCCCACCCCAGCCAACCCGGCCTGCTCTTCGTGGTGCACCACATCGTGGGCGACGGCCGCTCCATGATCCAGATGCTGTGCGCCATCCTCGCCCGCCTCAATGGCCAGCCGATCAGCGCCAGCCCACTGGACTCGCCCTCGATGCACGCCGCCGTCACGCCCGCGCATGCCTGGCAATGGCCTGCGGCCATCTGGCGCGGCTGGCGTCAAAGCCGTGCCGATGCCCGCGCCGCGCAAGGTCAGCAGGTCATCACGCTGAACCAGCGCCACAGCCCCCGCTTCAGCACCTCGGCCATCCGCTACCACGAGCTGCCCTGCCCGGTCGAAGCCATGAAGCAGCTCGCCCGCGCCAACAACTGCACGCAAAACGCCCTGCTGACCGCGCTGATCGCCAACACCTTCCTGGCCCCGCATGCCCACAACCCGCAAGCCGTCGCCGCCCTGCGCATTTCCGTCGATCTGCGCCGCTACTACCCCGAAGGCCAGGCACCGACCTTTGGCAACTATGTCGCCACCTGCACCGTGCGGGCGCGCCACCAGCCCACGCTGACGGCACAGATCACCGACATCGAACAACAGATCCAGCAGCAACTGGCCCGATTCGAGCGACGCGACCACGCGCTGCCCCTGACACTGTACGAATGGGTGCCCTTGATCGGACGCCGTCGCTACGGCCAACTCATCGCCCGCAGCAAGGCGCGTGGTGCCCTGCCCGACATCAGTTGCCACTTCAGCAACCTGGGCAGTGCCGAATTCATCAACCCCAAGAACAGCAGCGTGCGCCTGGAGAACCTGTTCCCCGCCACCATCAACGCCGCTTTCCTGCTGGGTGCGCTCAGCCTCAACGGTCGTCAGTTCCTCGTCGTCATCCGTCAATGCGCCGAAGTTGACGACGACACCGTCCGCACCTTCCTGAACGGCTTCGACCAACAGTTCACAAACGTGCAGAAGTCCGCATCTGCCACGGCACCCGGTGCGACAGCACCCACCGAGTCCCGCTAGACTGACCGCACCGCCATGTGGCGACGTTGAATCAGAGGTTGCGCGCCCCGTGTCCCTGTCGATGTACCTCCACCCCAGCAAGCTACACAATCGCATCGCGGGGGTGTATTTGGCTTTGCTGCTGGGTGTCCAGGCACTGAGCTTCTGGTTCATCCAGGACAGCATCGACGGCAACGCCCGCGCGGCCATCCAGGCCGAACTCGACACCGGCGAGAAAGTCCTGCTGCACCTGCTCGACCAGAACGCCGACAGCCTGGAGCAGGCCACCCGCGTCCTGTCGGCCGACTACGGCTTCCGGGCCGCTGTCGCCAGTGCAGATCGTGCCACCATGAACTCGGCCCTGCTCAACCACAGCGAGCGCATCCACGCCGATCTGGCGCTGTTCACCGACCCTGACTTTGTCCTGCAAGCCAGCACCACCGGCCAGGCCGACCGCTTTCTGGCCGCCGTCCAACGCCACGCCGCCCAGGCGCTGGCCGGGCAAAGCCAGACACGCCAGATCGAGGTCATCGGCGGCGAACCCTTCCAGATCGTCGCCGTCCCGGTGCGCGCGCCTGCCCTCATCGGCTGGGTCGGCATGGGTTTTCGGGTGGACGCGAGCACGCTGCAAGACATCCGCGCCCTCTCGGACCTGGAGGTGGTGCTGCTGACCCCTCAGGGCCAGACCCCTGCGCCCCTCGGCATCGCGCTGGCCACCTTCGCACGCACCCAATGGCCCGACTTGCAACAAGCCTGGCAAGCCAGCACCCGCCACGCCACACAGTCCCATCTCGCGCTGCGCCTGAGCGGTGACGAGTACAGCGCGCGCCCCATCGTACTGAACGCTGCCCCCGGCCAGCCTGCCGTCACCGCCGTGCTGATGCGCTCGGTCGATCAGGCCCTGGCTCCCTACCAACGCCTGCAACTGACCTTGCTCATCCTCACCGGGCTGGGCGTGCTGGTGTTCGCCATCGGTGGGCTATACACCGCACAACGCATCACCACACCGCTGCGACGCCTCGCCCACTCGGCCCGGCGTCTCGGTCAGGGCGACTACGGCGATGCCGTGCACACCCGCTACGGTGGCGAAATTGGCGAACTCGCCCAATCGTTCGAAACCATGCGACAGGCCATCCAGGCACGTGAAACCCAGATCAGCCGCCTGGCCTACGAAGACCCGCTCACGGCCCTGCCCAACCGGTTGCAGTTCCGTCAAAAACTACAAGAAACCCTTCAGCGCATCCACCATCATGGCGGCGCTTGCACCGTGCTGATGCTCGACATGGACCGCTTCAAGCACGTCAACGACGTGCTGGGCCACCGCTTCGGTGATCGGCTGCTGCAAGCCGTGGCCGAACGCCTGCGCACCCAGACGCAGTCGAACCCGCAGGCCGTGCTCGCCCGCTTGAGCGGTGACGAATTCGCCGTGCTGCTGCCGGGCACCCTGACCGCCGATGCCCTGCCCGTGGCGCAACGCATCTTGCGCACCCTTGAAACCCCGCTCACTCTCGATGAGCACACCGTCGATCTCAGCGCAGGCATCGGCATGGCCAGCGCCCCTGAACACGGCGATGATCCCGACCTGCTGCTCAGCCGCGCCGAAATCGCCATGTATGTGGCCAAACATCAGCAAGCCGGGGCCATCGTGTACCACCCTGGCCTCGACTCGACCAGCGAAGAGTCCCTGACCCTGCTGAGCGAGCTGCGTCAGGCTGTGGACACCCATCAGTTGCGCGTCTTCCTGCAGCCCAAGATCGACCTGCGCACCGGTCAGGCCATCGGGGCCGAGGCGCTGGTGCGCTGGGTTCATCCCACACGCGGCATGGTGCCGCCCATGCGCTTCATCCCGTTTGCCGAGCAAACCGGCTTCATCCGTGTCATCACCCTGTGGGTTGTCGAAGAGGTGGCCAGGCTCAGCGCCCAGCTCGAACAACAAGGCCTGCCGCTCAAGCTGGCCGTCAACCTGTCCACCCGCGACCTGATGGACCCCGATCTGCCCCACAAGATCGCGCAGATCATCGAACGCCACCGGCTCACGCCTGCGCGCCTCGTGCTGGAAATCACCGAAAGCGCCATCATGGACGACCCGCAGCGCGCCCTGCAAACGCTCGAGCGTTTGCACGCCCTGGGCGTCAAGCTGTCCATTGACGACTTCGGCACCGGCTACTCGTCCCTGGCCTACCTCAAGCGCCTGCCCGTGGACGAGCTGAAAATTGACCAGTCCTTCGTCAAGCACATGGAAACCGACCTGGACGATGCCAAGATCGTGCGCTCGACCATCGACCTGGCCCACAACCTGGGCCTGAGCGTGGTCGCCGAAGGCGTGGAAACCGCCAAAGCCTGGAAGCTGCTGGCCGGCCTGAACTGCGACGAGATCCAGGGCTACTTTGTGGCCAAACCCATGCCAGCCGACACCCTGGCCGACTGGCTGACGCACTGGCTGCCCCCCGACACCGCCAGCGAAGTCCTCGCCACCGATTTCTCGGCCATGCTCGACTGAGCTGCGCCCAGTGCGGCTCAGCGCGCCGCGTGCAGCGCCTGGGCCAGTTGCGTGAAAGCGGCCTGCTGGTCCGCCGGCAAGCCCAGGCTGGCCACCGAGGGCCAAGCCTGCCGCTGCACCACCTCGGCCTGCACCTCGATCAGACGCTGGGCATCACCCAGGCGCGGCAGCACCGGCCCGGCAAACAGCACGCGCCCTGCCTGCGCGACCAGCAGCGTCGGAAAGGTCTCGATGTCGATATCACCCAGGGCATCGGCCTCGTCCTCGATGTCGATCCAGCGGTAGCGGTGGGCCGGCAACGCCTGCTGCAAGGCCTCGAACACCTGCGCGTACTCACGGCAGGTGCCGCACCAGTCGGCGCACAAACAAACGATGTCCAGGGAGGGCAAATCAACCATGATGGCCCGATTGTCTCAAACCCCGCGCTGTCACATTCTCACGCGCATCCGCAGCCATAATCAAACCCCTCACAACCCCATGACACAGGAAGGAGCCTCGACCATGCCAGTGATCGTGGTGGCCAATCCCAAAGGCGGCGTCGGCAAGTCCACGCTGTCGAGCAACATCGCGGGCTATTTCGCGCGCCAGGGCCACAGTGTCATGCTCGGTGACATCGATCGCCAGCAGTCCTCGCGCCTGTGGCTGCAACTGCGCCCCGACACCCTGCCCACCATCCAGAGCTGGGACATCGACCGCGACGACATCGTGCGCCCGCCCAAGGGCACCACCCACGTCGTGCTCGACACGCCTGCAGGCCTGCACGGCAAGCGCCTGCAAGCGGTCATGAAGCTGGCCGATCACATCCTGGTGCCGCTGCAGGCCAGCGTGTTCGACATCTACGCCACGCAGGACTTTCTGGCCGAGCTGCACCGCCACAAACGCTCCGAGAAGGTCAAACTGGGAGTCGTGGCCAACCGCGTCAAGGACCACACCAAAGCCGCCGAGCACCTGCAGACCTTTCTGCGCTCGCTCGACATTCCCTGGCTGGCCCAGCTGCGCGACACACAAAACTACACCCACCTCGCCGCCCACGGTCTGAGCCTGTGGGACGTGCCCCCGCACAAGGTGGACAAGGACCTGACGCAATGGCGTCCCATCCTCGACTGGCTGGTGCGTTGAGCGCCCCCTGCAACACCAGACGCACCAAAGCCCGGCTCCTCCCACGAGGTACCGGGCGCATTCAGGCAACAAGGCAAAACGATGATGGGGCGCGAACCAGGTTCGCATCCGGGTGTCCGCACGTGCGCGCGACCCCGGTCAGGCACATCAGTGGCGGCGGGGAGGCGGCGTGTAGCCGGTGCGCTCGATGTGACGGAAGGTGATGCGACCCTTGGTCAGGTCGTAAGGCGACAGCTCCAGCGACACCTTGTCACCCGCCAGGATGCGGATGTGGTGCTTCTTCATCTTGCCGGAGGTGTATGCAATCAGCTGGTGCCCGTTTTCGAGCGTGACGCGGAAACGCGAGTCCGGCAGGACTTCGTTCACGACGCCGTTCATTTCAATCAGTTCTTCCTTGGCCATGGGCCGATCTCCAATAGGTCTTGACGGTGTGATGTTGTGGCGATCACCTCTTCAGGTGGTCGCACCTGCCCGGAACAAACAACCAGGATCAGGGGCGCTCAAGGCGCGGCACCTGGTGTTGCAGGGTCAGCCATCCGATCACAACCGCTGTATGAGGCCTGCCACGCAAGACCTCTGACCGAATGGGTAACTGAGCATGATAGCATGCGAGTCAGGACTGCATGTGACTGTCGCGCAAGCCCCCTTTTTTTGGCTGACCACACACAGATGCACAAAAAAACAAGACACAGCGCACAAAACCGTGTATCTTCCGTCTTTGTAGGTATACCAAGACCGTCGTTACTGAGGTCTGTTCTATCCCCTGCCACCCGGCAGGTTGGTTTGAATTTCCACCCAAGTGATCTTCTTGCGTGTCTCTGCAACGTCCCAGCATGTGGCTGTGGATGTTTATTCATCACTTGTTTAAAAGGAAATTTCATGTCCACAACCAACCAAACCGGCACCGTCAAGTGGTTCAACGAAGGCAAGGGCTTCGGCTTCATCGCTCAAGACAACGGCGGCAATGACCTGTTCGCCCACTTCAGCGAAATCCGTTCTTCGGGCTTCAAGACCCTGCAAGAAAACCAGCGCGTTGAATTCGACATCACCCAAGGCCAAAAGGGCCTGCAAGCGTCGAACATCCGCCCGGTCTAATTGACCCGGCTGAGTTTCACGCTCAGACAAAACGCGGCTCCGGCCGCGTTTTTTTTCGTCCGTGTTTTGTCCGTGTGGCACAGTGCCCGGATGCCGTCCTTTGTCACCTCCCCTGAGTCCGCCCCCCATTCGGCCCGCCAGGACATCCGCACCATCGGTCTGATCGGCCTGGGTCACTGCACTTCGCACTTCCACCACATGCTGCTGCCGCCGCTGTTCCCGGTGTTCATCCGGGAATTTGGCTTCAGCTACACGGAGCTGGGCCTGCTGTTGACCGTGTTTTTCGTGATCTCCGGGGTGGGCCAGGCATTGGCTGGCTTCGTGGTCGATCGCCACGGCGCACGCCCGGTGCTGTACGGTGCCATGGTTTGCTACGTTGCGGCATCGCTGGCGACAGCAGCAGCACAAGGCTATGGCGGCCTGATGCTGGCTGCGGCGCTGGCCGGACTGGGCAATGCGCCCATGCACCCGGCCAACTTCACCATCCTCAACCGCCGCGTCTCGACACCCCGCCTGGGGCATGCTTTTTCAACGCACGGCCTGAGCGGCAACCTGGGCTGGGCGCTGGGTCCGGTCTTTTTGATCGGACTGACCACCCTCACCGGCAGTTGGCGCATCGCCGCCCTGTGCGCTGCCCTGCTGGGTGCCGGGGTGCTGGCCCTGATGCTGTGGCGGCGCGATGACCTTGACGACCACCACGCCCGACACCGCGCCCAGGTCAAGGCGCTGGCGGCCAGCGGGCCGTCCGAGCATCCACTGGCCTTTCTCAAGCAGCCCGCTGTGTGGCTGTGCTTTGCTTTTTTCCTGTGGAGTGCCGCCGCTCTGGGGGCCATTCAGAGTTTTGCCAGCCCCGCTCTCAACCAGATGTACGGGTTGACCGACACCACCACCGCCTTTGTCGTGACCGGCTACATGCTGTGCGGGGCGGTGGGCATGTTCATTGGCGGCTTCGTGGTCAACCGTGTGGCCCGGCTGGAGCGCACCATCGCCGTGTCCATCGGGATGTCGGTCATCATGTTGCTGCTGAGCGCCTCGGGGCAGTTGCCGCCCTGGCTGGCCGCGCTCAGCGTGGTGCTGGCCGGGTTTGGCACGGGGTTGGCAAACCCCTCGCGCGACATGCTCATCAAACGCGCCGCGCCGCCCGGTGCGACGGGCCGGGTGTATGGCACCGTTTACGCAGGACTGGACACCGGCCTGGCGTTGGCCGCGCCCGCTTTTGGCCTGCTGATGGACCACGGACTGCCGGCTGCCGTGTTCGCCGGGGCCGCCGGTTCGCTGGCACTGGGCGCGGCCTCGGCAACCATCGTGGGACAGCGCATCACCATGCGGGGTTGAATCCGCCTGATCCGCTGGTTCACCGCGATCAGATCGGCTGGGCTATGCTTGCAAGCATGACACTCCTGATTCGCTGGCTCCTGCTTGCCTGTGCCCTGGTCCTGCTGACGCAGTGGAACCTGGGCGTGCAGGTTGACAACTTCACCTCCGCCATGTGGGCCGCCCTGGTCATGGGTCTGCTCAACGCCTTCGTGCGCCCGCTGCTGATCCTGCTGACCCTGCCCGTCACCTTGCTGACGCTGGGCCTGTTCCTGTTCGTGATCAACGCGCTGACCTTCCAGATGGCATCCAGCCTGCTGGAAGGTTTTCATGTGACCGGGTTCTGGCAGGCGCTGCTGGGCTCCATCCTGTACAGCCTGTTCGGGCTGGTCATCGACACCGCGCTGCAGCGCATGATGGGGCGTCCGCAAAAGGGCTGACGCCCGCGTCGCGCTCAGAGCGGGGTGGCCCGCAACCGTGCACCCGCCAAGGCATGCGCCACGGTTGCGGCACGCACCGCTGCGCGGTCGCCCGGCAGGTGCAGCAACTCGGTGTGCACGATGCCCCTGCGCAGCGCCCAGGCCAGCCACACCGTGCCCACCGGCTTGTCGGCTGAACCTCCCGTGGGGCCAGCCACCCCGGTGACCGCCACGGCGATGTCAGCATGCGAATGCGCCAAAGCGCCTTCTGCCATGGCCCGCGCCACCGCCTCGCTGACCGCGCCGTGCTGGGCGATCAGGGCCGCGTCCACGCCCAGCATCTCGGTCTTGGCCTCGTTGCTGTAGGTGACGAAACCGCGCTCGAACCATTCGCTGGAGCCGCTCAAGGCGGTGCAGCTGGCCGCGATCAGCCCGCCGGTGCAGGACTCGGCCGTGGCCAGTCGCCAGTGGTGCGCCTTCAGGCGATCAGCCAGGGCGGCCACCTCGCTCGACACATTCAGGGCATCGCTCATCGGTTCATCCTTTCTGGCCGGCAGGCCGTTCACCTCATCGCACGGGCACGCTCAAGCGAACAAGGTGGCCAGCACCCCTCGGTCTCGCGCCGCCCCCACCAGAGCCAGCACCAGCAAGGCACACAGCGCCGCCACCAGGTCATCGAACATGATGCCCAGGCCTTGTCGCCAGCCAATGGGCTGACCCGGCACGGCCTTGAACAAGGCATCGGCCCAGGCCACCGGCCCAGGCTTGGCGGCATCGAAAAACCGGAAAGCGGCAAACGCCCCAAGCTGGCCCAGCCAGCCCACCGGCCCGATCAGCCACAGCATCAGCCAGAAGGCCCAGATCTCGTCCCACACGATGGCACCGGGATCGCTGACGCGCAAGTGCTGCGCAGTGCGCGTGCAGGCCCAGCAGCCCAGCGGCCAACCCACCAGCAGGATGGTGGCCCAGATCAGATCGGGGTGGGGCAGCCCACCCATGCCCCTTTGCAGGGCAACAAAACTGAGCCAGGCCCACAGCGTACCGACCGTGCCCGGGGCCACCGGGCTGAGCCCGCTGCCCGCGCCCAGGGCAATGAAGTGGGCCGGACGGCTGAGCAAGATGCCCAGCGTGGCCCGACGCGGTGCCTCGCTCATGCTCATGCGGCCCCCTTGAAGTGGTCGAACGAGGTCCAGCGGTTGGGCACGGCCTCACGGCCCTCAGCGGGCTCTGCGACGGCACTCGCGCCGCGCCACAGGCGCAGCCCAGGCTCGGCTTCGATCTGGCCGATGCGGCTGAGCACCAGGCCCAGCTCAGCCCCCAGTTGCACCACACGCTCGCGCTGCGCTGGCGGGGCGGTGAACAGCAGCTCGTAGTCATCACCGCCGGCCAGGATGCAGTCCAGGCGCTCATCGGGCGAACGCGTGGCGAGCCAGGGGCTCACGGGCAGGTCATCCAGGCACAGCGACACGCCCACGCAGCTGCGGCGCAGCACATGGCCCAGGTCGCCCAGCAGGCCGTCCGACACGTCGATGGCGGCGGTGGCCAGCCCGCGCAGGCCCACGCCCAGGGCCACGCGCGGGTCGGGGCGCTCCATGGCCAGGCGGGTGGCTTCGAAGGCTTCGGCGCTCAACCCTGGGTGCAGGCTGCCCCGGAAGGCTTCCAGTGCCAGCCGGGCCTCACCAGGGTGGCCGCTCACCCACAGATCGTCACCCACCTGGGCGCCACTGCGCAGCAAGGTCTGACCGGCTGGCACCTCGCCCATCACGGTGATGCCAATCGCCAGGGGCCCGGCCGTGGTGTCCCCACCGATGAGCTCGCAATCGTGTTCGTCGGCCAGGTCGAGCAAGCCTTTGGCGAAGCTGCGCAGCCAGGCCTCGTCCACCCGAGGCAGAGTCAAGGCCAGTGTGAAGGCCAGGGGGGCGGCGCCACAAGCGGCCAAGTCCGACAGGTTGACGGCCAAGGCCTTGTGGCCCAGCCGGGCCGGGCTGACGGTGGACAGGAAATGCCTCCCCTCCACCAGCGTGTCGGTGGAGACGGCCAGCTGCATCCCCGGTGCCGGCGCGATCACCGCGCAGTCATCGCCATTGCCCACCACCGCGCGGTGCGGGCCCTGGTCCGGTTGCCGCCAGAAAAAAGTTTCGATCAGGTCAAATTCACCCAGGCTCATGGGTGCATTGTCGATGACGAAACCGGCGGAACCACCCCGATGTTCCTAGAATGTCAACCTGCCCGCACATCCGCCGGCCTTTGAAGGTGAACCTGACATGACCACCCCTGAGCAAAAACGCGCTGAACTCAAAAAGGCAGCGCTGGAATATCACGAGTTCCCTACCCCCGGCAAACTCGCCATCAGCGCCACCAAACAACTCACCAACCAGCGCGACCTGGCGCTGGCTTACTCGCCCGGCGTGGCCGCGCCCTGCGAAGAAATTGCCGCCAACCCGACGGCGGCCTTCAAATACACCTCGCGCGGCAACCTGGTGGCCGTGATCACCAACGGCACCGCCGTGCTGGGCCTGGGTGACATCGGCCCGCTGGCCGCCAAGCCGGTGATGGAAGGCAAGGCCGTCCTGTTCAAGAAGTTCTCCGACATCGATGTGTTCGACATCGAGATCAACGAGAAAGACCCCGAAAAGCTGGTCGAGATCATCGCTTCGCTGGAGCCCACCTTCGGCGGCATCAACCTCGAAGACATCAAGGCACCAGACTGTTTCTACATCGAGCGCAAGCTGCGCGAGCGCATGAAGATCCCCGTCTTCCACGACGACCAGCACGGCACCGCCATCGTGGTGGGGGCCGCCTTGCTCAATGGTCTGAAGGTGTCGGGCAAAGACATCAAGCAGGTCAAGCTGGTGGCCTCGGGGGCCGGTGCGGCAGCGCTGGCCTGTCTGGGTCTGCTGGTCAAGCTGGGGTTGCCGCGCGAAAACATCTGGGTCACCGATCTGGCCGGTGTGGTCTATGAAGGCCGCACCGAACTGATGGACCCCGACAAGGCCTTTTTTGCCCAGCCGACCACGCAGCGCACCCTCGCCGAGGTCATCGACGGGGCGGACGTCTTTCTGGGTCTGTCGGCCGGTGGCGTGCTCAAGCCGGACATGGTGGCCAGGATGGCGGCAAATCCGATCATTTTTGCCCTCGCCAACCCCAATCCCGAGATCCTGCCCGAAGACGTCAAGGCCGTGCGCGACGACGCCATCATGGCCACCGGGCGTTCGGACTACCCGAACCAGGTCAACAACGTCCTGTGCTTCCCCTACATCTTCCGGGGCGCGTTGGACTCGGGTGCGACCACCATCACCGACGAGATGGAGATCGCGGCCGTGCGTGCCATTGCCGAGTTGGCCCAGGCCGAGCAAAGCGATGTGATTGCCGCCGCCTATGCGGGCGAGACCCTCAGTTTCGGGCCGGAATACCTGATTCCCAAACCTTTTGACCCGCGCCTGATGATGATGATCGCGCCGGCGGTGGCCAAGGCGGCGGCGGACTCGGGCGTGGCCTCGCGCCCGGTGACCGACTTTGTGGCCTATCGCGAAAAGCTGCAGAGCTTCGTGTACGCCTCGGGCACCACCATGAAGCCGATCTTCAGCGTGGCCAAGCGCGCCAAGAACAAGCGCATTGCCTACGCCGAGGGCGAGAACGAAGGCGTGCTGCGCGCCGCCCAGATCGTCATCGACGAGAACATCGCGCGCCCGACCCTGGTGGGCCGTCCGGAGATCATCACCCAGCGCATCGAACAGTATGGTCTGCGCATGAAGGCGGGCGTGGACTACGACGCCGTCAGCGTCGAAAACGATCCGCGTTACCGCGACTTCTGGCAAACCTACCACCAGCTGACCGAGCGCAAGGGCGTGACCCAGCAGATGGCCAAGATCGAGATGCGCCGTCGCCTGACGCTGATCAGCTCGATGCTGTTGCACAAAGGCGAGGTCGATGGCCTGATCTGCGGCACCTGGGGCAACACGGCCCTGCACCTGTATTACATCGACCAGGTGATCGGCAAACGCGCGGGCGTCAAGACCTATGCCGCGATGACCGGGCTGGTGCTGCCGGGGCGCACGGTCAACATCCTCGACACGCACATCAACTACGACCCTACCGCCGAGCAACTGGCCGAAATCACCATCATGGCCGCCGAGGAGATGATGCGCTTTGGTCAGCGTCCGAAGGCGGCGCTGCTGTCGCATTCGAACTTCGGCTCCAGCAACGAGCCCTCGGCGGTGAAGATGCGCACCGCCCTGGCCCTGATCCAGCAACAGGCCCCCTGGCTGGAGATCGACGGCGAGATGCACGGCGACACCGCGCTGGACGAGCCCTACCGCCAAAAGCTGATGCCGCGCAGCACCCTCACCGGTGAGGCCAACCTGCTGGTGTGCCCGAACGTGGATGCAGCCAACATCGCCTACAACCTGCTCAAGGTGGCTGCGGGCAACAACATCGCGCTGGGCCCGGTGCTGCTGGGTGCGGCCAAGCCAGTGTGCATTCTCACGCCTTCGGCCACGGTGCGCCGCATCGTCAACATGACCGCCATGACCGTCGCCGACGCCAACGCCACGCGCTGACCTCAAAAACGGCAGTGCTTATAGCACAGGCTGTCAACCCCCCGTCAAAAGGCCCCGTCTGCCCGCTTTTCGGCAGCCGGGGTCTTGAGCTTTTGGGGGGTTTTCTATAGCATCACGGCTTTGACGTAGAGCTGTTGTGGTGAGTACAGACCCCTTCCAGATCCGGTGGCCAGGCTCGTCCAGGCTGACATCGCGGTCTGCGGCTTTCCTGGCTGGACTGGTGCTGGGTGTCGCCGCCCACTGGATGCCTCTCGAGGTCCAGGCGCGACGCTCCGCTCCACCAGACATGGTCGCGATGGAAGCGGTGGTGCCTTTGTCGGACTTGCCGGTTCAAGCGCAAGCCGTCCATCGACGCATCCTGGCAGGCGGCCCGTTCCGCCACACCCAGGATGGCGCGGTGTTCGGCAACCGCGAGCGCCACCTGCCCCGTCAGCCACGCGGTTTCTACCGTGAATACACCGTACCCACCCCAGGCGTGCGTCACCGTGGTGCACGGCGCATCGTCTGCGGAGGTAAAGAAATGCGTCAACCTGAAACTTGTTTCTATACCGAGGATCACTACAGCAGCTTTCAACGCATCGACCCCCGGCATTGAGCCGTCCGGTCACCTTTCTTGCTCTTTTTTCTTTGACCCTCAACTCAGCCCACCAGCCCCTTGAGCCTTGCTCGCGGTGCTGAAGGCCCCAAGCGATCATGTTGTTGCAAACCGTTCGACCCAACATCGTTCAAGCCATTCGCGCGTTTCGCCCGGATGAACTGCAACAGGCAGCCCATGCGGTTGGCCACCACTTCCTGTACACCAACCTGAGCGCCGCGAAGGACAAACAGGACGTGCTGGACATCATTGCTCGCGACTTCCTGTTCCCGGATCACTTCGGCAAGAACCTGGATGCCCTGTACGACTGCATGACCGATCTCGTTCACAAATCAGGCCCACAGCCCGGTTTCGTGGTCGTGCTCGAACTCATTCCGGGTGACACCGTCTGTGACCGCGAAACCCGCGAGCAATTGCTCGACGCCTTCCGCGATGCCGCCGACTTCTGGAGCGAGCGCAAGATTCCGTTCCGCGTGTTCTATTCCATGGCCGTCTCGGGCAAGGAATCGGTCAGCAACTGGGACAAGGCCGACGTGGCACAAAACGACCCCAACGTGAAGCCCGTGAAGGTCTCGAAAAATGCCACGCCCACCATCGTGATGAACCTGCCGCCGATGAGCAGCGTGTTCGACACTGCGGCATTGCTGATGAGCGCAGCCTGATCACGACCGTCGGTGCTGTCCTCGCAGCGCCCGCGCTGCCCCATGACAAAGGGCCCCTCCTCGCGGATGGGGCCCTTTGCTTTTGATGCGCCGCCTGTCAGGGCAGGTCTTGCGCCTCGCCGGGTGCCGACACCACCCGGGGTCCGATGGTCTCGCCCAGGCGCCGCTTGAGCGACAGTGACTGGCCGTTCAACACATGACCATACACGGTGGCGTTGGCCAACACCTTCTTGACGTAGTCACGGGTTTCGGCAAAGGGCACGTTCTCGGCCCAGGCAGCCGCATCCACGGTACCCCCCTCACGCCAGCGGCGCGGACGGCTGGGGCCGGCGTTGTAGGCCGCCGCCGCCATGGCCTGCGTGCCCTCGAAGTCGTCGAGCACCAGCTTGAGATAGCCCGCTCCAATGCGCAGATTGGTTGAACGTTCGGTGAGCAGCTCAGGGCTGTAGGGAATGTCGAGTTTGCGGGCAGTCCAGGCCGCCGTGGCGGGCATCACCTGCATCAGACCCGAAGCGCCCACCGACGAGCGCGCCGCCACAATGAAACGCGACTCCTGACGGATCAGGCCGTACATATAGGCGGCATCCAGTCCGACCTCGGCGGCTGCAGCCAGCACCTCGTCGTGGAAGGGCGTGGGGTAACGCTGGGCCAGACTCACCTGCTGACGGGTGCGTTCGCTGGTGTTGATGCAGCGGTCCCAGATCTGCCGACGACACGCCACCTCGGCCACGGCCAGCAGTTCGCGGTCGTTCAACCCACCGTGCCGGGTGCGGGACAGGGTGAAGTTCCACTCGCGCACGGCGTCGGAACGCCAACCCAGGGCCAGCAGGCGCAGCGCACGGTCGATGCCGGGCTCCACCTCGGCCGCCACCAGCTCGGACTCGCTGAGCGGCGCGGGTGTCTGAGGCGGTGCGGGCGAGCGACCCTGCAGAGATTCGGATGCCAGTTGCCCGTAAAAGGTCAGCGGATCAGCCACCCGGATCAACAACTCGCGCGCCTGCTGGCGCAGTGCGGCAGCCTGATCCGGCGTCTGCGCGGCCCTGGCTTGCAACGCACGTGCCTGCCAGTACAGCCAGGCCGGATCGCTGCGCTGGGCGGGGGTCATGGCCGACACCGCCTGCTCGACCTGAACCCAGCGTGACATGTCCCTCGCTGTGGCCGAGCGGATCGCTGCCCGCACCATCCAGGCCAGCGTCTCGTCCGACCAGTTGCCGGCTCCCTGGGCCAGCTCGCCCGCACCGGCCGCCATGCCCAGATCGGTCCAGGCGCGCGCGTAGTACGCGGGCGCTTGCGGCAGCAGACGCCACGCTGCGGTGCGCCCAAGCTGTGACCAGGCCCATGCGGCCTCTTGCGCACGCCACTGCCAGGCCGCGCGGGTGGCCGGGTCGGCCATGGCCTGGGCCGCAGCGACATGGTCCACACTCGCCCAGCGGATGAAAGCCAGCAGGGTCAGTGGCCCCTGGGATTCGGGGGCAATGGTCAGCGGGATGCTGTTCAGCGTGGGTTTGGGCACCGCCTTCTTGCGCAGCAAGCTGAGCCGTTTGGGCGGGGGCTTCACGTTGGTCGCCGGACCGATGGACGCACCAGGTGCGCCAGCAGGTTCCGGGTCTGGCGAGGTGAGCGAAGCTGCCAGCCCGCCCGGCTGCAGCACCGCCTGGGGTGAATTCATCAGGCGCACCGCCACCTGCGCGACCGCCTCACCCAGATGCCGAGCGGTTTGCTGCACCCCCTTGGGTTTGTTGGTTTCAACCAGCAAGCGCAGCTTATGCCAGACATCGTCCGGCATGAGCACGCCCGCCGCCAGCAGGCCGCTGGCCATGCGGTCGCAGCCCTGGTCGGCATCCTTCTGATCCCACCAGGCCTGTTGTGCCTGGCTGCGCCACGTCGCCGGCGCTTGCGTGGCAGGGCGAGTCTGGTAGCGAGCCCACACGTCGAGACATGCGACTTCGCGGTCATCGGCCATGCGGAACTGCGGCTGAATGCGCAGGAAGGTGGTCCAGTCCTGCCGTCGCCCCAGCTCCAGCAACCAGTCGTTGCGGCCCCGGTCGGCCACATAGCTGTCAGGCCACCGGGCGAAAAAAGCATCCACCTCGGCCACGCTGATGGTGGGCAGTTGCAGCATCATGGCCCAGTAATCGGCCCAAGGGGCCAGAGGGTGCTGCAACCGGATGAGCTGGTCGCGGGCGGCGAGCAGGGCCACTGCATCGCGGGCGCGCCAGGCGTCACGGGCCGCCAGGATGGGCGTGTTGTCAACGCCAACATCGGCAGGCTGGGCCACGGCAGCGGGGGCCACAACGCCACAGGCCAGGGCCATCGCCGCCAGCATCCGGGCGACCGGGGCCGCATACTTGTGTGTGAATTTCAATGGAATGACTCTCTGTGATGACTTCACCCGACCCGACCCCTGATCGCCCGACATTGCGCCGCCGCCTGCTGGCTGCCCATCAAGCCTGGTGCGCCACGCCTGCGGGCGAAGCCGCGCAAATGCAGCTAGCGCAACGCCTGTGGGAGGTGCTGGTGCAACTGGAGCCCGATGGCCTGGGAGTGTATTGGCCGATGAACGGCGAATTTAACCCAAGGACGCTGGCCCTGAAGGCACAGATGCAGTGGGATTGCCGCCTGGCCCTGCCTTTTGCCCAGCGTGACCCGGTGAGCATGCATTACCGCCCCTGGGATGGGGGTGAGCTGAGCACGGCGGACGAATGCGGCCTGCCCAGCCCGGCCGGCAGGCCGGTGCAGCCTGATGTGGTGCTGGTGCCCTGCGTGGGCTTCACAGCCGAGGGCTACCGCCTGGGCTATGGCGGAGGGTATTTCGACCGCTATCTGGCCACCCACCCCGGCATCACCGTGATCGGTGTGGCGTGGGAGCACGCGCGCCTGAGCAAGGCCGAGTTGGCCCCGCAGGCGCACGACCTGCCGCTGATGGCGGTGGTGACCGAAGCGCGGGTGTGGACGCCCGAGTGAGGTCAGTCCACGCGGAACGTGCTGCTCAAGCCGGTGTAGGGTGAGATCGCGCGGGTCCAGCCGTTCTTCCAGTGGCCGTCATGACGCAAGCGATAGCTGCCCGCCGGTGTCCCTGCGGGAATGCGCCACACCACGTCCACCACCGAGTACGCCAACCCCTCGCGACGCCACTGGTAGCTGGTCTCCCAGTCCCAGTCCTGGGCCACGGCGACCCATTGGCCGTCCTGCAAGCGCTCCACACGCAGGAAACTGTCCTGGGTCTTGAGGTTGTTCTTGGGGTGC
>JAGOKC010000047.1 GCA_017994835.1 Aquabacterium sp. | reverse complement strand
GCGGTGGCACACGGCACCATCCAGTTCATCGCGGTGGGCACGCCGCCCGATGAAGATGGCTCGGCCGACCTGCAGTACGTGCTGGCCGCTGCCCGCAACATCGGCCGCCTGATGACGGACTACAAGGTCATCGTGGACAAGAGCACGGTGCCGGTGGGCACGGCCGACAAGGTGCGCGCCGCCGTCGCCGACGAGTTGGCCAAGCGCAGCAGCGATGCCAAATTTGCGGTGGTGTCCAACCCCGAGTTCCTGAAAGAGGGCGCGGCAGTGGACGACTTCATGCGCCCCGACCGCATCGTGGTGGGTGCCGACGACGATCAGGCCATCTTGCTGATGCGCGCCCTGTATGCCCCCTTCCAGCGCAACCATGAACGCCTGGTGGTGATGGATGTGCGCAGCGCCGAGCTGACCAAGTACGCTGCCAACGCCATGCTGGCCACCCGCATCAGCTTCATGAACGAGTTGGCCCTGCTGGCCGAGAAAATGGGCGCTGACATTGAAGCGGTGCGCCTGGGTATTGGCTCGGACCCGCGCATTGGCACGCACTTCCTTTACGCCGGCTGCGGCTATGGCGGCAGCTGCTTCCCCAAGGACGTCAAAGCCTTGATCAAGACAGCCAGCGACGAAGGGCACGATCTGCTGGTGCTCAAGGCCGTGGAAGCGGCCAACGACCGCCAGAAGCATGTACTGGTGGACAAGGTGACACGCCGTTTTGGCAACGACCTCAAAGGCAAGCACTTTGCACTGTGGGGCCTGGCCTTCAAGCCCAACACCGACGACATGCGTGAAGCCACCAGCCGTGTGGTGCTGGCCGAGTTGTTCGAGCGCGGTGCCACCGTGACGGTGTATGACCCCGTGGCCATGGACGAGGCCCGTCGCATCTTTGGAAATGAGCCGCGCCTGAGTTACGCCGAGAACCCGATGGCCGCCCTGCAAGGTGCCGACGCGCTGGTGATCGTGACCGAGTGGAAGGAGTTCCGCAGCCCCGACTTCGACCGCATCCAGGCCACGCTCAAAACGTCGATCATCTTTGACGGTCGCAATCTGTACGAACCCAGCCTGGTGCAGCAAGCCGGACTGACTTACGAGAGCATCGGACGCAAGGCCTGAGGCGCAACCCCACTCTCAGGCGGTGGGGGTTGTCGGCAGCTCGATCACAAAGCAGCTGCCCCCACCCTCACGCGCCTCACAGCGTGCCTGCCCCCCGTGCTTGACGGCAATCTGGCGGACCAGACTGAGACCCAGACCCACCCCACCGGCATGCTCGGCGTGACCGGGCAGCCTGTAGAAGGGCTCGAAAATGCGCTCGCGCTGGTCGTCCGACACGCCGGGCCCGCGGTCATTCACCCTCAGGCTGATGTGCCCGGGGCCATGCGTGAGCTGCACCCGGATGTCCGGGCCACCATAGCGACGCGCGTTCTCCAGCAAATTGCGCGCAGCGCGGCGCAGCAGGCGATCGTCGCCTGAGTAGGGTTGCGTCGGGAAACCCACTTCGATCTCCACCTCCGCGCCGACGCGGCTGGCCTCCTCCGCCACCAGACCCACCAGGTCCACCGGCCCCCGGTCAATGTCGTGCCGCGCGTCGATGCGGCTGGCCAGCAGCACCTCTTCGACCAGGGCGTCGAGCTCGCGAATGTCCTGGTGAATTTCTTCCTTGATCTGCGCTGCGCGCTCAGGGGGCAGATCCGCCATGATGGAGACCGCCATTTTCAGGCGCGCCAGGGGCGAGCGCAGCTCATGGCTGGCGTTGGCCAGCAGGCTGCGGTTTGAGGTGATCAGGTCTTCGATGCGCTGGGCCGCTTCGTTGAAACTGCGCGCCAGGGTGGCCACCTCATCACGCCCTTCCACAGCGACGCGATGATGGAGTTGACCGGAACCAAACACCTCCACGCCCTGTCGCAAGGCCTGCAGACGACGTGTGAGGCGATGCGCCACCGGCCAGGCACTCAGCGCCACCGCGACGAACAGCAAAATCAGCGACAGGATGAGCGCCGGTGCCCCATGCACCAACCAGGGTGGCAGCATGGGCGACAAGGGCTCCAGCCAGGGTTGAATGGGCAGCGGTGACAAATCAGGCGGCGACGGCTCGGTTGGCGGCGGCGCTGCAGATGATTTGGCGTGCATGCGAGGCCGTCCATTCAGGCGCTTGGCCATCCACAGGCTGCGTCCGTCAGAAAGCTCAACGCGGTGCAACAGCGTGCGATGCTCACCACCCATGCGCAGGCGTTCCTGCAACAAGGCGGAGGTGGCAATGCGTTCACCCTGAGGCGATTCCAACGCCATCGGCAGGCGCAGGCGATCCGCCCAATCCAGAAAAACCTGTGCTTGCAGGGCCTTGGGGGCGGTGACGGGCGGCAGGCTGTTTTCCAGCAACTCACCCCAGGCGGCAGCGCGTTCGGTCCAGGCCGACTGGCTCTGCACCACGGTGCGCTCGTGTTCAAGATTGTGCTGGGCCAACCAGCCTGTGACCAACGCAAAAATCAGCAAGACCGCCACGACGGTCAGGTAAATGCGCAGCGCCAGCGTTTTCATGCAACCCCAGTGTCGGCGTCCTGCTTTTTGGCAAAGACGTAGCCTGCACCCCGCACGGTCAGAATGCGGCGCGGCTCTTTGGGATCGGCCTCGATGGCCGCACGGATGCGCGAGATGTGGACGTCAATCGAGCGGTCGAAGGCTTCCAGCGGATGGCCTTTGAGGGCGTCCATGATCTGATCGCGACTCATGACCCGACCTGGGTGTTGGGCCAGCACATTCAGCAGATCAAACTGGTAGGAAGTCAGGTCACAAGGTTGACCATTCAGGCGAACCTGTCGCAAGCCGTTGTCGATTTCCAGGTGGCCAAAACGCAAAACATCGTCACCCTCGTCAGGCACCTGTCCGGCGCGACGCAGCAAGGCACGGATGCGCGCCAGCAACTCACGCGGCTCGAAAGGTTTGGGCAGGTAGTCATCGGCCCCGACTTCCAGGCCGACGATGCGATCGGTGGGCTCACCACGCGCACTGAGCATCAGCAAGGGCAGATGCCGATGACGCGGCGAGGCACGCAACTCCCTGCAGAGATCAAGGCCGTCGCCGTCAGGGAGCATGAGGTCCAGCACCAGCGCATCAAAGGCCTGACGGGCCAGCAGTTCTCGCCCGCTTGCCAGACTGGCAGCACTGGACACCTGATAGCCCTGAACGCGCAGGTAGTCACCCACCATCGCGCTCAGGCGCAGGTCGTCGTCAATCAACAGAATGTGCTCATTGCTCATGTCGGCCATTGTCGCGCGCTCCGGCTCGGTCTGAAGATCCCGCTCAACGCGGCGCGGAAGGTGCGGCAGCCGGTTGCGAGGCAGCACGCTCTGCATGGTGAGCGGCCCGACGCTGCGCACGTTCGGCCATGCGATCCTGACGCGCCTTCATCTGGGTCGCCATCTTGGCGCGCTGGGCCGGCGTCAGAACATTGGCCACATCCAGTTGAGCCTGCAACATGCGTTGGCTGACCTTGTCGTGGCGTGCCAACATCTGTTGACGTGCCTTTTCTGCTGCTGCGGCATCGGGCTTGGCTTGGGTCAACAAGGACAGCCCATGGGGCATCGCAGCGCCGTCGCCTTCATGCAAGGCTTTCAGGTCGGCGCGCGCCTTGGTCTGGATGTCGCGAATCTGGGTGCGCTGGGCGTCGGTGAGCCCCACATCTCCCAGCATGCGATCGAGCCGACGCGTCTCACCCATCAAACCAGCGCCAGCAGGGCCGAAACCGCCCATGTGCATGCACGACTCTGCATGTTGGTTGCCCTTGTGCCCACGGTGGTCACCCGCCAGGGCGTTGACGCTGAATGCTGCCGCAGCAGCACCGATCAGCAACATACTGCCGAGGGTCCACAGCGTGCGGATCGAGGGGGCAGCAATTTGGGTACGCGAGCGTGATGACATGTTGACTCTCCTGGTTGAGATGGTGGTCGATGAGGTCATCTTGCGCGGTTGGCGTGAACTGCATATGCGCACGGCGTAAAGATGTGTGAATCAGATCCAACGCCACACATCATGAAAAAAGCGTCCACATGGCAACATGGGACGCTTCAAGGGTGCCCCTCGCTCGTGCCGAGGGTGAGCAGGAGTCAGATCAGAACAGCATCCGACTCATACCGTAAGCCAACGCCGCCACCGTCGCCGAAGCGGGAATGGTGAGCACCCAGGCCCAGACGATGTTGCCCGCCACGCCCCAGCGCACTGCGCTGGCACGCTGCACCGACCCCACCCCAACGATGGCACCCGTGATGGTGTGGGTGGTCGAAACGGGAATACCCAACCCGGTGGCAATGAACAACGTCAACGCACCGCCGGTTTCAGCGCAGAAGCCGCCGACCGGCTTGAGCTTGGTGATGCGCTGCCCCATGGTCTTGACGATGCGCCAGCCGCCCAGCATGGTGCCGATGCCGATCGCCGCGTAACAGGACACGATGGTCCAGGTGGGCGGCATGGTGTCGGCGGTGGACGCATAGCCGGTCGCCAGCAGCAGCATCCAGATGATGCCGATGGTCTTTTGCGCGTCGTTGCCACCGTGTCCCAGGCTGTAAGCCCCAGCCGACACCAGTTGCAGGCGACGGAACCAGCGATCAACCCGAGCAGGCGCGGTGCGACGGCAGACCCAGGCCACCAACACCATCATCAGCGAGCCCAGCACAAAGCCCAGCAAGGGCGACACGAAGATGAAAGCCACCGTGCGAACGATGCCGCTGGTGACCAGCGCACCGGTGCCCGCCTTGGCCAGCACAGCGCCCACGATGCCCCCGATCAGCGCGTGCGAGGAACTGCTGGGAATGCCGTAGTACCAGGTGACGACGTTCCAGGTGATGGCACCGCACAGGGCTCCGAACACCACGTACACATCGACCACCCCTGGCGCGGCGATGCCTTTGCCCACGGTGGCCGCCACGCTCAGGTGAAAGATGAAGATGGCGATGAAATTGAAGAAGGCAGCGAAGATCACCGCCTGCCCCGGTCGGAGCACCCCGGTGGACACGACAGTGGCGATCGAGTTGGCGGCATCGTGGAAGCCGTTCATGAAGTCGAACACCAGCGCCAGCGCCACCAGGAAAATGATGACCCAGAGAGCCACCTGCATGGTTGCCATGATCAGGCCCCTCGGATCAGGAGTTCTCGAGGATCACGCCCTCGATGAGCTTGGCCACATCGTCGGACCGGTCTGTGACGGTTTCCAGCAGCTCATAAATCGCCTTGAGCTTGATCACCTCGCGCACATCGGGCTCTTCGCGGAACAGCTTGCTCATGGCGTTGTGCAGCACCTTGTCGGCCTCGCCTTCAAGCTGGTCGATTTCGGCGCAAATTTTCAGGGCGGCAGCAGCGGTCTGGGCACGACCGACCTGGTCCAGCATCGCCACGGCGGTCTTTTGACGCTCTACACAACGCACGCACAGGTCGGTCAGGCGAACGATGTGGTCGGTCATGACACGAATGTCGTACAGAGACATCGCTTCTGCGGCATCCTGAAGCAGGTCAGCCACATCGTCCATGGTGTTGATCAGCGAGTGGATCTGCTCGCGATCGATCGGGGTGATGAAGGTTTGATGCAGGATCCGGTTGACCTCCAGAGTCACCGAGTCTGCCGCACCTTCGGCGTCGTCCACAGCGCGGTTGTAACGCTCACGCAAGGCCGGATCAGCATAGTGTTTGACCATGTCCGCAAAAGCGTGAACGGCCGTCACGGTGTGCTCGGCATGCTGGTTGAACAGCGCAAAAAAATTGCCCTCACGGGGCAGCAGCTTTCCAAAGATCATCGTGTTCTCTTGGGTGTGGTGATGTCATGACGTTGACACACACGTTGGGTAGTGGATTTTACCCTCCACCCTGGCAAAACAGAACACCGGGCAAGCGATCCACCATCTTGATCACTTGCCCCTGGGCATTCAACCCGTCAACAGATCAGTGCGCAGCACCCTCAAATGCGGGAAACAACACGTTGTTTTCAAGGTGGATGTGCTGGATCAGATCGTCAGACAACTGTCCCGTGCCCGCAAACAGGGCACGCCAGGTGTTGCAGGCTCCCGGAGGGGGGGTGTGGTCGTTGGTGAGTTCGGCCAGGCGGGCGAGGTGTTCACCGTGGTCCACGTGCTCATGGCGCATCATGGAAATCGGCTGGCTGACCATGGGGTGGCCACCGGCCTTGAGCATGGGGAACAGCACCCCTTCTTCTTTCGCCATGTGGTCGCGCAGCTCTTCGTCCATGCGCTCAAGGTGGTCAGCCAGGCCCACCGGCACGTGCGGATTGTCGCGGTGAACGGCTTCGACGCGGCGTGCCATGCGGATCAGTTCGGGCAACTGGGCGCGGTGCACCTCGTGGTAGCGCGACACGATGTGATCGACCAGGGCAGCAGGTTCGGGTGCAGCAGGGGCGGCATCATCACGCACCAGTGCCTTGAGCTCGGTCACGAGCGCATCAGCGTCCAGACCCTTGGCCGCGCAGGCATCAACCAGGCGAACCTGACCACCGCAGCAGAAATCAAGCTTGAGGCGGCGGAAAACAGCGGTGGCACCGGGCAGGGCCACGGCGATTTCGCCCAGCGATTGTTGGGCCAGGTCGGTCGAGGTGGGGGTGGTCGGCGAAACGGTATGAGGGGTGTGCATGGGTCGCTCCTTAAAGATTCATACAACATGCACATTCTAAGCGTATAAGATGCATGCAAGATGAATCTTTTGATGAAACCATGCGATTGACCCAGTGGACCGACTACAGCCTGCGGGTGCTGATGTACTGCGCGGCCACCGAGGAGCGCCCCACTCCGCCCACGATCAGCGAGATCGCGCAGGCGCACGGTATCTCGCGCAGCCACCTGACCAAGATCGCCATGACCCTGGCGGCAGCCGGTTGGCTGGAGACGACGCGAGGGCGCGGGGGTGGACTGCGCCTGCTCAAACCTGCAGATCAAATCGTGCTGGGCACGGTGGTGCGGCAAACAGAAACAGACTTCAATCTGGTCGAGTGCTTTGACCCGGCGGTCAACACCTGTCGGCTCGACGGGCTGTGTCAACTCAAACGCATTCTGAAGGCGGCCATGGCCGAGTACCTGGCGGTGCTCGATGGCGTTACGCTGGCTGATCTGGTGACGCCCGGCCACCTGCCAAGCTGTGAGCAAGTGATTGCATGGGTGCCGCGCGCCTGAGTCGCAGGAAGGCGGTATGGTGTGGACTCTGATGAGAGTCTGACATGGCAAGCGCGCCCTCCTCCTTGAACGTCCCCCTGCAAACGGCCGAGGCTGTGGCTGCCGCCGTGCAGACCGATCTCGTTCGTGGTTTGAGTGCCCAGGAGGCCGCCCGCCGTCTCACCCAGAACGGCCCTAACCGGCTCGACACCACGCCTCCGCCCCCAGCGTGGCAACGGTTGCTCAAACAATTCCAGGATCCCCTCATCTACCTGCTGATGGCGGCGGTGATGGTCACCTTGCTGGCGTGGTTCATCGAAGGACGCGTGGGCTGGCCAGTGGACGCGCTGGTCATCCTGGTGATTGTGGTGCTCAACGGCATCCTGGGCTATGTGCAAGAGGCCAAGGCGGCCGATGCGGCAGCCGCATTGGCCAGCATGGTGGCGGCCACATCGACGGTGATGCGCGATGGTCAGATGGAGCGTGTACCCAGCGAGCTTTTGGTGTGCGGTGACCTGCTGGTGCTGGGCGAAGGCGACGCAGTCGGGGCCGACGCCCGTCTGGTGCGCGCGACCTCACTGCGTGTGCAGGAAGCGTCGCTCACCGGCGAGAGCGAGGCCGTTCTGAAAAACGCTGCCACCTTGTCCGCCCCCGCGCCGGTGGCCGATCAGCACAACATGGTTTTCAAAGGCACCGCCGTGGTACAAGGCACGGGTCTGGCCATCGTCACCGCCACGGGCATGGCCACGCAGATGGGTGCCATCGCCCACCTGCTGGCCCAGACCCCGCAGGAAGCCACCCCGCTGCAAAAGGAAATTCGCCTGGTCGGCAAGATGCTGGGGCAGGCGGTGGTCGTGATCTGCGCGCTGGTGGTGGGCTCGGTGTTGCTGGTGACCGAGGTGCACAGCGTGGCCTCGCTGGTGTCGGTGATGATGCTGGGCGTGTCGCTGGCCGTGGCCGCCGTGCCCGAAGGGCTGCCCGCCATCTTGTCGATGGTGCTGGCCATCGGCGTGCAGCGCATGGCGCGCCGCCAGGCCATCGTCAAGCACCTCTCGTCGGTCGAGACCTTGGGCTCGGCCTCCGTCATCTGCACCGACAAGACCGGCACCCTCACCCGCTCGGAGATGACGCTGCAGCGCGGCATGACCGCCTCGGGCAGCACCCACATCACCGGCGTGGGCTACGCACCGACCGGGGCGGTGCTGCACCAGGGACAGACTCTGACCGAAGGTGACGTGCACAGCGAGCACACGGCCCTGCTGAGCGGTGGCAGCCTGGCCGGGAACGCCGATCTGCGCCAGACAACCGAAGGCCTGTGGGAGATTCAAGGTGACCCTACCGAGGCCGCTTTCCTGGTGGCCGAGCACAAACTGGGCGCGCAAGCTCAGCGTGGTGCCCGCTTCGAACGCTTCGACGAAGTGCCCTTCACCTCGGACCGCAAGATGATGTCCGTGCTGGCCCGTGACCGTGAGCAAGGCAACACCTCGGTGCTGGTGAGCAAAGGGGCACCCGATGTCTTGCTGGCGCGCTGCACCCACGTGCGCGTGGGCGACTCGGTGGAGCCTTTGACGCCGGAGCGGCGGGCACAGGCACTGGCGCATGTAGAGGAGCTGTCCCAGGCCGCGCTGCGCACCCTGGCGGTCGCCTACCGCCCCATCGCCGCCGATGAAGACCTGCGCTCAGGCCACGCGCTGGAAGAGAAATTGATCTTCGCGGGCACGGCAGGCATCATCGACCCACCCCGTGAGGAAGCCGCAGACGCCATCCAGAAAGCGCGACGCGCCGGCATGCGGGTCATCATGATCACCGGCGACCACCCGCGCACGGCTGAGCGCATCGCCACCGACCTGGGCCTGGTCGAACCCGGTGCCCGCGCCCTCACCGGTGTCGAGCTCGATGCACTGGATGACGCTGGCTGGGCCGAGGCCGTGCGCACCACCTCGGTCTTTGCCCGTGTCGCCCCCGCGCACAAACTGCGCATCGTCGATGCCCTGCAAGCGCAAGGCCACATCGTCGCGATGACCGGCGATGGCGTCAATGACGCCCCCGCGCTCAAAGCCGCCGACATCGGCATCGCCATGGGCATCACCGGCACCGAGGTGAGCAAGGAGGCGGCCAAGATGATCCTGGCCGATGACAACTTCGCCACCATCGTCGAGGCCGTGCGCGAGGGACGTGCCATCTTTGACAACATCCGCAAGTTCCTGCGCTACCTGCTGTCGTCCAACATGGGCGAGGTGCTCACGGTGTTCCTCGGGGTGGTCGCCGCGCAGTGGTTGGGCCTGCTCGACGAAGGGCATGGCGTGATCCTGCCCCTGCTCGCCACGCAACTGCTGTGGGTCAACCTCATCACCGACTCCGGACCGGCGCTGGCCATGGGCATGGACCCGCCCACCGACGATGTGATGGCGCGCCCCCCACGGCACCTGAGCGACCGGGTGATCGACCTGCGCATGTGGATGGACGTGATGCTCAACGGCCTGGTGATTGCGGTGTGCACACTGCTGACGCTGGACTGGCATTTGCCGGGCGGCCTGATCGAAGGGGATCACAACCTGGACCTGGCTCGCACCGCCGCCTTCACCGTGCTGGTGTTCGCGCAGCTGTTCAATGCCTTCAACGCCCGCTCTGACACGCGCAGCGCGTTCCACCAGCTCTTCGTCAACGCGTGGCTGTGGGGCGCGGTGGGACTGTCCGCCCTGCTGCAGGTCGCGGTGGTGCACTTACCGGTGCTCCATGTCGCCTTCGGCACCGTGCCGCTGAGCCTGGATCAATGGTTGTTCTGCGTCGCGATGGGCAGCGCCGTCCTGTGGGTCAGCGAGATGAAAAAATGGGCCGGGCGATGGACTCGCCCGACCCACTGAGGAGACGCCGCGTTGAGCGATGCCTCGTCTGCCGCGATGGTGTCCGATCAGCGGCGGTTGATCTTCCAGGCACCGTCTTTGCCGAGGCCGTCGCCGGTTGTGTCACCGCGCTTGGCATCCTTGGCGTAGTAGTACAGCGGCTGGCCTTCCAGGGTCACCTGACGGGTGCCATCCATGCGTATGATCAGCGGGTGCTCCTTGGTGGCCACCGTGCCGGTTGCCACGGTCAGCGGCGGCCAGTTGGTGGCGCATTCGTCATAGCACTCCGACATGCCGGAGTTCTTGCCATCCTTGGCGTAGGTGTACACAGTCATGCCATTGGGGCCGACCAACAGGCCATCCGCCGTGCGCGTCGGGAACCCTTCAGCCGACACCGCAGCGTCACCCGCCATGGTGCCGCAGGCCGACAACGACAGCGCCACAACGAGTGCGGCAGACATGCTCAAAAGCGATCGCATCATCCATCTCCAGTGCTTGCAGTTGACCGTTCTCGTGATGGAACGGCAAAGATCGCTTTATAGAGATCAAATTTGACAACCGCGTGTCAGCCCGAGCACATGCGCGATCAACGCAGGCTGGCCATCCTGCCCTCACCGACGCCAGAAGTGACGCGTGAACAGCACCAGCACGGTCATGAATTCCAGTCGGCCCAGCAGCATCGCAAAGCTCAGCAGGGACAGCTGAAACGCGTTCAAGCCCCCAAAATTGCCAGATGGCCCCACCTGCCCCAAACCAGGTCCGATGTTGTTGACCGTGGCCACCACGGCCGAGAACGCCGTGACGATGTCCAGACCGGACAGCAGCATCAGGAAGGTCAGCCCCATCGTGGCACCGCCATAGATCAGCATGAACCCCAGCACCGACTGCATGACCGATGCGGGCACGGCCTGACCGCCCAAGGTCACCGGATTCACCACCCGTGGATGGATGATGCGCACCAACTCACGGCGAGCCTGCTTGATCAGCAAGACCATGCGAATCATCTTGATGCCCCCGCCCGTGGAGCCCGCGCAAGAAGCAAACGAGCCCATAAACATCATCAGTACCGGCAAGACCACCGGCCACTGTGCGTAATCTTGCGAGGCGTATCCCGTTGTGGTCGCCACCGACACCACATGAAAAATGGCCGTGCGCAGGGTGTCAAGCACACCAACTTGCGGTTGGTGGTCGAGCAAGCGCACAAATACCACCAGCACCGCCACCAACAGCGCCACCACGTAAGTGCGAATTTCGCGGTCTGACGAGATCGGACTCAGCGAGCGTGATCGCCACACCATGAAGTAGCGCAAAAAGCTGATCCCAGCCAATGTCATGAACACCGTGGCAACCCACTCCAGGGCAGCCGAGTTCCAGTAGCCAAAGCTGGCGTCGTGCGAAGACAGCCCGCCCAAGCTCATGGTCGTGCACATGTGCATGAAGGCATCGGCCCAGTTCATGCCAGCCCAGCGGTACGACAGCAAACACGCGAACGACAGCAAAAAATACACCGCCCAGAGCCCCCGCGCCGTTTCTGCGATGCGGGGTGTGAAACGGGCGTCTTTCATGGGTCCGGGGGTCTCGGCCTTGTAGAGCTGCATGCCACCCAGGCCCAACAAGGGCAGCACCGCCACCACCAGCAACACAATGCCCAAGCCCCCCACCAACTGCAGGAAGCAACGCCACACATTGACCGACACGGGCAAGTGGTCGAGGCCGGACAAGGCGGTGGCCCCGGTGGCCGTCAGGGCGCTCATGGCCTCAAAAAGTGCTTTGCTCAAGGTGATGTCAGGCACCGCGAACAGCAAGGGCACCATGGCATAAAAGGTCAGCACCACCCACACGAGGTTGACCAGCAAAAACCCATCGCGCGGCAACAGTTCGCGCTGATATTTGCGGCTGACCCTGAACAGCAGCCAACCACTGCCAAACGCCAACCCGAAGGATGCGCCCCACACTGCGCGCAGGGCCATCGCATCTGCGTGCCAGGCCCAGGCCAGCGGCACAAGGAACGTGAAGGCAAATGCCATCAGGATGCGCGCCAGCAAGGCCAGAACCGGACCAAACAACTGCATGACGATCACCCGAAGAAGGTGGCACCCACCTGAAACAGCTTTTCCACCGCGCGAATCAGGCGCTTGTGGGGAATGAAAATGACGATGTGATCATCTGCCTCGATGAGCGTGTCGTGGTGCGGCATCAGCACCTGCGAGTGGGGCCCCTCGCCACGCACGATGGCACCGAAATGCGCGCCGACAGGCAGCTTGATGTCTTCAATGCGCCGCCCCACCAGCCGGGACGTTTTCACATCGCCCCGCGCCACCCCTTCCAGCGCCTCGGCGGCACCGCGACGCAGGCTGTGCACGGCGACCACATCACCGCGTCGCACGTGCGTCAGCAACTCACCGATGACGGTCTGGGCGGGGGACACGGCAATGTCGATCATGCTGCCGTTGAGCATGTCGGCATATGAACGCCGGTTGATCAGGGCCATCACCCGGCGCGCGCCCAGGCGTTTGGCAAGCATCGCCGCCATGATGTTGTCTTCATCGTCATCCGTCAGGGCCAGGAACATGTCCATGTCGGCCACGTTTTCATCTGCCAACAGGTCTTCATCGACGGTGTCCCCGTGCAACACCAGTGCGTCCGAGGGCAGTTGGCTGGCCAAGTATTCGCACCGCGCCAGTTTGTGCTCGATGAGCTTGACCTGGTAATGCCCGATCAGGGAGCGCGCCAGCCGCAAACCCACCTTGCCACACCCGCCGATCATCACCCGCTGCACAGGCTGGTCCACATTGTGAATGGCGCGCAGCACCTGCCGAATGTGTTCCTGCGCGGCCAGCACGAACACCTCGTCCCCCGGCAACACCATCGTGGTGGGCAATGGCTCCACCCCCACGTCCTGACGGTACAGCGCCACCACGCGCATCTCGAAGTCTGTAAAGTGCTGTTTGCACTCGGCAATCGTGCGCCCCGCCAACGCACTGCCCGCCACAGCCCTCACGCCAATCAGGCACACCCGCCCACCAGCGAACTCGAGCACCTGCAGCGCTTCGGGGTAGGCCAGCAGTTTGTTGATGTAATGCGTGACGGAGTCTTCCGGGCAAATCACCCGGTCAACTGCAAAGCCCGTTTTGGAGAGCAGTTCATCGCCCTCGGCAAACTCGGGTGAACGCAGGCGCGCAATGGTGGTCGGCACTTGAAAGATGGTGTGTGCAACCTTGCAAAACACCAGGTTGGATTCGTCTGACGTGGCGCAACCGATGACCATGTCGGCATCCTGCGCACCGGCCTCACGCAGCACCGAAGGCTGGATGCCATTGCCCACCACACCACGCAAATCCAGGCGCTCTTCCAGCACCTTGAGCCGCACGGGATCCTGGTCGATCACGGTGATGTCGTTCTGCTCCGAGACCAGACTTTCAGCGACGCTTTCGCCGACACGGCCGGCACCCAAAATGATGATGTTCATACCCGGTACTTTGCCATCTGGCAGGCGCCAATGTGACTGAGGATGGTGTTGCGCAGGTTGCCAATCGCAGCCGACTCCGTGTCTGTCAGTGGGGGTTTGATCAGAAGGCGGCGATGCCCGTGATGGCACGCCCCAGGATCAGGGCGTGTACATCGTGCGTGCCCTCGTAGGTGTTGACCACTTCGAGGTTGACCAGGTGACGGGCCACGCCGAACTCGTCGGAGATGCCGTTGCCGCCCATCATGTCGCGTGCCATGCGGGCGATGTCCAGCGACTTGCCGCAGTTGTTGCGCTTCATGACCGAGGTGGCTTCCACCGAGGCCTTGCCGGCGTCCTTGAGGCGACCCAGGGCCAGGCTGCCTTGCAGGCCCAGCGTGATCTCGGTCAGCATGTCGGCCAGCTTCTTCTGGATCAGCTGGTTGGCGGCCAGGGGCTTGCCGAACTGCTTGCGGTCCACCACGTACTGACGGGCGCGAGCGTAACAGTCTTCGGCGGCACCCAGGGCACCCCAGGAGATGCCAAAGCGCGCCGAGTTCAGGCAGGTGAAGGGGCCCTTCAAGCCGCGCACGGTGGGGAAGGCGTTTTCTTCGGGGCAGAAGACCTCGTCCATCACGATTTCACCGGTGATGGAGGCGCGCAGGCCGACCTTGCCGTGGATGGCGGGAGCGCTCAAGCCCTTCCAGCCCTTTTCCAGCACGAAGCCACGGATCTGGTCCTTGCCGCTGCCGTTCTGATCATCGTTGCACTGCGCCCAGACCACGAACACGTCGGCGATCGGCGAGTTGGAGATCCACATCTTGGAGCCGCTGATCTTGTAGCCGCCTTCCACCTTGGTGGCGCGGGTGATCATGCTGCCGGGGTCGGAGCCGTGGTCGGGTTCGGTCAGGCCGAAGCAGCCGATGTACTCGCCGGTGCACAGCTTGGGCAGGTACTTGCGCTTGGTCGCTTCGGTGCCAAATTCGTGGATGGGCACCATCACCAGCGAGTGCTGCACGCTCATCATCGAGCGGTAGCCCGAGTCCACGCGCTCGACTTCGCGGGCCACCAGGCCGTAGGAGACGTAGTTCAGACCGGAGCCGCCGTACTCGGTGGGGATGGTCACGCCCAGCAGACCCAGCTCGCCCATCTCGCGGAAGATCGACGGGTCGGTCTTCTCGTGGCGGAAGGCTTCCAGCACGCGCGGGGCCAGCTTGTCCTGGCAGTAGGCGCGCGCGGCGTCGCGCACGGCACGTTCGTCGTCGGTCAACTGCTGGTCCAGCAGCAGGGCGTCATCCCATTGGAAAGTGGCCTTGGTGTGTGAAGACATGGTGTGATCCTTGTGGGTTCAACGGTGCTGGAAAACCGGTTTGCGTCTGATCAGCGGTAAAGCGACGGCAGGTTGCGACACCGATGCCACCACCACCTGAGCTCAGGGTTGATGCGCTGGTCAGTGAAGGATTCGCTTACCGAATCATATATGTCAATATATTGACGTATATGCATCGTTGCTATATCTTTGTGCAAGAGATCACTTCAACGGAACCTTCATGGCTTTCACTGATGATATTGGTGATGCTTCGCGCATGGAACAAGCCAATCACCTTTTCTTCCGCCTGTATCAATGCGCAAACATATTGCACAAAACAGGTACCAAAGCTGTGGAGAGCGAAGGCCTGACCACCCAGCAGTGGGCCGTGCTGGGTGCCCTGTCCAGACCGGACACACAAGAAGGCATGAGCGTGGGTGACCTGGCCCGCTACCTGATGGTGAGCCGCCAGAACCTGTCCGGCCTGGTCGGCCGCATGGAGCGCGACGGACACCTGTGCAGCGCACCCGATGGGCGGGATCGCCGCTCCAGGCTGATCAGCATGACCCCATCAGGGCGACAGATGTGGCTGACGCAAGCGCAGCCCAAGATCCAGCGCTACTGCGAGCAAGCCCTGAGCGACTTTTCCAACAGCGACCTGACCCACACCCTGCACTACCTGCTCAAGTTGCTGGACAACATGAAGCAAATTGACGCCGAGCAAGGCAGCGTTGGCAACGGCGAAGATTGCGCACCCTTGGATGAGGGCAACCCCATGAACCAGACCACCGCTTCTGTTGCATCCCTGACCGTGCATGAGCACATCGCGCTGATCAGACTGACCAACCCGCCGGTCAATGCCCTGAGCGCCGCCGTGCGTCAAGGCTTGCTCGTCGCGATCCAACAAGCCCATGCCGATCCGCGCGTGCACGCCGTGGTGATCACGGGCTCGGGCCACAACTTCATTGCCGGGGCCGACATCCGCGAGTTCGGTCTGCCCCCGCAAGAGCCCTCTTTGCCCGACCTCTGCGAGACCATCGAAGCCAGCCCTCAGCTGGTGATCGCTGCCATCCACGGCGCGGCGTTGGGTGGCGGACTGGAGATGGCCCTGTCAGCCCACTACCGCATTGCATCCGAGAACGCCAAGTTGGGCTTGCCTGAAGTGACCCTGGGTCTTTTGCCCGGTGCCGGTGGCACGCAGCGCACCCCACGCCTGATCGGTGCCGAAGCCGCACTGGACCTGATGCTCAGCGGTCGTCAGATCGGCACCAAGGAGGCGCTGCGCATGGGGCTGATTGACCACGTGGCCACCAGTGACGACATCGCCGTCGAGGGGATCGCCTACGCCCGCAGCCTGCTGGGCGATGGTGCTGCAGTGCGCCGCACCAGTGAGCTCACACAGGCTCTGTCCGACCGTGCTGCACAACAAGCGGCCATCAACACGGCCCGTACCGGTGCGCAAAAAAAGCGCGGTCTGCTCTCTCCACTCAAGATCATCGACTGCGTGCAGGCTGCCCTGGACCTGCCTTTCGCGCAAGGCTTGGCCATTGAGCGAGACCTGTTCACCCAGTGCCTCAACAGCCCGCAACGCACCGGGCTGGTCCACGCTTTTTTTGCCGAACGTGAAGTGGCCAAAGCACCAGAGACCCAGACCAGCCAGCCACGCCCCTTCCAGCACGTGGGCGTGATCGGTGGCGGCACCATGGGCGCAGGCATTGCCGTGTCCCTGCTGGATGCAGGCCTGGTGGTGACCATGATCGAGCGAGATGACGCCGCCCTCGATCTGGGCCGCTCTCGTGTGGTCAAGGTTTACGATGGCCAGATCAAGAAGGGGCGCATGACCGAAGCCGGCCAGTCCGCCGTGTTGGCCCGCTTCCATGGCTCGACAACATACGATGCGCTGGTCGACGCCGACATCGTCATCGAAGCCGTGTTTGAGGACATGAACGTCAAGAAAGCCGTGTTCGCGGAACTGGACCGTGTCTGCAAGAAGGGTGCCGTGCTGGCCACCAACACCTCCTACCTGAACATCAACGAGATTGCCCGCAGCGTCTCTCGTCCAGGCGATGTGGTGGGCCTGCACTTCTTCTCCCCGGCCAACATCATGAAGTTGCTGGAAATTGTCGTGCCTGAGCACGTCAGTGCCGATGTGGTCGCCACCGGCTTCGCGCTGGCCAAGCGGCTCAAGAAAGTGCCCGTGCGGGCCGGTGTGTGCGATGGCTTCATCGGCAACCGGATCCTGGCCGTGTACCGGCAGGCAGCCGATCACATGGTCGAAGACGGAGCCTCGCCTTATGAGATCGATCAGATGGCCCGCGACTTCGGGTACCCCATGGGTCCGTATGAGATGAGTGACCTGGCGGGGGGCGATATCGGCTGGGCCACGCGCAAGCGCCGTGCGGCGACACGCGACCCGCGCGCCCGCTATGTCCACATCGCTGATCAGCTGTGCGAGCGAGGCTGGTTTGGTCAGAAAACAGGCCGGGGTTGGTACCTCTACCCCGAAGGCAGTCGCACCGGCCAGCGCGACCCCGAGGTTGAAGCCCTGGTCGCCCAAGAGCGCGCCAAGGCAGGCGTCACCCCGCGCCACTTCACGCCAGAGCAACTGCAACGCCGCTATCTGGCCGCCATGGTCAACGAAGGTGCCAAGGTGGTGGCCGAGGGCATTGCCCTGCGCCCCCTGGATGTGGACGTGACCCTGGTGCATGGCTACGGCTTCCCGCGCCATCGCGGTGGCCCCATGAAGTACGCCGACATGGTTGGCCTGCCCCACATCCTGGCCGACATCCAGACCTTTGCCAAAGAAGATCCGCTGTTCTGGCAGCCCGCCCCGCTGCTGATCAAGCTGGTGGCCGAAGGTCAGACCTTTGACAGCCTCAACAAGCAATGATCTGCCCCCTCTGGAGACCCCACCATGCGTGAAGCCGTCATCGTGTCCACGGCCCGGACGCCCCTGACCAAGTCCCATCGCGGCGAGTTCAACATCATCTCGGGCACCACCTTGGCTGCGCACGCGGTCAAGGCTGCGGTGGAGCGCTCCGGCATCGATCCGACCCTGATCGAAGACACCATCCTGGGCTGTGGCTACCCCGAAGGGCGCACCAGCCGCAACGTGGCACGCGCCAGCGTGATCCGTGCCGGTCTGCCCCTGAGCATCGCCGGTGCCACCGTGAGCCGCTTCTGCGCTTCAGGTCTGCAGGCCATCGCCCTGGCTGCCAGCCGCATCATTGTGGACGGTGCGCCGGCCATGATCGCCGGTGGCGTGGAAAGCATCTCCGGCATCCGCCGCAGCGAAGGCACGGGGGTGGACAGCGGCGTTGATCCCTGGATCAACGAGCACAAGCCCGAGCTGTACATGGCGATGATCGAAACCGCCGACATCGTGGCCCAGCGCTATGGCATCAGCCGCGAAGCGCAGGACCGTTTCTCGGTGGAGTCTCAGCGCAAGACGGCCGAGGCGCAAACTGCAGGGCGCTACAAGGACGAGATCATCTCGGTGACAACCACCATGGCCGTCACCGACAAGGAGACCCAAGAAGTCTCTTACAAGGAAGTGACCATCGGCCACGACACTGGCAACCGCCCTGGCACGGCCTACGAGTCACTGGCCAAGCTCGCGCCGGTGCGCGGTCCCGACCAGTTCATCACCGCAGGCAACGCCTCGCAACTGTCCGACGGTGCCTCGGCCTGCGTGCTGATGGAAGCCAAGGAAGCAGCGCGCCTGGGCCTGCAACCCTTGGGCGCTTTCCGTGGCATGGCCCTGGCCGGTTGCGAACCCGATGAAATGGGCATCGGCCCCGTGTTTGCCGTCCCCAAGCTGCTGGCCCGTCATGGCCTGAAGGTGGACGACATTGACCTGTGGGAACTCAACGAAGCTTTCGCCTCGCAATCGATCTACTGCCAGCAACAGCTCGGCATCCCCGACGAACGACTGAACGTCAACGGTGGTGCCATCTCGATAGGTCACCCCTTTGGCATGACCGGTGCGCGACTGGTGGGACACGTGATGCTGGAAGGCCGGCGTCGCAAGGCCAAGTACGCGGTCGTCACCATGTGCATTGCCGGTGGCATGGGTGCCGCTGGCTTGTTCGAGATTTTCTGAAAGACACCAAGGAGCCGACATGGACCTGAGCTTTAGCCCTGAAGAACAGGCGTTCCGCGCCGAGGTGCAACGCTTCCTGAACGACGACGTACCCGCCCGCCTGAAAGACAAGGGTCAGACCGGCAAGCGCTTCACCAAAGCTGACCATGAAGCGTGGCACGCCCTGCTGAACAAGAAGGGCTGGCTGGCTTCCGGCTGGCCCGTCGAGTACGGCGGCACCGGCTGGAACCCCGTCGAAAAGTTCATCTTCGACAACGAGTGCGCCCTGGCCCACACACCCCGCATCCAGCCTTTCGGGCTGGCCATGGTGGCCCCCGTCATCATCAAGTACGGCAACGAAGCGCAAAAGCGCCACTGGCTGCCGCGCATCCTCAACGGCCAGGACTGGTGGTGCCAGGGTTACTCTGAACCCGGTGCCGGCTCCGACCTGGCCTCGGTCAAGACCACCGCCGTGCGCGATGGCGACCACTACGTCATCAATGGCCAAAAGACCTGGACCACCCTGGGTCAGCACGCCAACATGATCTTCTGCCTGGTGCGCACCGACCGTGAAGCCAAGCCCCAGCAGGGCATCAGCTTCGTGCTGGTCGACATGGCCACCCCCGGCATCGAGATCCGCCCCATCATCACGCTGGACGGCGAGCATGAGATCAACGAAGTCTTCTTCACCGATGTGCGCGTGCCGGTCACCAACCTGGTGGGCGAAGAGAACAAGGGCTGGGACTGCGCCAAGTACCTGCTGACCCACGAGCGCACCAACATCGCCGGCGTCGGCCACTCGGTCGCGGGCCTGGACCGCCTCAAGCACCTGGCCGCCCGCGTGATGAAGAACGGCAAGCCGCTGGATCAGGACCCGCTGTTCGCCGCCCGACTGGCCAAGGTCGAGATCGACCTGGAAAACATGAAGACCACCAACCTGCGCGTGATCGCCGCGGTGGCCGGTGGCGGTGTGCCGGGTGCGGAAAGCTCGATGCTCAAGATCAAGGGCACCGAGATCCGTCAGGAACTGTTCTCGCTGGCGCGTCGTGCGCTGGGCGTGCATGCGCTGCCCTACATCGCCGAAGCCCTGGACGAAGGCTACACCGGCGAGCCCATCGGCCCGCAAGAGTCGGCCTTTGCGGCATCGCACTACTTCAACTACCGCAAGCTGTCGATCTACGGCGGCTCCAACGAAATCCAGAAGAACATCATCTCCAAGATGATCCTGGGTCTGTAAGCATCGACTGGCGAGGAACACAACCATGAACTTCAACCCATCCGACGACCGTCGCATGCTGGCTGACTCGCTCGACCGCTACCTGGCCGAGCAGTACAGCATCGAAACCCGTCACGCCATCAGCAAGTCGGCCACCGGCTACAGCCCCGAGCAGTGGGCCAAGTTCGCCGAGCTGGGTCTCATCGGCGCCCTGTTCACCGAAGCGCAAGGCGGCTTTGGCGGCACCGGCTTTGACATCGCCACCGTGTTCGAGTCCCTGGGCCACGGCCTGGTGGTCGAGCCCGTGCTGGCCACGGCCGTGCTGGCAGGCTCTGCGCTGGCCCACGCTGGCAACGACGCCCAAAAGGCCCTGATCGAAGAGATCATCGCTGGCGGCCTGATCGCCACGCTGGCCCATGAAGAGGCCGATGCCCACTACGCCCTGAACCGCGTCAGCACCCGTGCCACCCGTGACGGCGACCACTATGTGATCGACGGTGCCAAGGCGGTCGTGCCGTTTGCCGACCAGGCCCAGCAAATCATCGTCTCGGCCCGCACCAGCGGCAATGTGGACGACGAAGCCGGCATCTCGCTGTTCATCGTGCCCGCCGGCACCGCGGGCCTGAGCCTACGCGCCTACGGCAACGTCGATGGCACCCGTGCCGCCGAGGTGGCCTTCAGCCAAGTGCGCGTGCCCGCCTCGGCCCTGCTGGGCGCCGAAGGCCAAGGCCACGCCACGCTGGAGCACGCCGTCGGTCGCGGCCTGCTGGCCCTGGCCGCCGAGTCCCTGGGCGCGATGGAAGTCTGCAAGAAGGCCACCATCGAGTACCTGCAGACGCGCAAGCAGTTCGGCAAGGTCATCGGCAGCTTCCAGGCCCTGCAACACCGCATGGCCACCGTGCTGCTCGAAGTCGAACAGGCCCGCTCGGCCGTGATCAACGCTGCCTCGGCACTGGACGGCGACGATCGCATCGCCCGCGAGCGCGCCCTGTCGGCCGCCAAGTACACGGCAGGCAAGACCGGCACGCTGGTGGCCGAAGAGTCCATCCAGTTGCACGGTGGCATCGGGGTGACATGGGAGCTGCCCATGCCGCACTACGCCAAGCGCCTGGTCATGATCGACCATGTGCTGGGTGACGAAGACCACCACCTGCAGCGCTTTGCCTCACTGGGTCACGGGGAGATTTGACTGCGCATGGGGCCCGCTACCGGGTGCACTTGCTCAGGGGACTGAGGGACGGTGCCGGGTTCACGGACACTGGCAGCCCGCCAGGGTCTGAAAAAGGTGCTCAACGAAGCCTCAGGCAGCAAGGTCGAGCGAGAGGTCATGCCGAAAAGAAAAAGCCCAAACACCGCTGCGTACTGGGTGTTTGGGCCATTTTTGGCGGAGAGGGTG
>JAGOKC010000046.1:16742-21445 GCA_017994835.1 Aquabacterium sp. | reverse complement strand
ATGGGCGCAGACGCGCGCGCCACCTCGTGAGGGGGGGCCGCGATGGCCGCAACCATCCCGAGCACAGTCAGGCCCATCAGACAGGCAAATGAACGAAAGAAACGCATGATGGCCGATGATACCGGCATCACGCACCCCCCGTCACGCGATCCGTTCAGCGCGCCAATCCCTTGAGCGCCTGTTTGATGCCCTCGCTCACCGACACATCGGGCGGCAGGGCCTTGAGGGCCAGTTGCGCCTCCTTGTCGGAGTAGCCCAGCGCGATCAGAGCCTGACCAATGTCGGTTTGCGCGTCGCTGACGGCGCTCCAGCCAGGTGCGGCCAGCTCCGGGGCCATCTTGCCCTTGAGTTCGAGCAGCAGGCGCTCGGCGGTTTTTTTGCCAATGCCCGGCACCTTGACCAGGCGACTGGCATCCTGCGCCGCCACGGCCTGGGCCAGCTCGTCGGTGTTCAGGCCCGAGAGCAGCGCCAGCGCGATGCGCGGCCCGACGCCGCTGATCTTGATCAGCTCGCGAAACGACGCCCGCTCGGTGGGCGTGAGAAAACCGTAGAGCAGTTGCGCGTCCTCGCGCACGATGAACTGGGTCAGCAGCGTGACCTTGGCACCGAGCTCAGGCAGGTTGTAGAAGGTGCTCATGGGCACCTGCACTTCGTAGCCGACGCCGTTGACGTCCACCAGCACAAAGGGGGGGGCTTTTTCGGCCAGCACCCCGGTCAGTCGAGAGATCATGCGGGCAGTTTAGCGACGGAACAGGCCCAGACGCTGCGCTTCCAGCGCCGCTTCAGCCCGCGACGACACATTGAGCTTGCGGTAGATCTGCTTGACGTAGTCGGCAATGGTGTGACGCGACAGGTTGAGCTGCACGCCGATTTCAGGCAGCGTGAAGCCCTTGGCGACGCGCAACAGCACCTCGTTTTCGCGGTCGGTCAGTTGCACGTGCGGGGTCACGTTGTCGGGCTCGCGCATGGGTTGCTGGCGGGCCTGCGCGGTGAAGTACTGGATCACGCGACGGGCAATGGACGGCGACAGCGGCGGTTCGCCCTGGCTGATGCGCTGCAGCTGCTCGGAGAGCTGCTCGCGCGACTGCTCCTTGAGCAGGTAGCCAAACGCCCCAGCTTGCAGCGCCGGGAACAGGTGATCGTCGTCTTCGTGAATGGTCACTACCACCGACTGGGCCTCGGGCTGCTTTTCGCGCAGCGCCTGCACCACCTCCACCCCCGAGCCATCGGGCAGTCCCAGGTCGAGCATGGCCACATCAAAGCGCACGGCGTTGACCAGCTCGAGCGCGTCGTGAATGCGTGAGGCCTCGCTGATCTGGGCGTCCGGGAACACCTGCAGGGCCAGGGTTTTAAGCCAGGCACGAATTTCGGGCAGATCTTCCAGGAGAAGAATTTGCTTCATGGGGGTGTGACCTCTCTCTACTGATAGGGGCGTGCGCGCTCAGGAACTGCGCACGTGATCCACCATGCGCGGCGTCGCAATGGACGGCGGCTGCTGCATGGTGGCAACTTCAAGGGGCAGCGTCAAGCGAATGATGGTGCCAAAGCCAGGACCGGACTCCACCAGACACTGTCCACTGAGCTGTTTGGCGCGGTGCTTCATGCTGGTCATGCCGTGACCCCGGTCGGTGCGGTCATCGAGCGCCAGCTCGATGCCCTTGCCGTTGTCCTGGATGACGAGCACAAAATCATGCATCTCCAGATGCACCTCGGCCGACACGATCACGTGCGAGGCACCGCTGTGCTTGATGACGTTGCTGACTGCCTCACGCAGGATGCGCGTGGTCTGCACATAGGTGCGCGAAGACAGCGGCTCTTCGATGATGTCGTTGGGGTTGCGCCATTCGCACTCGATGCCAGCCTGGCGCAGGCGCGAGACCACTTCGGCGCGCCAGTCGGCCAAGGCATCGGACAGCACCATGGGCCGCCCGGTCAGGCCGCGCACCGACAAACGCATTTCTTCCAGCGCCTCGCGCGCCAGGGTCGAGATGCGGTCGTTGTTGCTGGTGTGGACGATGGTGAGCAGCTTGGCCCCCAGGTCGTCGTGCAGGTCGGAGGCGATGCGCTTGCGCTCTTTTTCGGCCACCTGCTCGGCGCGCAACTCGGCGATCTGGTTGAAGTTGCCCTCCATCTCGGCGGTGACTTCCTTGATGCGCTCCTCCAGCCTGATCTTGGCCCCCTGGGCGGACTGCAGGGCTTTGGCATAGACCTGAATGAGGCGCACAGCGACGGCCGCGTACATCAGCGGCATCACAAAGTGGGTGACATGCACGCCCCACAGCTTGATCCAGCCCGCCTGGTAAGACAGCTCGATGCCCAGCACGGCCACCACCACCCCCATGACGGCGCACATCAACCAGAACTCGGGACGGCGCTTCTTGCCCGCCGCCCACAGAAAATAACCAATGCCCGCGCAGATTTCGAACGCAAACAAGGGATACCACAGGCTCACCCCCAGGAACAGCCGATCCGAGCCCAGCCACAGCAGGCTCAAGGGCAGCAACACGCACTGCGCCCACAGCCAGGTACGCACCCGGCCCATCCACACCTCACTGATCATGGGCTTCAAACGCGCCCCGGCGTAACACAGCACGAACTGCACCGCGCAACCCACCAGCGGGGCAAACATCATGGCGATCAGCACCTCGACCGTGGCATTGGGCACCGGCAACTCGGTCAGCCAGAAGCGCGCTGTTGCCAAGGCCCAGCCAATGGTCAGGAAACCGAAATACATCAGGTAATCGAGCCGACGGATCCAGGCCAAGCCCAGGGCAAACAAACCCATCACCCCCAGAATGCCACCCAGCACCCGCGACAGGGTGGAGGTCCAGAACTCCTGGTCGTCATACAAGGTGTGGACATCGGCCAGTGCACCCAGACGCACCGAGGTCAAGCCGCCGGCACGCTGGCGCGCGGACACGGTTTCAAGCGCGTGGCCCACCACCTTGAGGTCCACCACATTGCCCTGCGCCTTGAGCAGTGCCTTGGGCAGCGACACCACATGCGAGCGGTAGCAATGGCGGGCATAGGGCTCGGCCATGCGTCCACCACGGTAAAGCACCTGCCCATTGAGGTGAACTTCGACGTTCGAGCAAGCGCGCTCGATGTAGATGGCGAGCACATCGGCATCGGCGTAGCGGCTCACCGGCCCATCGACCGCAAAGCGATACCAGAGGGCACCGTGGTAGCGGGGGTGGTTGAGCGCCCACTCATCGGGCAGCGACACCATGCGTCCGGATGCGCCCTGCGGAAAATGGGCGGTGTTGCCCTGCACCACCCAGGCTTGCCCCAGGGTGTGAATGACGCTGGCCTGAGTCTGTTCGCCGCTGGCGGGGTGACTCAGACGCACCGCCTCGCGGTTGAGCAACAGCAGACCCCAGCCCACCAAACCGGCCAGCACCAGGCCCATGAACAAGGCCATCCAGAACAGGCGGCCGGACACCCGTCCGGCGCGTTCGGCCACGGCGTCGCTGCCACCGTCTTCGGCGGTGCTCCATTCCTGACGGAAACGGCGGGCCCATGACTGCCACCCGCGATACGACATGCTCACAAACACTCCTGCTCAGGCACCCAACCAATGCACCCTGTTGATCGCTTCATTTTCGCAAGAGATGTCATGCATTGACGTGAACGGCAGGCGACAATTTGCAAGCTTTCGCTTCTTACGGGCCTCCATGCAACTGCGACACAGCTTTTCTCCTCCGGATAACTCCCGACTTGCGCATCTGTGCGGATCGCTGGACGAACATCTGCGCACCATCGAAGCGGCCTTCAATGTGACGCTGAGCCGGCGTGGCGAGCACTTTCGCATTGAGGGTGCGCGCGGCGTGCCGCAGCAGGTGGTCGAGTTGCTGGAATCCCTCTATGCGCAATGTGCGCGGCCCGTGAGCGCAGAGATGGTGCAGCTCGCCATCACCTCCGTGCTGGCGGCCCGGCAACGTGCCCTGCAGCCCAAGCGCGGCAGCGCCGCCGAGGCTGCACCGTCCCTGCCCGACGAGGGCACGGACGGCCCCACCCTGCACACGCGCCGCGCCGACCTGCAAGGCCGCACGCCCAACCAGGTCAGCTACCTGCGCCAGGTGCTGGGCCACGACCTGACCTTCGGCATCGGGCCGGCTGGCACGGGCAAGACCTTCCTGGCGGTGGCCTGTGCGGTGGACGCGCTGGAGCGCAGCAGCGTGCAGCGCATCATCCTGACGCGCCCGGCCGTGGAGGCGGGTGAGCGCCTGGGCTTTTTGCCTGGCGACCTCACGCAAAAGGTCGATCCCTACCTGCGCCCGCTGTACGACGCGCTGTACGACCTGATGGGGTTTGACCGCGTGACCAAGGCGTTTGAAAAGGGCCTGATCGAGATCGCGCCGCTGGCCTTCATGCGTGGGCGCACCTTGAACCACGCCTTCATCATCCTCGACGAGGCACAGAACACCACGCCCGAGCAGATGAAGATGTTCCTCACCCGCATCGGCTTTGGCTCTCGCGCGGTGGTGACCGGCGACGTCAGCCAGATCGACCTGCCGCGCGGCGCGCGCAGCGGCCTGATCGAGGCCGAGCGCATCCTCAAACGGGTCAATGGCGTGGCCTTCACCCGCTTCACCTCGGCCGACGTGGTGCGCCACCCGCTGGTGCAGCGCATCGTCGAGGCCTACGACGCCGCCCAGGCCAGCGAGCCCGAGGCCCCGCGCACCGGCCGCCCGCCCCGCGCC